>DDLV01000091.1 GCA_002340325.1 Glaciecola sp. UBA2563 | reverse complement strand
GGATAGTGAAACTGCCATCGTCTCGATTTGAAGCGGTGCCAGAAAATGAATTTTCGATGATGGAACTGGCGCGAATGTTGGGAATGGATGTGCCGGAAACTCAGCTACTTCCCATCAGTCAAATTGCTAACATCCCTAGTGGCATTGGCAAATTTGGTAATGCTTTCGCAAATGCTCAGGCATTTGCGATTAAGCGTTTTGACCGGTCAGATGCCCATTCAGATAATCATGCAATCCACATTGAGGACTTCGCACAAGTCTTTGGTGTATATCCGCAAGATAAATATAAAAAAGCCAGCATGCGAAATATTGGCCAGGTCCTTGGTATCGAAGGTCGAGACGAAGACATTGCAGAATTTATACGCAGATTGGTGTTTAACACGCTAATTGGAAATGCTGATATGCATATGAAAAATTGGTCCGTGATTTACAAAGACAAACACACGGTTTCGATTGCGCCTGCTTATGACTTTGTTTCGACCATTCCTTATATCTATGATGATAATGCGTCACTTAAGGTCAGCCGTAGTAAAAAATTTAGTGATTTCACGATGGATGAATTATCACACTTAGCGGCAAAAGCGATGCTGCCTGAAAAATTAGTGTTGGATACCGTTAAGCAAACCGTGGCAGGCTTCCATGAAGTATGGGCAAAAGAAAAAACGCACTTACCACTTGCTAAATCGGTGGTTGAAGCAATCGAGAAACACTTGCGGCGCTTACCATTAGCCTAATGTAAGGCGATATCCACACTGCATTGAATCGCGCGAGAAAGATTTAACGCGACAATATCCTGAGCATCTATATTTCTAATGAACTCCTCTTTTGTATTGGGCATCGTTTCATTCACCCGGTTTAGGCATTTAATAATCGAATCGATTTTTGCGTTAACGACAACCTTATTCATTAAAAAACGCCTTTTTTCTCTCCTCCTGCATCCTTTTAATTAACGGAAGGAAGTCTTCATTTAAGGTTACATTGCGTATGGCAATTTCCGCGAATTTGGTTGAACTCCCTTTTAATCGCTTACCATCGGCTATAATTTGACTGAGTAGAGGTTGGCCGACTTCGCGCAGGTCGATAATATCAACGGGTCTCTGAAGCAGATCGAGGAGTTGCATGATATAAATTAGTTTTTGTGCTGCGGATAATTTGCTTTTGCACGAGATGGCTAAATCAACATCACTGTTTGCATGCTGTTGATTTCTCGCAAAAGAACCGTACAAGATAGCGACTTCAATTTCGGGTTGCCCTTGAAGCCATGATTTGAGTGTGCTGGTCATATTATCTTGTGAGATCATCGATGTAGCGCTCCGTAGTTTGCATGATATCGACAAGGTTGACACTATACGTTAACACATCGCTAAATGTTGGTATTAATCCTTCTTCCACGTATTCGTGGACAATGGTGTTGCGAATATCTTTCATCAGCCGTATTTCTTTCACGTTTTTGATGAGGCCCCGCTTGTGCGCATTGTTTACTACGTCAATTAGCGTTCCTTGATTTTCGAGCTCGTATTCATCGATGCTTCTAAATATTTTCCGGATTAAGAAATCGATGCTTCGACTGAAGCGACTGCACAGTGTTTCAAAACGCCCAAATTCATCGGCAGTATAATCAGATTTGATGCCTATTTTTGCGCATTCATTGAGGGATAGGGTTAACCAGTAAAGTTGTTTTTTCAGGAGTTTTTGGTCGTGAAGCAGTTTATCTTTCATTATAATTCTATGGCGTTGGGGAAGATGTGGCGAACAAAGGGGCTTTTCAAACTACCATCGTCAAGGACAATGTCGATTTTTTGTTCGCCAAACTTTTCAAAAAACTGGATGCGCATCATTCGCAAATCGCGGGCAGTCAACTCATCTGAAATGACAAGCAGGTCGATATCGCCGCCGCGTTTACTATCATCCACACGACTACCAAAAAGATATAACTTTGCATTCTGTGAAAGTTGCCTCAATGATTGCTTTAGTTGCTGAATTTCGTCATTTGATAAGCGCAATGTTAGCCTCTTCAGTTTCGACGCTATCTTTTTTTGCAAATCATATATCGTTTGACGCTAAAAGGTAAATGATAAATCGCCTGTCCCGAGACTTATGACCATACGACTTATAACTTACTTTAATCTCTAAAAAGTGATTTGCTTCACTGGTAAATAATGCTTTATGACTATTCAATTTTTATACAAAAGTATAAATATAGCACTTAAAGGTTAATTTATGTTGAAAAATGACAAAGGACTGGCATACTTACGTCAAATATTTGGCGGTAAGACGCCGTATGTTGATTCGATACCGACCATATTAATTGGCTAATCGAACGAGTTGTAGCATATTTAGGGACTTTATGAGTAGTAAGTCACACAGTCATACTCCAGTACGTGCGGATGTCAACACGCAAGTGTGCATTCGTATCTTGCGATTATGGTCGTCTGCTCTAATACATCCGGTCAAACAACTTTCTAAACGATACTCGAATGTTAACAAACCACATACTTACTTTGGTATCAAGACTTATACCTGTGTATGTAAAAATTCAGCGGTTCAATTCGATGTCGTTTCCAGTCAATCAACAGCACAACGTCTACTGGGAATTTCAGACACAAATTTGATAACAATAAAAGCCGTAGATAAAGCGGCTGCGCCTTTGTGGGCGCGTAAAGTCAATGGTGCTACAAATATAATAACAAGCGCCATTTTTTTGTCCCCTGGGGGTTCTACCATTGTTGAAAAAACGGAGTTTGGTTTAGTTTTGAATGGTTAGATAAAAATTATGAAAGCATTTCCTGAAGGCCAATTTGATACAAAGGTATTTGCGTCAAATTCTATCGACGTGGGCCGTTATGTCGCACTGTTCAGACGATATCTTTTGCGTGTTCTCGTCGTCGCAGGCTTGGTTGCAGTCCTCGCCGCGCTCTACTCATTAACGCTTGAGTCGCGCTACACATCAACCGCTTCGCTTGTTGTCGAGAATCGTCTTAACGGCCCATCCTCACCTTTCGGACAATCCAGCTTTGACGGCACGTCAATCGAATACGTGCAAACGCAGCACGAAATTCTTGAATCAAGGCGCATCGCGGAAAAAACAGTGTCGCGGTTATCCCTGCATCAAAATGATTATTTCGACCTAAATGCCTCTGGATCTTTTTGGTTGTCTATCGAAAAATTCTTCACTCGACTTGGGAATGTGATTAGCACTCAGCAAAGTTGGAGCGAATCTGCAGTGAGTGAAACTAAAACGTCTAAGGAGATGCAGGCTGCTAGGGTCAGCTTCGCTGCTGACATGCTGATGGAAAGGACAACGATAACAACAATTGATAATACACATGTCATTGACATATCGGTAGAGACGCCTGATCCTGAGTTAAGCGCACAAATTGCAAATGGAATCGCAAATGTTTATGTCGAAACAAAACGTGCCATTCGCTCGCAACCCATGCAAAGCATACCCGAGCGCTTAGCCGAGCAGACGAAAGTTGGTTCTGACGATTATCTAGCAAAACTAAATGCCGCATCGGCGAGACTCGAAAACTTCGATACGGAAAATAACGCGTTTAACCTGTCTGGGCTTGTTGAACTCGCGACTAAGCGGGCGCAAGATGCTTCATCTGCGTTGTTGCAAGCGAAACTTGTTTTTCAGCAAGAGCGAGTGTTGTTTAACGTCATTAATAAACCTGGGCAATCACCTGAGGAACTGGCTAAATTGCCGGATATTCTAAATCACCCAACGGTTAGAGATCTGAGGCTAGAGCAAATAGCCGCGCAAGCAAAGGTTGCTGAACTTAATGAGCTATACGGCGAACGGCATCCCAGTACAATCCTTGCCAAAGCCGAGTTAACATCAGCGAATGCAAGCATTGAAAATCAGACTCAGTTTCTTATCTCTGACATTTCTACTAGTTACCGTGCGGCTTCAAGAAAGGTGGCGACCCTCGAGCGTGAAGTAAACGCCGCTAAGGCTGAGCTAAACCGGTTATCCATGCTGCAGAATCAGCGAAAGGCTCTTGAAGCTGAAGTGGCGGCAAGCCAACAGCTTTATGATTCATTCTACTCTGGAAACAGCTCATCGGAAAACACCAACGGGTCCTACGTACAAAATGGACAAACGATCGCCAACACGCAAGTATTTGATTACGCTGTACCAGCCACATCGCTATACAGCCCCAATCGTTCGTTGATTATAATAAATACATTTATTATTAGCTTTGTAGTTTGTTATGTACTCATTTTTGTGCGCAACATGCTTGATAGAGGTGTGCGTTCTGGCAATGATATTTCAGTGAAATTACATCAGCGTATGCTCGGATCAATTCCTGAAGCGAAACACAGTGGCAAAGCTGTTATGTCAGCTGAACACTTCTTTGATTATCGCAATATTGCGTTTAGTGAATCGTTTCGCACTATCCGCACCAAACTCACGATGTTAAACGACGGTAACATACCCAAAGCAATACTGGTAAACTCAGGCACGCAAGGCGAGGGTAAAACATCTGTTTGTATTAATTTGTCCCTTGCATTAGGCCAATTGCATAGAGTGCTGCTATTGGATGCTGACCTGCGAACGCCGAGCATCGCTGATGCATTCTCATTCTCAGGTTTTCAGCCTGGGTTGAGTAACGTGTTGACTGGAACGCATCGATTAAACGAATGCTTGCTGCGCGATGAAGCATCTAATTTGCATCTTCTGACATCTGGAAGCGTTCCAGCAAATCCTCAAGAGCTATTGGCCTCCAGAAAGTTCAGTGCACTTATGAACTTCTTGAAGACCAAATTCGATTGCATTGTTATTGATAGCCCATCGTCACAGGCACTAAGCGATGCTGTGGTTATTTCAAGGCAGTGCGATTCGGTTGTTTATGTAGTTAAATCAGAAAGCACTCAGGTTGCAAATGCCAATGCTGGCCTAAAACGATTTATTGAAGTTGGCCAGTCCATTGACGGTGTTGTGCTAAATCAAGTGGACTTGCAAAAAGCCAAACGTACCGGTGAGTACGCAATGTTCTATGATAAATTTAATTACAACGCGAGTTAGGCGATTTCTCCGCCCTTATTGGTCCGAAATGCGCAAGTAGCTAATACGTATTTTGATTGATAAGTTATACCTTTATGGCATAATGCAACCGGTTTAAAGATCTATAGAATTCTATCTAAAGCTGTGTTGAGTTCCCGTAGAGCCAGTCGGGTGGTTTGTACGCATTTCATAGGCATTAGATACGTCTCACCTCCTTCAGGAATAAATTCTCTGCTGTACGTGACATACACATTGTTGGTATGGGGTGCAAGACAGTTAAGAAAACGACGCTGCCACAGGTGAGTGGTAAAGGAACAAATCAGGGTTAAGCAGCGTCATAAAGACAGTGTTTTATTTTTAATTTGGAAGATAAAAATGCAGACCATAAAAATATTGTTGAGTGTATGTGTGGTAATGATGTTTTCGTTATCGGTACATGTTAAAGCGGCGAGTGACGATTATGTGCTTGGCGCAGGCGATATGGTGAAGATAGAAGTCTTCGGCGAAGATGACTTGACCGTAGAAACGCGCCTGACCAATGCGGGTATTGTTAGCTATCCATTTTTAGGTGATATTCGTTTAGCAGGAAGGACGCTAGACCAGATTGAGCTGATTATCGATAGGGGTTTGCGCGGTGATTATTTAATTGACCCGCTGGTGTCGGTGTCCATTGTTGAGCATCGCCCCTTTTTCATTGATGGCGAAGTCCAAAAGCCGGGCGGTTATCCGTTTCAGCCTGGGATATCGATAGATAAAGCGGTTGCGCTTGCTGGGGGTTATACAGAGCGGGCGAATAGGAACAATATTGTGGTCAGGCGTCTGGTGAACGGTCAAGAGCAGCGTTTTCAAT
>DDLV01000043.1 GCA_002340325.1 Glaciecola sp. UBA2563 | reverse complement strand
CGTGCGAGCGCATGGACGCGCTCGCCCGAGCGAACAGGGAAGTTGCAGAGCGTCTTTTAAATATTAATATTCTGCAGCTAGATAGCGTAGCTCAATCGACCAGTATTTTGGTGAAACCGGCGCTTAACAATGGTTGCCATCTTGGCGGGATTATAGACATTTAACTATGATGCATTTACCACTTGCGCTCTTAGGGATTCAACTTCATCCCTTACCTGAGCAGCTTTTTCAAATTCGAGCTCTTGCGCATGCTCAAACATACGTTTTTCTAACTCGGCGATTCGCTGCATCAGATCGGTGGCGGATTCTGCTTTATAGTCTTTGGACTTCTCAGCGACTTTGCGCAGCTTAACTTTGGAACCAGAGCCATTATCGCCCAGATCCATTATGTCAGTGATTGATTTGACTAAGGCTTTCGGTTCTATTCCGTTTGCCTCATTGAATGCTTTTTGTTTTTCTCTTCTTCGATTTGTTTCATCGATTGCTTTACGCATCGACCCTGTTATGGTGTCTGCGTATAGTATTGCGCGACCATTAAGGTGTCTTGCAGCGCGACCAATCGTTTGGATAAGCGATTTTTCAGCACGAAGAAATCCCTCTTTGTCAGCATCGAGTATTGCCACTAGGGATACCTCTGGCATATCCAGACCTTCTCTGAGTAAGTTAATTCCAACCAAAACGTCAAATTTACCCAAGCGCAAATCACGTATGATCTCGATTCGCTCCACAGTATCAATGTCAGAGTGAAGGTATCGTACACGCACGTTATGCTCACTCAAGTAATCCGTTAAATCTTCAGCCATGCGCTTGGTTAGCGTAGTAATCAATACCCTTTCGTTTAATTTAACGCGTTTGTCTATCTCTGACAGCACATCATCGACTTGGCTAGCGACAGGCCTAATATCAATTTCAGGGTCGAGCAATCCTGTCGGGCGCACGACTTGTTCGATAACTTCACCGCTCGATTTTTCAAGTTCGTATTGTCCGGGCGTTGCTGACACATAAATCGTTTGCGGTGATATATGTTCAAACTCTTCAAATTTGAGTGGGCGATTATCTAGCGCTGACGGTAATCGAAAACCATATTCAACAAGGGTTTCTTTGCGCGATCTGTCGCCTTTGTACATAGCGCCAATTTGTGAAACCGTAACGTGCGATTCGTCAATAAATAGGAGCCCATCTGGCGGAAAATAATCCAGCAGTGTCGGTGGTGGCTCCCCCGGCGCTCTGCCGGAGAGATATCGCGAGTAGTTTTCGATACCAGAGCAGTAGCCCAACTCAATCATCATCTCAATGTCGAATTGGGTGCGTTGCACGATGCGTTGCTCTTCGAGTAGTTTGTGATTTTCTTTGAGTTGTTCTCTTCTACTAACTAACTCAGTTTTAATATTTTCAACTGCGTTGAGTATTTTCTCGCGTGGCGTGACATAGTGCGTCTTTGGGAATACCGTTGCGCGCACCACGTTCTTCTCGACAGCGCCGGTAAGCGGGTCAAAGAAACTGATTTTTTCAATCTCTTCATCAAACAACTCGACTCTAACCGCTTGTTTTTCGCTATCTGCGGGAAATATATCGATAACGTCGCCACGGACGCGAAAGGTTCCGCGTTCAAATGCCAAGTCGTTGCGTTTGTATTGTAACTCGGCGAGTCTACGCAATATGTCGCGTTGATTCATGATATCGCCTTGTCGCAGATGCAATAGCATTTTCATATAGCTTTGCGGATCGCCCAATCCGTAAATGGCGGAAACCGATGCAACAATGACGACATCTCGCCTTTCCATCAAGGCCTTTGTTGCAGACAAGCGCATTTGTTCGATGTGATCGTTAATGGACGCGTCCTTTTCAATAAAGGTGTCTGTGCTCGGGACATAAGCTTCAGGCTGATAATAGTCATAGTACGATACAAAATACTCAACTGAATTGTTTGGGAAAAACTCCTTCATCTCTCCATACAGCTGAGCAGCAAGCGTTTTATTGTGCGCAAGTATAAGCGTTGGGCGTTGCGACTGCATGATCACATTTGCCATAGTAAAGGTCTTACCGGAACCGGTAACACCTAGCAAGGTTTGGGTAGCTAAGCCGTCTTCCAAACCCTCAAGCAATTGTTCTATCGCCTGCGGCTGATCGCCAGCTGGTTCGTAGTTGGATTTTAATGTGAACCCTTTACTCATCTGTTGATCCTTACGTAGTTGGCGACTCGGTTTGAATTTGCATTTTTTTTAGCTCGTTACTAAACCATACATAGGAGATGATTGCTGCAATTAGATTTGCCAAGACGCATCCCCAAAAAAGCCCCATCAAATCAAACATAAGACTACCGATATACGCTACCGGTATGTAACACAAAAATAGCCGGATCAAACTCAGCGCCAGCCCGGCCATTGGCCTATGCATAGCGTTTAATGATGAATTAGTCAGAATGATTACGCCTTGCAGTCCGTAACCAAGTGGCACAATGTAAAGGAATAACGTAATTAAATCTCTGACTTCCTGCTCCTTAGCAAACGCTAACGCAACAGGTATGGCTAACGCCATTAACACACCGAATACTAGCACCTGCCAGATAAGCACGAATTTCATACACATTTGATAAGCAAGGCTTATGCGTTGCCAATTATTGGCACCGAAATTTTGACTTACGAAGGGAGGTAATGACATAGAGAGCGCAAGCACTATAATACATGCTATAGACTCCATTCTGCTCCCTACTCCCCACGCAGCCACTGCGGTTTCCCCATAGCTTGCAACAATCGCTGTCATTATTGCGCCTGAAATTGGCGTGAGCATATTTGCGCCAGCAGCGGGCAAGCCTATCGTCAAAATGCCTTTACTGGTCTGCCGAAGCTCAGACAAATTAGGAATTTTTGCTTCAATAAGCCCTCGTTTTACGGCGAGAAGATAGATTATCCACACAGAGCCAACTGCCCATGCAATCGCCGTGGCTATCGCTGCGCCTTGTATACCTAGTGCAGGTACAGGTCCCCATCCAAAAATGAGTAGTGGATCTAGTGCCGCATTAATTGCGCCTCCAGCAGCCATAATAATACTTGGTGTTTTTGTATCGCCGTTTGCTCGCAAAATACTGTTACCAACCATTGGCACCGCAAGTAGCACACCGGATATAAGCCAGATGTGCATATATTGTTTAATCAGTGGAAGGGTCGTTTCCGTGGCGCCCATTGCGATAAATATTTCATCTAAAAGAAAATAGGTAATTACCACTAACAACAAAACAAGTAATACCGATAGGGCAATGGCACCTGCGCCGAGGACTTTTGCATGTTCAGTATTGCCGCTCCCTAGACACCTTCCAATTACGGCTGACGTTCCGATACCCAACCCAATATTTAAACTGATTATGGTGAACGTGACAGGAAACGTAAATGAAATGGCGGCGAGTTCATTGGTACCAAGTAAGCTTACAAAAAAGGTATCAACGAGTGAAAACGTCATCAACATTATCATCCCCAGAATCATGGGAATCGTCATGCTTACGAGTGTTTTTCTAATGTCTCCATTCAGCAGATCTTTAGCAGTAGTTGAACTCAAATTATTTCACTTTTTTACATTACAGGCTGGAATGTGCGGAAGTTGATGCGGTTTTAAAGAATAATTTCAAGGATTTTATTTACATCCCTTAATAAAATTAACTTTTCTGCTCAATTAACCTACATTTAACAAATTAATTACAAATTAGTCGTCAATCTTCTGACGTGGAATTTTAAAATAACAGGATGATACCTGAATTAAAATATAAGGGATCATAATTATTTTTTTGTATTTTGAGACGCTTAATTAGCCCCAAATAAACTAAAGTATTAATATTTTTTAAATTATTGTTTTTATTAAAAATTTATATTAAATAATTTTGTAAATAAATAGTTGACATCATATTATTTTATATACTTTTTCAATCAAACGTTAATTCACAAAGTTATCCACAGAAAGTGTTAATAAGTCCAAGTGCCTTAATAATGACGCCCTTTACAAACGGATTGGTTATTTTTTAGGTAAGCTATCACTAACCTGTTAGGCTTGAACTTTTTGTGACACTTTTGTTAAACACTGTATTTTCGTACAGCTCATATTGTTTTTATATACCGTTTAGTTATATAAATATTCTTGCGTTGCATTAGCGCATTTCTCCCTCAACAACATTTGCTTTTAAGTGAATTTAGTACTAATACATGTTGATAATAATAGTTCAAAAACCTTCCTTCTCAATTTTTAGACTAAATGCAAAATCCTTGTTGACAGTAAGAGACATGCTGATTAATATGCGCATCCACTAAATGTCAGGTCCCCCTTAGCTCAGTTGGTTAGAGCGACGGACTGTTAATCCGCAGGTCCCCCGTTCGAGTCGGGGAGGGGGAGCCAACATTTAGTTCTACTGCACAATTCCCCCTTAGCTCAGTTGGTTAGAGCGACGGACTGTTAATCCGCAGGTCCCCCGTTCGAGTCGGGGAGGGGGAGCCATACTCCTTAGTTTCTGCTCATACACCTCATTCGCTTTCGTGTTTGCAAAGATTTACACCGATATAGCTAACTACCTTAGTCTGGCCCATTCACAGTTGTGATCCGAACAGCAACGAGCGATAATATGTGAATCTGGGCATGACGAATTTTTCAGACAATTTTCATTCAGCATACGTTGATGAAAGTTGTTGTTAACCCATATGTCTTGCAATACGTTTTCAAAAGGTTGCCAAAAGCACTACACAACATTTATGACAGACTTGTTATTGTTACTCGTAGGTACAGTTCTAGTTAATAATTTTGTACTCGTTCAGTTTTTAGGATTATGTCCATTTATGGGAGTTTCAGGCAAACTTGAAACCGCTATGGGCATGTCTTTCGCTACCACGTTTGTACTGACATTAGCGTCTTTGTGCAGTTATTTGATTGAAAACTATCTACTTGTGCCACTGGGCATCAGTTATCTGCGCACATTGAGTTTCATTTTAGTGATTGCGGTTGTGGTTCAGTTTACCGAAATGGTGGTACGCAAAACTAGCCCCACGCTATATAGACTACTCGGCATTTTTCTACCATTGATTACGACAAATTGCGCTGTATTAGGCGTCGCGTTGCTTAACACAACAAAGCAGCATAATTTGATTGAGTCTTTAGTTTATGGATTTGGCGCTGCGATTGGATTCAGTTTTGTATTGGTGTTGTTTGCGGCAATGAGGGAAAGATTAGCCGCTGCGGATGTCCCTACCCCATTTAAAGGCGCTTCAATAGCAATGATCACTGCGGGACTCATGTCTCTGGCCTTCATGGGATTTTCTGGGCTAATATGATTACTTACGTGTCTTATGCCATTCTTGCAGTTGCCGTATTAGCCGTTTTATTTGGGCTTATACTGGGTTACGCCTCTATCAAATTCAAAGTGCAAAGCGACCCGCTTGTTGACCAAATCGATAACCTGCTGCCGCAAACTCAGTGTGGACAATGCGGATATCCTGGGTGTAAACCCTATGCAGAGGCAATTGCTAATGGAGATGAAATTAATAAGTGTCCGCCGGGTGGCGAAGCGACAATAAAAGAATTGGCAGATTTGATGGGTGTGGAGGCCAAACCCTTGGACGCCGCTCACGGTGTCGAAGACGTAAAAAAGGTCGCATTTATTAGAGAGGATGAGTGTATTGGTTGCACAAAATGTATTCAGGCATGTCCTGTGGACGCCATTCTTGGCGCAGCAAAACAAATGCACACAGTGATTATTGACGAGTGCACAGGGTGTGACTTGTGCGTAGATCCATGCCCTGTTGATTGTATTGATATGATACCGCTAGCCGAAACAAGCCAGAATTGGAAATGGAAGTTTAATCAAAGCGGGACAGGAGATATTCCGATAAGGACAGTGCAGTAAATGTCGGTATTTGCAGATTTTGACACCATTATGGAAAGGCTCGCATCTCAAAGACTGTGGGATTTTCCTGGCGGCGTGCGACCTGAAGGACAAAAAGCGCTCTCAAATAAACACGCTATTGAGACAATGCCAATACCTCAAAAGCTTTTTATACCCCTAAAGCAACATATTGGTGTTGACGCGGACCTTGTCGTTAAGGTCGGCGATTACGTAAAGAGAGGCCAAGCGCTTACCGAGAGTCATAATCCATTTGCTTTGCCTGTTCATGCAAGCTCATCTGGGACGATAATAGAGATTGCACCAAAAGCCTCGTCACACCCCTCAGGTATTGAAGAGTTAACCGTTGTCATTGAGACAGATGGCAAAGACGATACTGTTCAGTATCACCCAATTTCTGACTACTTGAATCAGCCGCATTCTGCATTAATAGAAGCGATATGCAAAGCCGGTATAAGTGGCATGGGCGGTGCTGGTTTTCCTACCCACGTAAAAAGTAGCAATGTAAAGCCGATTGAGTTTCTCATTATAAATGGCGTGGAATGTGAGCCATACATCAGTGCTGATGACCGGTTGATGAGAGAACACGCGTGGCAAATCAGACAGGGAATCGATATTCTTGCGCACTTGCTGTCACCAAAACAAGTGTTAATCGCAGTTGAAGATAACAAACCCGAAGCACTTAAAACAATATCAATAGCTTGTCAGCAACAAACTAATTATCAGGTTATCAGCATTCCAACAAAGTATCCTGCAGGCGGAGAGAAACAGCTTATACAAGTGTTAACGTCCAGAGAAGTACCATCTGATGGATTACCTATAGATGTTGGTTGTCTCATGTATAACGTTGGAACCTGTTACGCAATCTCTGACGCAATTATTGAAGGCAAGCCCCTTACTGAAAGAGTAGTGACTGTAACTGGCAAAGCGTTGAGTCAGCCTAAAAACATATGGGCGCGTATTGGTACCCCCGTAGCAGATTGCATAAGTGCAGCAGGGTACGATCGCGATCGCCAAGTCAACCCAAATATAATCATGGGCGGACCAATGATGGGCTTCACGTTAAGAAGTGGTCAATGCCCAATCATAAAAACAACGAACTGTTTGCTAGCGCCTGCTGCGAAAGAACTGCCGACAATAGAACAAGAAAAACCATGCATTCGATGTTCAGCGTGCGCGGATGCTTGTCCGGTTAGCCTACTACCACAACAGTTGTTCTGGTATAGCAAGAGCAAAGACTATGATGTTGCTGAAGAATACAACCTTTTTGATTGTATAGAATGTGGGGCTTGTGCTTATGTTTGTCCAAGTGAGATCCCACTCGTACATTATTACCGAATGGCAAAAGCAGACATTAGACAACAACAACTCGATAAGGAGAAATCGGAAAAAGCGAGAATTCGTTTTGAGTCACGAAAAGCACGGCTACTTGCTGAGAAAAAAGCGAGAGAAGAAAAACATCGCCAAGCAGCAGCGGCTAGAAAGAATGCAATGAAAAGCGACGGTAGTAACGCTAAAGATAAAATTGCTGCAGCCCTTGCACGTGCAAAAGCTAAAAAAGCACAACAGGCAACGATTGATAAAAGTGCAAACGATAAATCCGGAAATGATCAATTAGCAAGTAATCAATCTGTGACTAATAACCCCGAACAAACGCCAGCAAACACTAAAGAAAATACACCAGATAAAAACGAAAAAATAGCAGCAGCAATTGCACGAGCAAAGGCCAAAAAAGCTCAGCAAAAAATGTCATCGGATATACCGCTTGAAAAATCAGCGGAAAGTAATGAACAGGTCACGGACAATAATAATAATCAAAGCGGCAATGCACTGAGCAAAAAGGAAAAAATAGCAGCAGCTGTTGCTCGTGCCAAAGCAAAAAAGGCAGCTCAACAAAAAAATAATGACAGCTAAATCTTCTAGTTCTCCCCATCACCATATTCAACGCGGCACGGGCGCTGTCATGCGTATTGTCATGTTTGCGTGTATACCGGGTATCGCATTGCAAACGTTTTTCTTTGGATACGGCATTTTAATTCAAGTGCTCTTGGCAATGGCAACGGCTGTAATCGCTGAAGCAACCATTCTTGAGTTAAGAAAAAAACCGGTTGAACACGCGCTTAAAGATTGTAGTGCCCTTGTTGCGGGTCTTCTGTTGGCGATTTGTTTACCGCCATTAGCGCCATGGTGGATAGTCGTTATTGGGACATGTTTTGCGGTTGTTATTGTAAAACAACTGTATGGCGGCTTAGGCTACAACCTATTTAATCCAGCAATGGCAGCGTATGTCATGCTATTGATATCATTTCCCGTGCAAATGACATCTTGGTTGCCCCCGGCAGTGCTTGCTGAGCAAACCATTGGTTTAAAGGATACAGTTTATATCATTCTTACTGGCTACACTTCCAACGGATACAATCTTGACCAGCTAAGAGTCGCTGCTGATGGTTTGACAATGGCAACGCCGCTTGACCATGTAAAAACAGCATTAACGCAGAATCTCACTGTTGAAGAAGCTATTAACTCTGAGATTTTTCGCGGCAGCAGTGGGATTGGTTGGTCACTAGTTGCGCTTGGTTACCTCATTGGTGGGCTTGCATTATTGAAGCTCAAGATTATTAATTGGCATATTCCGCTTAGCATGATTATGGGCGCTGTTTTATGCGCCTCACTGCTCTATTTAATTGATAATTCAATTTATCCAGGTCCATGGTTTCACATCGTCAATGGCAGTTTGATAGTCGGGGCGTTTTTTATTGCTACAGATCCGGTATCGGCATCAACGACCAATAATGGACGTTTGATTTTTGGTTTTGCCATCGGAATGTGGACAATAATAATCCGAACGTTTGGTAATTACCCTGATGCGATTGCCTTCTCAGTGATACTGATGAATATGGCGGTACCTTTGATTGACTACTACACGCGACCACGCACTTACGGTCACAAAGTAAAAGCTAAGTCGATTTCAAAAGAGTGAGCAAAGGAGTGATCAAAGGAATTATGAGATGATAAAGATTATCGGAAAAAATGGTCTCATCCTAGGGATCTTTGCCTTGGTCACAACGGGATTAATCGTCGCCACTTTTTTGTATACAAAAGATACGATAGCTCAAGCTAAACAAGTGCAACTATTATCGATACTTAATGAATTGGTCCCCGAGTCCTCGCATACAAACGCATTGGATACCGATTGTATTGTTGTTGAAGCATCGTCACTTTTAGGCAACAAACGTCAGCGAGTATTTCGCGCGAGAAATGACGATGAAGATTACGCTGTTATCATTGAAACCACTGCCCCAGATGGCTACAGCGGTGATATCGATATCGTCGTCGCTATTGATTATCAATCGACAGTATTGGGCGCAAGAGTGTTGAGTCATAAAGAAACACCTGGACTTGGTGACAAAATCGATATTCGCGTTAGTGACTGGATATTAGATTTTAATGATGTACTTTATAATCAAGAAACTGCCGATAGATGGCGCGTCAAAAAAGACGGTGGTCAATTCGATCAGTTTACCGGCGCTACGATTACACCAAGAGCCGTAGTCAACGCAATTGCTAACGTCGCTGAGTATGCCAATACAAATACAAACATCTTGTTTGACAGTCAGTCGAATTGCTTGTCGGATACAAAATGAGAAGGAGTTAGCCGTGAGTGAATTCAAACAGTTAACCGTTCAAGGGTTATGGAAAAACAACCCTGCCATCGTACAATTGCTAGGCTTGTGTCCTCTGCTTGCTGTTACAGGCACATTCATCAATGGGCTTGGTTTGGGCTTAGCCACCACTATGGTGTTGATTGGCTCGAACATCACAGTATCTCTCGTTAGAAACGTCGTACCCAATGAAATTAGGATCCCAGTATTCGTTATGGTGATTGCCAGTTTTGTTACGGTAACAGAGCTGTTAATGAATGCATTTACCTATGAATTATATCTCACCTTAGGAATTTTCATTCCACTCATCGTCACCAATTGTGCAATTATCGGACGAGCTGAAGCATACGCTTCGAAGAATCCAGTTCACTTCGCTACTGTAGATGGCTTCATGATGGGTATTGGCTTCACTATTGTATTAGTCCTGTTAGGAGGAATGCGAGAAATTTTAGGTTTCGGAACACTGTTTAGTGGCGCTGAGCTGTTATTTGGCGAGATAGCAAATGACATGACAATTACACTGTACTCAAGTGATGTGAACTTCCTACTTGCAATTCTACCACCAGGCGCATTTATTGGTATGGGGCTGTTGATTGCTGCGAAAAATCTCATTGATACTGCTATCGCCAATCGCAAACAAACGGATACTCAAGTGGTCACAAGAGCGCGCGTAACTGGCACAGATATATGATAGAAAAGAGTAACCTGCCCTCAAAAAAAGAAAAAGTTGAAGGCATCATGAAAATTCTGGATGAGCTATATCCAGAGATCCCTATCCCACTTGATCACAAAGACCCCTATACCCTATTAGTTGCCGTTCTACTATCCGCACAATGCACTGACGAGCGCGTAAATCAAATTACGCCTTCACTGTTTGCAAGAGCAGATAATCCCTATGATATGGTGTTGCTGAGTATTGAGGACATAAAAGAGATTATTAGGCCTTGCGGTTTGTCTCCGATGAAATCAAAAGGTATATGGCACCTATCGGACATGATCATTAAACAACACAACGGCGAAGTGCCACAAGATTTTGCGGCGCTAGAAGCAATGCCCAGTGTTGGACATAAAACAGCCTCAGTCGTCATGTCGCAAGCGTTTGGTATCCCCGCGTTTCCAGTTGACACCCATATACATCGTTTGATGTATAGATGGGGTCTTAGCAACGGTAAAAGCGTGGAACAGACAGAACGCGATGCCAAGAGGCTTTTTCCTAAAGAAAGATGGAATGATCTGCATTTACAAATAATTTATTACGGCAGGGAGTACTGTCCAGCCAGAGGTTTTTCGCTGGAAAAATGCATTATTACCCAAAACTATGGTCGTCGCAGTTTCATCAACGAAGTATTAAAACAACAGGCAAAACAGCAAAAGAAAAAGCCAAGGGCAAATTGATCTTTACTCTGTAATCCGTCGCTTTTTCCCTACGCCCTTACATAGGCACATTACTTTTGCATCCGACTTACTTTTGCATACGTATGACGACACGTCTGTTTTTCGCCCTGTCTATCGGACTTTCATTAGGAGATATATTTCGTTTCTCACCAAACCCTGCCACTTCAATTCGCTGTAGATCTACACCCATTGAAGCAAAATAATCTCTCACTTCATTCGCGCGCCTGAGTGATAGCTGTTCATTGGGCCATTCCTCACCGAAGGTGTCGGTATGTCCAGCAATAAGCACTAACTCCAAATCGATGTCTTCTTTTAGATATTCACCAATCATTTCCAATCGAGATTTGGAGTATTGTGTTAGCTCTGCTTTGTCGACTTTGTATGTGAGAACAGTGTATGCAATGTCTTCAAAACTGAAAGGCAGTAAATTATCAATGCAAACCGAAAACTTGTTGTAGGCCTCAACAAAATTGCCGGCACTTAATCCCACTGCTACTTGGTCGTTGGGGTTGTGCCAATCCTGATAGAAAATGGTGGGTTGAAATCCTTTTTCAAGCTCAACTAGCATCTCCCAGGCAGGTGCATCTGGTAGGTCGCCATCGTATTGCTTTAAGATCCTCATATCACTAATTCGCCTCGAGATTGCACCTGGCATCCATTTTGGAGGCTTAGAATACAAGGTGGCAGTGTCGTAACGATTAGGTAATCGCAGCATGTCCAGATTAAAGGCCATATTTAGCTGTTTGGACGCTTCAGCAACGAATTGAGCAACACCATAGCGCGGAATGTTATGAGACAACTCGCATTCTAGACGAGTTTGTTTGGTAAGCTGCCAAGAGGAATTTTCAAATGACACCTGATACTCGCGTAAATGCGCTGATGCTTTATTCGTCGTGATGAGCGATATAAAAAACAATGCTAGCAGTGATGATGCAGTAAAATTCTGAAACTTAACGAATTGCTTACTTCTTAATGTTTGCATTTCTGACATAATTGTTGCGTGTCTTTGCCTAACGCATATATCGGCAATCCTTAGATTGGCTTGATATAAATCATTTGTGGCTTATTAGGTAGTACGTAGAATGAACGCGTTTTAGCACCGAGCAACGTAAGATTCGAGAATTAGATGTCTAAAGATAGTATACAAATCAACAAGCGGTTTCGGGGGTATTTCCCGGTCATTATTGACATTGAAACAGCGGGTTTTGATTCAAGTAAAGATGCGATATTAGAAATTGCAGCAATGACAGTAAAGTACGAAGACAACCATCTGGTTCCTGACCAGTGTTTTCACGAGCACGTCATGCCGTTTGAAGGGGCCAACATAGAACAGGCTGCTATCGATTTTAATGGCATTGACCCTTTTTGTGCGTTGAGAGGCGCAAAGCCTGAAAACGACGTGTTTCGAGCGCTCTGCAAACACATTCGCTCGGTTCAAAAAGCCGCCGATTGCCAACGAAGTATTGTTGTCGCACACAATGCATCATTTGACCACGGCTTTATTACGCAAGCGATAAATCGCAACAATATTAAACGAAGCCCTTTTCACCCTTTTGTAACATTTGACACCACCAGCATGTCAGCCCTCATTCTTGGTCAAACGGTTTTATTAAAGGCATGCGAAGCTGCAAATATCTCATTTGACACCAAATCCGCACACTCAGCCTTGTATGATGCAGAAAAGACGACAGAATTGTTTTGCTATTTAGTCAATCACTATCATGATCTTGGCGGGTTTTGAGTAACGAAGTTTGATTTTCCTTAACAATGGCAAAAGTTTTAGTTGCAATTATCGCAAATAACAACTATTATCATTTGCATTGTTAGATAAAGGCTATGTCATGTTCGTTTGTGTATGTTACGGAATTACTGATAAACAAATCCAAGAAGCTGTTTCGGATGAGGGTGTTGGTAACATTCGCGACCTTAAAATTCATTTGGGTGTTGGAGCACAGTGCGGAAGCTGTGTGGAATTAGCACGACAAATTATTGATGAAAAAATTTGTGACGAACACTTATTTAAAGACGTTGGCTGATTTGCATGTTTTCTAGAACATAAAAAAAGTGGCAAATGCCACTTTTTTTGTCTTTAACTGTCA
This sequence comes from Glaciecola sp. UBA2563, assembly GCA_002340325.1. GTDB lineage: Bacteria > Pseudomonadota > Gammaproteobacteria > Enterobacterales > Alteromonadaceae > Glaciecola. The sequence continues at coordinate 19,510 of DDLV01000043.1, read as the reverse complement.
CCATCATCGGTATCTGGTGCTGCCTCTTCTAGCAATGGTTTTAACTCACCTTGCTGAAACATTTCTAAAATGATGTCGCAGCCACCGATTAATTCACCATTCACCCATAGTTGAGGAAACGTAGGCCAATCTGCGTATTTCGGCAATTCAGCTCGGATATCTGGGTTTTGCAAAATATCAACATAAGCAAACTGATGCCCACACTGCATGATTGCTTGACTCGCCTGTGCCGAAAAACCACAATTTGGCAGCTTGGGAGAGCCTTTCATATATAACAGTATTGGGTTCTCGTCGATTTGTTGCTTAATTTTATCTATTGTTTCCATGTTTAGCCTTACCAATCTCTAGTATCAATGATGTATGCACTGCCGCTAATTTTTCAAGTTACTCAATGCCGATATTGCTATTTTATTCAATAGTTGATCTAACTGCAGCCATTCTAAGAAATAAGATAACATTATTTCATAATTTTTGATTGAAAATTGCGTAATGAGTTCCTATTTATCGTGGGTAGGAAGTTACATTTAACAATAAATTGGAGAATCCACATGGCGTTTGAATTACCTGCTTTACCCTATGAAAAAAATGCACTCGAGCCTCATATCTCGGCTGAGACCTTAGACTTTCACTATGGAAAGCACCATGCAACTTATGTAACGAAGTTAAACGGCCTAATTGATGGCACTGATTTAGCTGATAAATCACTAGAAGAAATCGTAAAAACGAGTGAAGGCGGTGTTTTCAATAACGCGGCTCAGATCTGGAACCATACCTTTTACTGGAATAGCTTAAGCCCAACGGGTGGCGGTGAGCCAAGTGGTGCGTTAGCAGATGCTATAAGCGCAAAATGGGGTTCATTCGACGAATTCAAAGCCGCGTTTAACGACAAAGCTGTCAACAACTTTGGCTCTAGCTGGACGTGGTTAGTCAAAACAGCGGATGGTAGCCTCGATATTGTAAATACAAGTAATGCGGGCACACCTATTACTGAAGACGGCGTTGTACCATTAATGACTGTGGATTTGTGGGAACACGCTTATTACATTGATTACAGAAATGTACGTCCAGAATATTTGGCAGGTTTCTGGTCACTTGTAAACTGGGAATTTGCATCTGCAAACTTCGCCTAGTCTCAAAGACTGAATTACCTATCTTCACAAAGCGCCTTTTTACAGGCGCTTTTTTATTTATCTGTAGCCGTTAATCGTGGCACACTAGCGCAATATTATCGTTGTATGGAGAAAGTGCAATTCTGCTAACGTTTCCTTGGCAAAATTCAGAATCTATTTCAACACTGGTGTAATGCGTATAGATAAAGTCCTGCCCGCTTATAATAAAAGGCATGGTCACCAAAACGCCATTGTCAGTTGTAAATAGTTCAGCACTGGAAGACCAAGCATAATATTCAGCGTTATCTGGTAAGTACCCTATGCTGGTATTTGTCATAGAATTAGCATCAAACCAAAAAAGCTTTACCTTGCCCTGATCGTTTTCTATGGTGTAGGTATGCCCTAGCGTAAGCGGCATTTCATAAATAGAAGCACCGATACTAGCAGCTATTTCCAGACCTTCGTCATCTGGTTGTGCAGGATCGGCAAATAAGAGTTTTTGAGGTTCACCCAGCACAAACAAAAGTAACCGATCATCTCTCGTCCATGCGTGATAGCCAATGGGCTCTATCTCGGGTACCAAATGCGAAATAGGTTTACCATCAAAACCAAACTTCCAAAGATGTTGAAGATTATCACTGTTAACGCGTATTACGGTAAATCCTGTCCCGTCCATTGTTGGCGTAGGCGAGTATTCGCTTTGCTCTGAGCGCGTGATATTAACTGCCATATTCTGCGCGATGCTGAACCTGAAAATATCTGTTTGAGAACTATCGCCTTTTTTCACTTCCTGAGTGAAGTAAAGTGTGTTTTCGTCAAAGAAATAGGGTTGATTTGCGTAAACGTCGCCGTTGGTAACTTCAGTCAGGTTCTTGATTTTGACACCGCGCTCGTGACGTTCTAACTGACCTACATAAATATTTGAAGCCGGTAACTGTGCGTAGCTATATGTTACCGTCAACAAACTTATGGACGCCAACATCAGTACCTTCTTTGTAGAAAGCGCCAGACAATTTCGCAATAAACTCATACAGATAACTTTCCTCGCCTAAAAAGTATTTAGATCTAATATTCATCTAATCAGGCTTCTGTCCGGGTATATTGGGCGTAATTGACCTTACCTCTGCATTTTGAGCCCGATTTCTCATTAAATGATCCATCAAAACAAGTGCTAGCATCGCCTCAGCAATAGGTACTGCCCTAATACCAACGCAGGGATCGTGTCTACCTTTCGTGATTATTTCCGATGCATTACCATTTATATCGACAGTTTCACCGGAAATGCTAATACTGGATGTTGGTTTTAGCGCCATATTAACCAGTATATCCTGTCCAGTTGAAATACCGCCCAACACTCCACCTGCGTGGTTAGTATGAAAACCGTCTGGTGACATTTGGTCTCTATGATCGGTACCTTTTTGCTCGACAACATCAAAACCGTCACCAACTTCGACGCCTTTCACTGCGTTTATGCCCATCATGGCATGCGCAATGTCAGCGTCAAGTCTATCAAAGACTGGCTCTCCTAAGCCAACAGGCACATTTTTCGCCAATACTGAAACCTTCGCGCCAACGGAGTTGCCTTCTTTTTTAAGTTCACGCATATAGACGTCAAGTGCGTCTAACTTGTCCGGATCTGGGCAGAAAAAAGCATTATCGTTAATTATCTCTTGCTCAACCTTTTCGATTTTAATTGGACCAAGCTGTGCAATGTAGCCGAATATTTCGACGCCGTGATACTGTTTTAGATACTTCTTAGCAATGCCACCTGCCGCCACTCTAATTGCAGTTTCTCTGGCAGAAGAGCGGCCTCCTCCACGATAGTCCCTGAACCCAAATTTCTGCTGATAGGTATAATCCGCATGACCAGGACGGAAACTATCTTTTATTTTTGAATAGTCTTGGCTGCGCTGATCAACATTATTAATGAGCAAACCAATACTCGTCCCTGTCGTTTTTCCTTCGAATACGCCAGAGAGTATTTTTACTTCATCACTTTCACGTCTGGCTGTGGTATATCTTGATGTCCCTGGTTTTCTTCTATCTAAATCGGGTTGCAAATCACTTTCACTGAGTTCTAAACCCGGAGGGCAACCATCGACAACACCACCTATGGCTATACCGTGACTTTCACCAAACGTACTTAAGACAAAAGCTTTTCCAAATGAATTACCGCCCATCGACTTTCCTACTGTAAATTTTCTATTTCATCCAACTGATCAATCAGCTGTTGTTTACTTATTGCAAAGATACCGCTACCACCTCGGCGTAATTTGCACCAACTCACCTCAAGTGAACCAAACCGCTGTGCAAAGTGCACTTCACTGTTACCTACTTCAACAAATAACCATCCATTATCATTAAGATGCTCTGCAGCCTCTTTAACAATCTCAACTGTCAAATCCAACCCATCATCGCCTGAAGCCAGCGCATTGACGGGTTCATGATGGTATTCCTCTGGAAGATCAGCCATGTCTTCTGCGTCTACATAAGGAGGGTTGGCTATTATCAGATCATATTTTTGGCCTGATAACGCGTCAAACACATTGGATTGGATCGGATAGACACGATCTTCTAGTTGGTAATTTGTAACGTTTAACGATGCAACATCTAACGCATCGGTGTCAATGTCAACGGCATCCACTGTCGCGCCTTGGTATTGGATTGCAAGTGCAATGGCAATACAACCACTGCCTGTGCACATATCCAAAATACTCATTGGCATGAACTGCTTTTCCAAATATGGTTTAAAATTCTTGTCAATTAACTCAGCGAAAGGAGATCGCGGAATCAGTACGCGCTCATCAACATAAAACGGTTTTTCGGCAAACCATGCAGTATGTGTGATATATGGCAAGGGAACTTGTTGGTATGCGCGCTGCCATATCCATGCTCGTAGTGTCTCGCTTTCTTTTTTTGTGACTTTTCCTTTTGACAATAACCTAATTTGTTTGTCTGACAGCGTAAGTGGTAACTCAAGTGCAGCAAGCACCAGATGCATCGCCTCATCCCAGCTATTATCGGTGCCATGCCCATAATAAACATGTTGGCGCTGCATTTGTGATATTGAAAATCGCAGCCAGTCAACCACGCTTTCAAGCGCTTGTGTTTCCGCGATGAAGCTATTGTGCATGTCTTCCATGTCAATATCTTCCAAATCAACGTTAGTCGTCATGATTATGCAAATTCACCTGATTATCGTGTGTTAATCTTGCCGAGTATTTTATGTCACTCGCAGGACGCGATATAATAATGGATATTGCGCGATAATGCGCGAATTGGCGGGGCTAATACGAAAAATAATGTCAAAAAAACCGGTTAAGCCGTCACGGAGCGAGTTTTCAGCGCTTTTTGAAGATATTAAACCAATAAAAAATGATAAGTATGTGGCGCCGAGATCCATTAAGAAGAAAACGGCGAAATTTGAGAGTGCACAACGAATAGAGAAGCGACAGCGCGCGAGCTTCGAATTTTCTGACGGGTTTGTTGCTAGATTCGATGAAGATTCCAAAGTATCTTACGCAAGAGATAGTGACCAAAAGCAGAAATTATCAGCGTTAAAGAAAGGCCTGATTGCACCTGAAATCGAACTGGACCTGCACGGTCTCAATAGGGAAGATGCGAAGCAAGAAATCGCTGCACTTATCGACTACTCGAACAAACATAATATCGAGTGTGTCAAAATAGTGCATGGAGTCAGCGGAGGCGTACTGAAAAAATACACGCCTCATTGGCTTGTGCAACATCCGCTCATTTTGGGTTTCCACCAAGCACCCAAGCACATGGGTGGAATTGGCGCATTACTTGTATTACTAGGAGTGCCGAGAGACCTTTAGTTCCCCCGAGACACAAACGAGTACACGGTGTTTATTTTTCAGCTTCTTTCGTATTGTGCAAAAATAAATAGACGTAGTACGCACAAATTGCAATAACAACAAAAATACCAAAAACTGAACCCCAAGCAACCGGATCTGATAGTAGTAAGTCAAGCATGTCTAATTTCTCCAATTAAGTTTTACATGCTGAATTTTAGGTAAGATGGCTAACTTTGTTATGACCTAGATCAAAGGTTAAATTGAGGTTTATGACAGATAAATAAAGACTTTAATCTAGATCAAATTCCTCACTTTTTTAATACAAACATTATTAATCAGGCATGGATTTCGCTGGCTTATAACACAACGATTCAGTGGATTAAGGACGGTTGGAAATGAATGGTTTCCAATTTTGGTTGACGCACTATTGAAGCTAAACTCTACGTTCAAGTCACTTTTCTAAGTATTAGCGATGTCAATTAGTCGGCTATACTCTTATCTTGATTTTCTTCTAAATCCTTGTATTCGAGGCTAGCTCTTAGCTTTAACAATAGCTCGTCTATTTTCTCTCTCGCATAAGCCTCACCAATCGTTTGAGACTCAATAAAATAGCTCTTCCAAGGGCCTGCGCTATAACCTACCGGTGGTCTCATAACAAAATCTGCATAATTGAGCTGTTGGTCAATTCTACTTCTTCTTTGTCGTTCTCTATCAAGTCGCTTTTTTGAAGTGTTTTGAGGTGCTTTTTCTGGGTCTGCTGATACATCAATTACAATGATAAATTTAGCTCCAGCCTGTCTTGCAGCCTCAACAGCAACAGGTAAGGATTCATCTCCATCTATATATGGGACCCCATCTATTCCTACCGGTGAAAATATGTTCCTGACCGCACTTGATGCTCTCACAGCGACACCAGTATTGCCTGAGTTAAAAAATACGGGTTCCATATCACTTTGCCTGGTTGCGACCACGATTAGCCGTTTCGTAAATTCTTCGATCTGCTTATTATTAACGCCATTATTGACATAATCCTGCAGCCGCTGCCCTTTTATCCAGCCTTCTTCGGCAAATAAAGTTAAATCAAATAGTGTTAACGGCCCGCCCTGCATGGACATCGTAGAAATCTCTCCAGCAGAATACCCAGCTGCCCAAAAAGCTCCAATAAGTGAACCTACACTCGAGCCAACCACCAAATCGATGTCAATATTGTGCTCTTCAAGTACCTTCATTATGCCTATATGGGCATAACCTCTAGGTCCGCCGCTGCTCAATACCAAAGCGACTTTTGGCCTAGAATCCATCGGCGTGAGTGATGATAAAGGCATAGGCTTATCAAGCTCATTATAATTAAAGGAATAGCAGCCGCCTAATAAAAACATAACTGAGTATAGTAAGATGCGCATAATAGATCTCTTTGATTAAGGTAAAATAAGCAATCTGATGTCACTTATTCAATGTTTATGACGATGTTGGCATCGCCTTCAATGAGGATTTTAGCTTCTTCAAAAGTAGGCGCCCTAAGCGCGGGTCGAACGTTGTTGCTTACGCCCCAGGCCTCCTTTGGAATTCCAAGGAAATTGGTGTCGGTAATCTTATTACCATTCAAGTCGTGCACAATTGATACGGCATACTCACCGTATTCAAGTCCTCCAAACCAACAGGTCACGCCTTTTTTATTTGCTGGCACCCAATATTGCTTTAATGGCTCTGCTCCCATTGGGAAACCATCCCCCAAATTAAATAGAGCGCATCCAATTTGTCCAGAGTCTTTTTTTATGTTGTCAATGGTAACGGTCACATTTGCACTGCTTGCATAAAGTGGCACCATGGCTGTTACTAATATTAAAAATGTAATGGTTTTCATTTTTTTACCTAACTTATTAATTAGCAATTAATACGCGCGAGTGCGACCTTTTTCGTCCATGATTATTTCTGCATCTTCCCAAGAGATAGGAAGAGATTCGATTGGCAATGAGACATTAACAAATCGGGCCTCTTTGACGCCTATAACGCCCTTCCTAATGGCTTGGATATGCTCTGGACTGCGAACAAACCCTTGTAATGCACTTTCATTTTCCCATACCGTCATTGTCCACCCTTCGTCTCCCAATAAATCTCTGCGGACACGGTGCCCCAGATACCCAGTTTGACCTTCTAAAGAATTCACTACGTTCGACGTTTGAGTCCAAAATGCCCTTCTTCCTTCATTATTTTCATTCAACGTCACATGCGTTATACCCACAATCACCATCTTATTCGCAGTATTAGAAAGCAATTCAGACGAACGAAAGGGAGTGCTGATTTGCATACAACCGAGCATGCCAAATACTGTAGCAACAATAGTTATATATTTAATGCGCTTCACGTTGTGCCCCTTTGTCAGTTTTGTGTTTGGTCATACCAGCCATAACCTGTGTCAGGATTTTAATTCGTCCCCATCTAGGCGTCATACTTAAACTGTAACCGAGTAATTTCCCAAGAAATCCAGGACGAGTAGTAATACGCTTACCCAAGCGCTTCAAAGAAGTTTCTGCAACTATTTTAGGAGAGTCTGCGTTTGGCATTTCCATATCTGCGCGTGTCGCAAAGCCACTTCTAACTGGCCCAGGTGCTACAGCCAGGACATCAATATTATGAGGCTTAAGCTCTGCGTGGAGACCTTCCGCAAGCGTTTGGATAAATGCCTTTGTTGCCGCGTAATTACTAGCTTTTGGCACGCCTTGAAATCCGACCAAAGAAGAAAGCAAAATAAGCCCACCTCCTCCTCTTTTTTTGAAACGTTTTGAAAATACTTGAGCGTGTTTAACAATTGATTTGCAATTAACATCAACCATTTTAAGTTCTTGCATTATTGGAGTATTTAAAAATTCCCCAGAGGTCCCAAAACCAGCAGCACCCACATATAATCCGACATCGTAGTCAATTGTTTCATCAAGCACTTTATTTACGTTTGCGTCAATGGACAAATCAGCTTGAATTACCTCAGCATTAACGCCATATTGCGATGTTAGCTCCAAAGCAAAAGCCTCTAAGTTTTCTCTAGTTCTGGCGACTAGAAAAACATTCTTCCCCATCTCGGCCAGAGCATATGCGAAAGCTTTTCCAATACCATCTGTAGCGCCCGTTATCACAGCCCAATCACCGTATTTGTTGAAGTTTTCTTTCATTGTGAAACCTCGGTTGTAAGTAAAATTAAAGAAACCAATACTTGCTAATTGCAAGTAACTTTAACGCAATGCTTGCATTATGCAAGTTTCTTTTTGTGATAAAAATTTAATGTGCATGTAGAAATGAGTATCTGCTGATGATAAGTAGGTACTTGCTTTTTAAAAGCGTCTACCCATATACTAACCTTAATCGTTAACTGGATAGGTTGTTGCTCTATGAAAAGTTTACGTTCATGTTGTCCGATATCCTCTTCATTGGATATTTTTGGGGACAAATGGACACTGCTCATCATCCGTGACTTTTTCGCTGGAAAATTTCTCTATTCTGAGTTTCTTAACTCTCCCGAAAAAATTTCAACAAATATCCTTGCTAGTAGACTAAAATCGCTCGAGGAGAATGGCCTTATCATTGAAGGTATAAAAAGCAGCAAAACAGGCAAAAAAAGCTATAAGCTAACAGAAAAAGGTAAGGGTCTTTACGATGTTATTGATGCCATGGCAAATTGGGGATTACAAAATATCAAAGGCACGGCAAAAAGAATCAGCGTCCCACCGCAGTAAGACTATACGTGCCTCAGTAATTGTATCGCTATTTAATGATAGTTTTGCACTTATTGAATTAGCTCAACTTTATTAGTTAGCTTGATTAGCTCGAATAGCAGCTATTCTTTGATTGGCTGAGCCAATTGCAAAAGGGAACATCACCTTCTCAATCATGCCAAATCGATTATTCGCTGCTTTTTCTTGGTCATAAAAGTGACCCACATCATCAAAAATACCAAATTCCTTTTCGACATATTCGGGGTGAAACTGTGAGAAACTCGAGGACATTCCATCCCAATTAAGCGAAGCGTTGGCTCTCATGCCTAATCCCATTCCGCTGATTAGTTTTGCCTGCACTGCCTCTGCGTGGTCACTGTCAACAATGTAACTGTCTACAGCTATCCATTTATTGTCCAGATACACCTCAACGACAGCATGATCCACATACGTCGTCCCTGGATTGATTATACCGCTAAGGACGGACGCTGACAGCGAGTAAAAACGATGGCGGGCAGGGATCCCAACGCCTCTCAACATAGCAGCAAACAACGTAGATTGGTTGTTGCAAAATCCTTTACCTGCTTCGAGCACTTCACTAGCTTTCATGTCATAAAACTGTCGTGAAAAACCAAATATAATTTCATCTCTCACGTAATTATGAATGGCAATAGCTTTATCCTTATTGTCAGTTAGGTCCTTAGTAATATTTTCAAGTAAGTTTTGAATACTAGGGTGAGAGAAATCTAAATACTCAGTTTCAGAAAGGTTATTATCAATAACGTCACTTGCAAAACTCTGTTTATTAAACAGCATCGCAATTGGAATTAGCAGCAACCCTACAGCAAGCACCTTAAAAAAATCGTTTATGTTCATGTAACACCTTTTTAAATGAATGATATTCATTCATATTACAGCGTAGACATAACAAATATCAATGATAAAATGAACGTCATTCATTATTATTAAAGAATCTTAATGGGAATTAGAGAAGAAAAGATTGCCGAGAAGCACAAACGCATAGTTGAGTCGGCTTCCAAACACTTTGCTCTGCATGGTTTTGAAGGCACTAAAATGGCACAAGTTGCTAAAGATGCGGAAGTTGCAGTAGGAACAATCTATTTGAGGTATCCAAACAAGTCTTCTCTGTTAACAGGTGTCCTAGATCATTATGAGGATGTTTTCGTTGATGCAATGACTAATGAAAAAGTGACGAGTATTCAATGGCCAGAAAGATTCTCCGCTATATTTGCTTCAATAATGCTCGCGGCTAACGAAATAGATCACATAGGACCAATTATGGCATTGTCTTCTCATTCACATGTCTACGGTCACGTCAGAGGAGCAAAAATCCAATCACATATAACAAAAGCCATTGAAGAAGGTCAATTGTCGGGCACTTTTCATCAACACATTGACGCTAGGATTGCGGCATCGATGGCATACAATATGGTAGATGGCGCCATGATGCACATGATGATGAACCCAGACGTTTCGCCAGACTCAGTGATTTATCATTTGAGTGAAGCGTGCACGAAATGGATGATCTCAAATTGATAATTGTATCGTCCGTTATTATGTAAACCACTTCATCAACAAAAAATTTGTTGATGAAAATACAATTCACGCGTTGCTTCATTAACGGACACATAAGACTGTCATTTTTAATAGTGATTTTTTAAAAATGTTAGATTCAAAGATGATCAACGGTTTAATGAACCGCACTTAACTTTCAAGTGATAAGACGCATAAACCACCCTTTCTTAAGGTCGTCTTCACATCTGTTTAATTGTCCGGCGTAGCGTTTGGCGCGCTCATCTACTCGGTATGACACGCGTTTTAGCCAGTCCTTTTTCGCATAGGTTCTGTTTCGATAGCCGCTCCAACCTTCGTGATAATTTAAATATTGGGTGCCGGCATCCCACTTTGAGATCCTGTTCAGTTTATGTGTTTTTGATATGTACCACCCCATAAAGTCAATAGCATCTTCAAACCTGTCTCGGTCTGCAAATCGATTACCTGTCTCGCGCTTGTAATCCGCCCATGTGCCATCCATTGCTTGCGCAAAACCATACGCACTGCTCACCCTTCCCCAAGGTATAAGGCCAAAGAAGATGTAATCTCTAGGGGGTTTTGCATTGTGTCGAAAGGTACTTTCCTGATACATCATCGCCATTGGTACATGAATGGGAACACCCCATTCGTCTCTCATGTCTTCAGCGGCATCATACCAACCTGATTTTTCTTCAAAGATGTCACAAATATTCTCTATTTGCTTAGGTGGAGTGTGGGCACAACCGGCGATCAAAAGTAAACAGCACAAGGAAGTTAAAAAAAAGTTTAAAAATTTTAAATTTTTTTGGAACTTATTTGGCACATCGACTCTCTTACTATTTAGAATGTGTTTCCCTAAGTGTGTTTGACCCGCTGTGTAGTATCAGCGGGTTTTTTTTGCCTATTATTTTACGATTAGCATCTAACGACTAAAATAATTATTGACGAATTCAGCAAAAGCGACATCGTCTGTTCTTTCTTGCTCTTCCTGTTTTTTGACTGAATCGGTTGATGCTTGTTCAAATTTTGTGCGATCTATAAACCGATATTGCGTTTCTTTAATAAAGTGTTTGTACTCTTTCGCAAGTTCAAGTCCAAAGAAGGAATTATCAACATTGTTATCTAATAACGTGTTCAACATCTGCCCCGAAAATGTCTGCTCTGGTGCTTCCATTTTTTCGCGTTCGACCGAAACTGCTTCTGTGTACTCATTTGTATCATTCGCTGTATCAAGCAACTCAGCACATTTCTCTATGCCTTCAAAAATTTCCGCACAGTAGGCTTTAATTGAGATTGACTGATTATTGTGGACGAGCATCAAATTGGGCTCTCTTCCGCGCGTCACGACTTTTTCCATATTAGATTTGAATATCTTATGATCGCTCTCAGAATGCTTAGACGAAGGCAAGAATAGACAGTAGAGTAAAAACGCGTCCATGAATCTTATTTGTTGCGCATCTATTCCTACCTGCGAAAACGGATTTACGTCCAGTCCTCTCACCTCAATGTAGCTAATACCTCTATCAGCCAGGGCATCGGTGGGCTTTTCTAAATAATTTGCGACTTGTTTCGGACGAATGGGCGCGTAGAGTTCGTTTTCTATTTGAAGAATATTCGTATTTAGCTGATCCCAAATACCGTTTTCGCCAGCGCTTATCGATGCATACATATGCGTGGGTTGGTTTATCGCTTCTCTCACTGAATTAACGTAGGCATCTAAATCATTATAAGAAATGTGTAAACTTGATTGCGCTGCACTTGTATAGCCTAAATCGCTCATTCTTAATGACGTCGCATAAGGCAGATAGATAGTACCCTTGCCGAGTTTTTCGAATGAGTGGTTGTGGTTACTATGTGCAACGAAGGACCCACACAATGCGGGTGATGCGCCATAAAGGTAAGGAACTAACCAGGAAAACTTGCGGAAGTTTCGAATAAGCCCTAAGTATTCATCTGAACGGGTATGGATATCATCTTCTTTTGAATGCTGCGCTAACCACTTGTGCCAAAAATCATCCGGCAGCGAGAAGTTCAAGTGCACGCCAGCTATCACTTGCATCATACTGCCATAGCGGTTGTGTAACCCTTTTCGGTAAACTTGCTTTAACTGAGCAATATTGGAAGTGCCGTAGTTTGCAATTGGAATGGCTGTATTGGCATCGATAAAACACGGCATGCTAAGTGGCCATAACAATTCATCGCCAATATGCTCGATAACAAATTTATGGATATCGACAAGTTGATCTATCGTCTTATCAATACTTTGTTCAGGTGGAGTAATAAACTCCATTAATGATTCGGAGAAATCAGTTGTGATCCACTCGTGTTTTAAAGCACTCCCAAGCGCAGCGGGATGCGCTGTCTGCGCGAGAGCGCCCGTTGGTGTCACTCTTAGTGTTTCTCTTTCAACACCATGGCGAATTCCAACCAAAGACTTTACAGTTTCTGTCGATAAATTAGTTAACCGATTTTCAAATACGTTTTGTTGATCTGACATGATGTAGTTTAGAACGTCACTTATAAAGATTAGGCGGGCAAACGGTAACGCCTGCTTTTTTTATTATTCGCCATGTTAGCGCTACAGTAGGTGTTGTAATAATGGCAAAAATAACGCGATTGTTAAAGGACAAATGGTATTTTGTGCTTAACATCAAAGTATATTAACCTTGAGGAGTGTGCCTGCTTCATTTGTCTCTTTTGTAACGTATATGAACAATAGGCACCTCCTTTAATCAAACAATTGTTAGCTAAGGTCTACTATGGAAAGCAATATTCCTTTAATTGATAAAGCTTTTGGTTTGTCCCAACTTGCCGGTAATGAAGCGCTTTTGCTCAAAATGATTAATAAGTTCAAAACAGAATTCGCAACGGTTCCGGAACAGGTCAAAGCACTCATTAAAGAAGGAAAAACACGGGATGCACAAATCAAAGTTCACACAACCAAAGGGATCAGCGGAAATCTTGGCTTAAGTGCCGTCTTTCAGTGCAGCAAAAAGCTGGATTACGAGCTTAAATCAGAAATCATCGATGACAATACTCTTGATGAGTTTAGCCAATTGATGGCATCTACATGCAATGCAATAGAAGAGATGGATGAGGGTAATAGCTCTACGGGCAGAGAAAAAGAGAGCGCACATGCCAGCGACAAATACAAAACTAAACTCATTAACAAACTCAACTCTCACGAGTTCATCACAGAGAGCGAATTAGACGATTGGTTGCCTCAAATAAGCGTATCCCAAGCTGTATCTGCAGATATCAGAAACGCAATTGATGCACTAGACTATGAAACGGCCCTTTCTCTGCTGAAAGGATGACAATACCTATTCTGTATGAGCATGAAGACTTTATCGTCGTTCATAAGCCTCATGGTTTACTTGTACATAGTAACGCCCCGTCCTTAATAAAGACGCTCCAATCACAACTCCGTCTTGACGCTGTGCCCGATCCCGTTCACAGATTAGATAAAGATACTTCTGGGGTTATTGTTGTTAGTAAAAAGAAATCCGCTACATCAACACTTTCGAAGCTTTTTCAATCGAAGCAAGTTAGCAAACAATACATAGCGCTATCTAACTGCAAACCAAAAAAGAAACAGGGTAAAATCGTCGGCGATATGGAAAAATCGAGAAACGGCAGTTATAAACTTCTTAGAACAACATCGTCTCCTGCTATCACGCGTTTTTCATCAGTTTTGCTTAACAATAGGAATCGGCTTTTCTTTTTATCACCGTTAACGGGAAAGACACATCAATTGCGAGTGGCGCTCAAGTCGCTTTCTAGCCCAATTATTGGAGACAACCGATATGGTGGTAAACAAGCAGATCGCATGTACTTGCACGCTTACGCCATAGAGTTTACTTACATGGATGAAGTTATAAGCGTACATAGCAATGTAATTGAGGGAGAGCATTGGCCCCAACTATCCACCATTAAAGAGCATCTGCATTACAAAGGAATGTGAACATTGAAACCAGCACAATCTGATGGAAAGACTTACATATTAGGACGAGGTTGTATTGCGACAACGTTAGCCTATTACCTCGACGATAGGGATCTTACACTCATTACACGCGATGCTAAGTACAACCCGCTCACAATCTCTTATCAGGGCAGCACATATCAAATTCCAGGTAATCTGGTACCCGTTGACAGCATCAACTTTGAAAAGATTGAACGACTTATCATACCTATTAAAAGTTATCATAATGCTGGATTTCTTAAAGAATATGAAGACAAATTACCAACATCAGTCACGCTCGTTATTTTTCAAAATGGCATTCAATTTCTATCGCAATTTAAAACCGCATTCCCAAATAATCCGATTATTGCTGGGTTAACCACCGACGGAGCATATCGCGACAGTGAAGGGCGCATAACACTAGCGGGTAAAGGCAGCATGGTGTTAGGCGACATACAACACGGAAAAAAAGCACACGTTAATCAGCTAATAAACTGTCACCCAGATGCCGGCTGGATTAATGATATATATCCTGCAATATACAAAAAGCTCCTTGTAAATATCGCGATTAACCCGCTTACGTTTGTTTATCAATGTAAAAACGGTGAGTTAATGAACAAGTTAAAAGAGGTTAACACTATAGTTGAGGCAGTTTTCAGTCTTTTTGATGCGTTAAATATAGTACATGACAAAGAAGAGTGGTTTGGACAGGTTATCGCTGTGATCAAGGGAACCGAGAAAAATCGATCATCAATGTTGCAAGACAGAATCAATAAACAACCTACTGAGATTGACGCTATACTCGGGGCGCTAATAAAAAAGTCAGGCTGCTTGGATGCGCCAAATAAACCAGGCAATCAGTCTGACTATTCCAATAACAATCAGCAGGCCAACGTCCTTATTGACCTGTATCAGCAGGTAAAGATGATTGAAAACCGCTATTTATCATCTACCCGTTAGGGCGGCTGCATTCATCCTCCACTTTTGATTGTGATGATCCAGGCCCTAAAATTTCGACTACATCGGTTTACAAGATACCTTATCTGATGGCTCCAAGACGACGACGTCGTCAGTATCATCGCGCCGCAGCAGGCAGCGATCATCATCCATAAACAACGAAAAAACAATGCCTGGCTGCATGGGTTCCCTGCCATTTAGTGGTTGACCTCTGTCATCAGTAGCAGGACTTCGCTCAATCATCAGTTTATAGTCTTCTTTGAATGCATTACTGGCAATGTTGACTTTTCTACCAAACATCAATTTCTGAATTGCATTTGTTATTACGTCAGGTTCACTATCAACCAAGATGGCAGGGACAGCCAAGTCAATCTTAGCCTCCTTGTCATCATAATTTGCACCGTTCATATTGCACCCCAACAAAACGAAGGAAAGGCCAATCAGTATATGTAATTTAATCAGTTTAGAGGACAAGTTTCTCACTCCTCTGTTTCTGATTTAAGCGGCACATAAATTTTGTTTTCCAATAAAACTGAACGATATCTTGGCTCAAAAACACTCAGCTCAGATGCTTGTTCAGCGTTGATAAACGCCTCTGCTAAACTTGTTGACTTGGACACATCAGCATTTGAAGGCGCAGGACAACTACCGGTCTCTAATCGCTCTAGCGCTGTTGCAAGCATGCTCTCTGTCTCAACACCTAACGGACTTGAAAAATCATCAGATGCCGTACAGCCAGGTAATTCATCTTGAAACTGCGGTGTTAGTCTAGGTTTGAAGCCTTCAGCATATTCGCCAAAGCCTTTTTCATTTGTCGCTTGTAGTTGAATAGTGAAATACGTGGTACCGCAGTTATCAGTAGGGTAGAAACCATATGGCTTGCCACACGTTTGATTACCAATTTGCACGACTTCGATGTCTATGCCTCTAAGACCATTGATCAACGACTCACTGGCCGAACAGGTGTCTTCCGTAGTAATAACGTACACCGTCGATAGGCTTAGAGAGGGTAATACAGTGTTGGTGAATACTCCTTCCTCCCAGTCTATCTCGTTGGGGTAAAATGGTGTTGGTCTAATCGTCTCTCCAGTTACTGGATTTACGTTTCCACTCTTATCATTGACCCGAATAATATCATACGTGCGACCATCGGTTTGTACAGGACCTGCAATCATATAAGCAAGTTGTGATGACATTGCCACCAATCCACCGCCGTTATAGCGGATGTCCAGTATTAATTCAGTAACATTTTCATCCACAAAACGTTGGAAGGCATCTATCAATGGTCCCTGCCCTGTCCGCTGAAAACCGTCAAATCTAACGTAGCCTACGCTGCCTTCACTGGTTTCAAAGACGTTCACGTTATTTACAAAACTCTTCTCGTAATTTCCTGTGACGAGTGTGTAAGTTGCTTCAGTACCATCGGTTTTTTCAAACGTAAACTCAACTGACGTCCCAACGGTGCTTGGAAATATATTGTCATTCAAAAAGTTTACTTCATTACCATTGATTGCATCGACACCACCAATACTGATCAGCCTATCTCCTCGCTGGACACCTTCCTGGTCGGCTGACGAATTAGGATCGACTGAAATTACACGAATATCTCGCGGCGGTGCAGATTGAATAAATGTCCAGTCAATACCGTAGCCGGTTTGCACACCCGCTTGCGAAAACTGTTCATATTCATCTGTCGGTTGTAAGAAATGAAAATTATCTTTGCGCGCACCTGAAGGCGTTGTCTCGTTGGTCACCAACACGTCGAAGTAACTTTGAGGCGAGGTGAAAGGACCTGGGTCTCTATCATCTACTTCGTCGTACCATAAGTACGTTTCATGCGTCCATGATCGCAACCAGAATTTTTCATCGAGATCGGTGCCCTGTTGATCAGGATACGCATCACCATTGATGTCAGGTTGAGTTCTGACAACCGCGCATTGATCTTTGAAATCTGCTGAATTAGCAAAAACACCTTGTTGCCATCCAGACGCTGGAGGGGTTGGTGTCGGCGTTGGTGTTGGAGCGGTAGTTCCACCACCGCCGCCTCCGCCGCAGGCTGTGATTAGAAATAGAGAACACGTGGAAAGTAGTAGTATTTTTTTCATATTTTTGTTTATGTTTACATTTGTGCGAGTGAAAAATCACCAAAAATCTGCTCGTTAAAGTTCAGACAATCAGTAATATAAAAAATTCGATAATAGCATGATAACCATAGATTTTTTTAAGCTAGCATTCATACCTACGTCAACTTTTCTACACAATAGACGAGACCAATCGATAGTTTTCAATGAAAGTAAACTGAGTTTTGTATGTTTTTTAATCATTTTTTACCTTATTACTCAAAGTAATCGATTTAACCTGTGAAAACATTCGGTTTTGCAGCACATATTCGTCGGCACATGCTGTACTAAGAGATAGTTGATACGATTATTTTTAAGCAGAATTATCAGTACTATTACAGCAAAAATAGCAATTATCTTACAAAGTGATTAGATACACTTTGCCGAGAGCCTACCCATTTCAACACACTTGAGACTCATCACAGTTATCTTCTTTTGGTGTATTTCGAACGCTAGTTAGGTAACTGAAAAGAAGTATAAATAGACAGGTTAATGAACCGATTGATAGGGTTACATTTAGCCACATAACCTCGACTAACCAAAGTGATAGCCCGATGACTACGAGGTTTTTTATTCCTTCCATCAATATTGCAAAAGGTCTGTTTTCTAAAAGCATGCCTAAGCTAAAAAGGCTAAACGTAACAAATACTGCAAGCGCTACTAATAAAGAGAATTCGAACTGCGTTGCATTAAGCATCAGCACTAATGCAATAACGACGATCAGTGCATACTGAATCAAGCAATAGAGTTTGGTGTCTTTGGACAATACTGTGTCAAATTTCTTGTAGTCGTTAAGATTTGTCATTGTAATGGGGTACTTTTCAGCAACATCTGCTGGCCGCCAGCCTGTTCTACTAAACCAAACTTTGAATTTATCGACCCAACGTTTTGTATGCCAGCTATCTCTCACCAACTGCGCATATACTTGCCAATTCGCCTTAATCGGATCCCAGCTTTCCAATGCTTTTCTCACCCCGTAAACGGGTTTTACATCATCGAGTTCTTCTTGAAAGGTGCCAAACAATCTATCCCAAAGAATAAAGACGCCACCGTAATTTCTATCCAGATATATTTCGTTTTGTGCATGATGAACGCGATGATTAGAGGGAGTAACAAATATCAGCTCGTACCAACCGAGTTTCGGCACATGGCGCGTGTGCACCCAAAACTGGTAAACGAGATTAAGCGATGCAACAGCAATAAATATCATCGGAGGAACACCCAAAACTGCCAGCGGCAGGTAAAATATCCAACTCAGAAAACTGCCGCTGGTCTGGCGCAGCGCGGTGGTAAGGTTGTATTCTTCACTTGAGTGATGTACGACATGCGCTGCCCATAATAGGCTAACTTCGTGCCCCAATCGATGATTCCAGTAGTACAGAAAGTCATAAGCGATAAATGCAAAAAGCCATACCCCAAATACAAGAAGATACTCAGATGTCAGCATTTCTTGCTGGATGGAGCTAAACGAAGATAAATCGACAACAGCGATGTGATCAAAAACAGCAATGTAAATGGTAAACGGAATGAGCTGCTTGACGATGCCTGTAACACGGCTAAGAACACCAATACTTAAGCTATTTATCGCGTCATTCAATCGGTAGTAGTTAGTTTGCTTTGCTTTTTCTAGGATCAGTTCTATCGCGATCAGTAGAAAAAAAACAGGAATGGCATACAGGATAATAGACAACGTTTACGACTCAATTCATAAATATACAATTTGTTAACATTCGCCAGTTTATCGGCAGCGGTTAAGAAAGTCTATTTTATTGGAGAAGCGCACGTTGCAAGCCGTAAACACAATGCTTACAGACTATTTATCTCGGTAAATGATGAAATCTAGCAACTCATTGAAAAAATCATTTACTGCCGGCATCTCGGCCACGATAACTTTTGCCGAATGATAATGCTCAAACATTTTCTCGATAGCTTGGTATTCACCCTGTACTGACACAAAGTTCATTCTAGATAACTTTTCGTCAAGCCCTTTAGATTTGCCGGTGATATCGGTATCGCCTGAGATATCGAGCAGATCATCACGAATTTGAAATGCCATGCCGATATGTTTGGCCAAATTTTTTAGCTGTTTGATATGTAGCTCATCACGTTGCGCCAATATTGCGGGAATAACGAGCGCAGCTTCAATGGCCAAACCTGTCTTAAAATGACATATTTTTTCTAAAGAGGACGACGATAATGGTTGACCCGAGGTTTCAATATCTAACCATTGGCCTTCACATATGGCTTGGGTGACATTGGCTGCGTACTTAATACTCGCCAATACCGC
>DDLV01000045.1 GCA_002340325.1 Glaciecola sp. UBA2563 | reverse complement strand
ATAGTGAAGTCAAAAAAGGCAAACCCTCGATGACCGTGTTCAATCAAAAAACTGTCAACAATTAAATTTGTTGACGTGCCGATTAACGTTACAGTGCCGCCTAAAATAGCGGCATAAGAAAGCGGAATAAGTAATTTAGAGGGGACTTGCAAAGAACTCTGTTTCACCACACTAATTAAGCTAGCAACAACGGCGGTATTATTCAGAATGGACGATGAGAAAAACGTCACTGAAAACAACCGCCAAAAACTGGCGTTGTATGAACGGTTTAATAAGCCTCTACCAATCCTCTTGAGTGTAGAGGTCTTATCGAGTGACTGACTGACTAATAAAAGTAAAACAAGCGTGACAAGCCCGGTATTTGTCGCATTAGCTAATATGTCATCAAGACTTATAACCTGCAATAAAACTAGCGATAGCGCACTTCCAGCAAAAATCCCTGCAGGTCTTTTGTCAGTAAAAATCAGCGCAAACATCGTTGCAAAAAATACGATACACACCAGAACTTGAATAATGGTCATATTTAAAACACTCGATAATTAGTAAAACATTTGTATAACTGCGTGCCCGACAATACGGAAGCAGAAGGAAAATGCAGTATGGGAATTAAATCGCATGGGGCTGCAATTTCTGTCACGGCATTGGCATTATCAAGTTCGTCGATATTCAATACCCGCGCCATAATTTCACCACGCTTGATTAACGAGCCAGGTTTTGCGGCATACTCGACCATGCCACCAAAATCGGTATAAAGTGTCGCGTAATTTTCTAAATCCACAACATAGCGCGCCATGTTACGAGGAGAGAATGCACAGTCCGCTACTATGTCTTTTTGTCCCAAATAAGCCAGAATACATTGCGCATCGGTTTTACTTTCTTCAAAGTTTATGACTTCTTGACTGCCCATTTCGATAGTAAAAGCATACTTATTGAAGTCATAAGAACGCGAGTATTTCGTTGTTAGATGATTTACCAGGGTCCACCAAGGACAAAAGCTTGCTTCATCTAAAGCACCTGCGAATTGATTCGGAATGACAATATTGTGTTTCACTGAAAAAAGCCCGATTTCTTTTTCTGCATATTCAGGTACGTATATATGTCTTGAGGATACCGGCCCATTATGTAAATCCATCACAATATCAGCGTCATGTGCCAATAGTTGTAGCGATAGGTTTAGCCGTTGAGCTAATGGTATCCCCCAGCTTTGATTCATCTTCTCATCAATCAACCCTCGCCAATATTGATGAAAAGATGCTTTAATATCTTGCTCGGTATCGGTTTCACTTACGCCTTTGGCAAATTTATTAACGGCGTCTTCGTCAAAAAAATACCCTCGATTCCAGTTAGTGCCGTTAACCGGGTCAAAACGGCCTAACGTATACTCGCCCGCTTTAATGTTTGTTCCAACCGGATTACAGTTCGGAACCAGTGTTATAGAACCATGGATTTTGCTTGTTGCAAGATATTGAATGAGCTGATAAATAACCACGTTCCCTTGCACTTCGGCGCCGTGGATAGAGCTTTGGATGTAAACTTTGGGACCTGGATTGCCACAATCAATTGTGTAGACCGGGACATGTAAATTACGTCCGGACGCATTTTGCGCGACTGCGATGTGAGATTTTGTCAGCAAACTTTACACGTATCCTACTTTATTGTGGCAAAGAGATTAGCCGAACGAGTGCGCAGCACCCGTCCAGCTCTTTATGCACATTATAGTTTGCTAATATCGATACTGCCCCAATGAGGAAAGTGTTTTCGAACAAGCGCATTCATTTCAAGTTCAAACTCTGAGAAGGTAGATTTGCTTGGTTCACTAGAATTAGTGGCGATCACCATACCAGCGGCCACAGTTCCATTAGTCAGTCTATCGATGACAATAAAGGCGCCTGTCGAGCGGTTTTCTGTGTAAGGATCTGCAGCGATAGATTGCGTCAACTGAATATCACAAACGGCAATTTCATTTAAATTCAAATGAACAGCGTCTTTTTCTTCCAGCGTGTTTACGTCAATTTGGTGTGCGACGTTGCTGATGCTGCCGGACACCATTTTAGTGGCAAATTTGAAACTGTATTGCTTATTCGGGATCATCGCATCTTCAGACATCCACACGATATGGGAGCGAAATGCATTTGAAAGCTTAGGCACATTGCCTGATTTAACAATAATATCGCCTCGAGATATATCAATCTCATCTTCCAGTGTCAGCGTGACCGCTTGCTGTACCTTCGCCGTTTCGAGATCACCATCAAATGTACTAATGGTTTTGACCACCGAGCTTTTCTCTGAAGGTAGCACGGTGATATTGTCACCCACGTTGATGCTGCCTGATACTATTGTGCCTGCAAAGCCTCTAAAATTAAGATTCGGGCGATTTACATACTGCACTGGAAAGCGAAATGCTTCACTTTGATTGTGTGAAACTTCTATGTTGTTTAACAAATCCATCAATAATTCGCCATTGTACCAAGGCGTCTTTTCGCTTTTATTAACGACGTTGTCACCTTCCAAGGCCGAAATTGGCACGAATCTGATATCAGTTATATTCAAGCTCTCGGAAAACGCCAAATAGTCTTTCTTGATTTGGCTATAGACATCTTCACTGTAATCCATTAAATCCATTTTATTAACGGCTACGATCACATGCTTGATGCCTAAAAGTGAGACAAGAAAAGAGTGGCGTTTAGTTTGGGTTTTTACGCCAGCCCTAGCGTCCACCAGAATAATGGCCAAATCACAAGTGGACGCACCCGTCACCATGTTCCGAGTATACTGCTCATGCCCAGGCGTGTCTGCAATAATGAATTTACGCTTATCAGTACTGAAGTAACGGTAAGCCACATCAATAGTGATACCTTGCTCTCTTTCGCTTTGTAGACCGTCTACAAGGAGCGCTAAGTCAACTTTTTCGCCTGTTGTCCCCACTTTTTTGCTGTCTTTTTCGATCGCAGCCAACTGGTCTTCATAAATCATCTTAGAATCGTGAAGGAGTCTTCCAATAAGCGTGCTCTTACCATCATCAACGCTACCACAGGTCAGAAATCGTAACAGGTCTTTGCGTTCATGAGCGGCTAGGTATTCTAAAATATCTGTTTTGAGTAATTCGTTTTCGTGATTCATGTTAAGTTTTCACTAAGAAAAAAGGGTTGAGAATGGATTCTTTTTGGTTGTACCTCAGTGGGTGCGCATCCTCGTCAAATGGATTTTCAGGATCAAGGACTGTTACCTTGCCGCCGGCAGCGAGTACAACGGCATGTGCTGCACCTGTGTCCCATTCACTTGTTGGACCAACACGGGGATATAAATGTGCATTCCCATCTGCGACACAACACAGCTTCAAAGAGCTGCCCATTGCAACGAGTTCGTGTTCAGCGTCAATTGCTGAGAGTATTTTTTGAATTTCTGGGCTTTGATGAGATCGCGAACCGACAACCTTTACTTTTTCGCCGGGTCCCGCAGCCGTTGCTGTTATCGGAGACTCGCCATCTTGCGTTATTATCTTTGCGCCTGTGCCGACGACGCCGACATAGGTTTTTTCCAAAGCAGGCGCATCTACCACACCAAATATTGGCTCACCGTATTCAATTAACGCAATATTGACAGTAAATTCGCCATTTTTCTTGATAAATTCTTTAGTGCCGTCAAGCGGGTCAACTAACCAATATCGAACCCATGTCTTGCGCTCTTGCCAATCAATACTTGCTGACTCTTCAGATAAGATAGGCAAGTCAGATATCTTGGCTAAGTTTTCAACAATATGATTATGCGCTGCCAAATCAGCTTCAGTTAATGGCGATGAATCATTTTTTTCAGATATATCAAAGTCTCTCTGATATATTTCCATTATCCGTTGCCCAGCTTGCTGGGTGATTTGGGTTACCTGCTGTACTAGCTCATCGGTTAAAGTAAACTGTGTCATCATATAAATCCTAGCTGCTTTAACTGTTCGTAAAGACGCTCAGCCGTTTGTTCTGGCATTTCATTTTCAATGTATTGCAGATGAACTTCAGGTTTTTCCGGTACTTCGTATGTCGAATCGATGCCAGTAAAGTGTTTTATTTCTCCTTGCCGAGCTTTTTTATATAGACCTTTTGGATCTCGGTTTTCGCAAATTTCAATGGGAGTATCGACATAAATTTCGATAAATTCACCGTTTTCTAACAATGAACGACAAAATTCTCTATCGGCTCTAAATGGTGAAATAAAGGCGGTCAGCACTATGGTACCGGAATCAACAAAAAGTTTGGCTACTTCGCTTATTCTGCGGATGTTTTCAACCCTCGCTTTGTCATCGAAGCCAAGGTCACCGCAAAGGCCGTGCCTGACATTATCACCGTCCAAAAGGTAGGTTTTATGACTCTTGTCAAACAATTTTCTTTCTAACAGGTTTGCAATAGTAGATTTACCTGATCCAGAAAGTCCGGTAAACCATAACACGCAAGGTTTCTGATTGAGTAAAGATGCTCTCGCAGACTTATCGATAGTGTGTTTATGCCATGTTAAATTACTGCTCATCAGAAATACCCTTCCATTTTCTTTTTCTCCATAGAACCCGATGAGTCATGGTCAATGACTCGGCCTTGTCGTTCAGACGTTTTAGTCAATAACATTTCTTGGATAACCTCTGGTAATGTTGCGGCTTCGGACTCAACTGCACCCGTTAATGGATAGCAACCAAGCGTTCTAAATCTCACTGATTTCATTTGCGGCTTTTCACCTTTTTCAAGTGGCATTCGGTCATCATCGACCATGATAAGCACGCCATCTCGCTCAACGACTGGTCTTGGCTTGGCTAGATAGAGTGAAGGGATTTCAATGTTTTCCATATAGATGTATTGCCAGATATCTAATTCGGTCCAATTAGACATAGGAAATACTCTGATGCTCTCTCCTTTATCAATCTGGGAGTTATAAATATTCCATAATTCTGGGCGCTGGTTTTTGGGGTCCCAACGATGATTATCGTCGCGAAAAGAATAAACGCGTTCTTTTGCTCGCGACTTCTCTTCATCTCTTCTGGCGCCGCCAAATGCCGCATCAAACTGATACTTATCAAGCGCTTGTTTTAACGCGTTCGTTTTCATGATATCGGTATGCTTTGCACTGCCAACAGAAAACGGATTAATATCATTTGCAACGCCTTCTTCGTTAATGTGAACGATAAGATTAAGGTTGTGTTTCTTCGCCATTTCATCTCGAAATGAGATCATTTCCTTAAATTTCCATGTGGTATCGACATGTAACAAAGGGAAGGGGATTGTGCCTGGATAAAAGGCTTTTCGGGCAACGTGAAGTAAAACCGACGAGTCTTTACCTACGGAATACAACATTACCGGATTGTCGAATTCAGCAGCGACTTCGCGGAAAATTTGAATGCTTTCCGCTTCTAACTGCTTGAGATGTGTCATGTTTGATTGCTCGAGTGACATTGATTATTAGTCCATCTTTGAGTGTTTGTATTGATTTAGAGTGATATTGGAATGTTCATTTCTGTTGTTGGATGCAAATATCAATGCGCTTGCCCGAATCGGTGTTATTTTTTATGAAGCAATTGTGCGAAGCGGACGCATATATCCAAAAATGTAATGCTTATAACAATACCATATTTCTATCGTCACAGTTACCCAATTTTTAAAGTAAGTTTCCAATAACATATACAAAAAAGTTAGTATCTAAAGGGTAGATAACCTGTGTTTTTCTCTTTGTGCTTAACCAAGGATAAAATGGGCAGATGTTGAAGCTACCCGCTAGAGCAATACGGAAATGCGTTTGTCAGCCCAGCCAATCGCATCTAAATGCATACTGCAAACATCGGCCATACTGACGCTAATAGTTTTGCACAGTGCTTGGGTCTCACGGAAATTGCCAACTTCCAAGCCCTTACAGATTTGCAAAACAGTTGCCGCAGTACCTCTTTTGTTCACCAACGCTATTTTTATATCGTCAGATAAAGGCAAGCCATCAACGACAGTTGCAATGTCCGCATCAAGCATTGCATCAATGAGAGACATCATGCCTAATAAGAATGATGATGAGGCGTTCAAATCATTAAGGCACGCAGATAATAGTTCACAAAATTTTGCACGTTGCAAACACATGCGAATGAGTTCACTAGGTTTACCTTCGGCAAATGTCGCGGCAAAGAGAAGGGTGACGAATCGATTGAGCTCTTCGTTGCCAAGCATAATGACTGCCTGACGTATACTTTCGATTTCTTTCCGCCGATAAAAAATCGGTGATTTTACATATTTCAGCAGCCGATACGACAGCGCTGCATCTGACTCAAATAATTCTATGATTCGACTTACATTAACTTCAGGTCTTGATACCTCATCGAGCAAGTTTGCTACCGATGTTTGTGATGCAGAAAAAGATGCGCTTTTAATGACTTCTGGTCTTGCAAAGAAGTATCCCTGAAACAGGCTAAATCCGAGTGATCTGAAACGTTCAAACGTCGTGATATCTTCGACTTTTTCAGCGAGTAGCTTAATGTGAGGATGATGTTTGATGACCTCAGTAATTTCGTGCAACTGGCTGTCGCTTATTTCGACACAATCAACTTTAATAACGTGGCAATATTTGTAGAAGGGCTCCCAGTCTGGGCTGTGTACAAAATCGTCCAGCGCTAGTGTATAGCCATGCTTATGAAATAGCTTAAACTTGTCTAATATTTCTTGCGATGGCTGCACGGTCTCAAGCACTTCAATGGTTATCAAGTCCTTGGGTAGCAAAACAGGCAGGTTCTGTAAAATCGACTGCTTTGTAAAATTTATAAATGCAGTTTTTCCTTCTGCAATTTTGTCCAGTCCCATATCAAAACAAAGACCGTCCAACATTTTGGACGTCGCTTTATCTTCATCGACTTTTGGGAAGATATTTTCCAAACTTGTTCTGAACAACAGCTCATAACCGACGAGGTTTTTTTGTTGGTCCAAAATAGGTTGTCGGGCTGCGTAAAACGGCATCTACACGTTAGTTCTTTAGTTTGGTAATTTTGTATTTATATGTATCGTACAAAGCCTCAATTTCATTAGAACTTGAATGCATATATTTACTCACAATAATAATGGTGACGGAAGCCGCTAAGAAGCCCGGGACAATTTCATAAATAAATGATGAGAGGCTTTCTCCGTTTGCACCGAGGGGCGCGTAAATCCAAACTAATACGACAATAGCGCCTGTCAGCATACCCGCGATAGCTCCTTCTCGCGTCATTTTGCGCCATAACAGCGAAAACAGTATTAATGGGCCAAATGCAGCGCCAAAACCTGCCCAAGCATTACTCACAAGCGAAAGAATGGTGTTGCTCTGTCCAAACGCGACCCATATTGCAATTACTGCGACAGCAAAAACTGATATTCTGCCCACGACAACTTGCGTTTTATCAGAGGCTTCACTGTCTATAAAAGTCGCATAAATATCCCTAGTTAATGAACTTGAGGTGACAAGCAACTGGGATGAAATAGTTGACATTATTGCAGCTAAAATAGC
>DDLV01000101.1 GCA_002340325.1 Glaciecola sp. UBA2563 | reverse complement strand
ATTATTGAAATGTTGGTGTTATTCCCACTCGATAGTCGCGGGTGGTTTGCCCGAAATATCGTATACGACTCTTGATATACCATCTATTTCATTAATGATACGGTTTGACACGCGCCCGAGGAATTCATAGGGTAGATGCGCCCAACGTGCTGTCATAAAGTCTACGGTTTCTACTGCGCGAAGTGACACTACCCAATCGTATTTACGCATATCCCCCATAACACCGACTGAGCGCACTGGCAAAAAAACAGTGAATGCTTGGCTAACCTTGTGATAGAGGTCTTCGGCATGTAACTCGTCGATGAAAATAGCATCTGCTCTTCTGAGCAAATCGCAGTATTCTTTTTTGATCTCACCTAAAACGCGCACACCAAGGCCTGGCCCCGGGAAAGGATGGCGATAGAGCATGTCATATGGCAAGCCCAACTCAAGACCTATTTTACGCACTTCGTCTTTGAACAATTCTCGTAGCGGCTCAACCAGTCCCAATTGCATATCCTCGGGCAGTCCTCCCACGTTGTGATGAGATTTTATGACGTGGGCTTTGCCTGTTTTAGCACCCGCTGACTCAATGACATCTGGATAAATCGTGCCTTGAGCCAACCATTTTGCATTGGTTAATTTTGCGGACTCTTCATCAAAGACGTAGACAAATTGATTACCAATGATCTTGCGTTTTTTTTCTGGATCTGTCTCACCCTTCAATGCGTCCAAAAACCTCGTTTCAGCATCAACTTTAACAATATTGAGTCCGAAATGTTGTCCAAACATGTCCATGACCTGTTGGCCTTCGTTCAATCTTAATAGGCCATTGTCAACAAACACGCATGTTAGTTGGGTGCCAATCGCTCTGTGTAACAGCATTGCTGTAACACTAGAGTCAACGCCACCTGACAACCCTAGTACGACCTCTTCATCCCCGACTTGCTTCTTAATACTTTGAATTGCATCTTCGATGATCGCCGACGCCGTCCAGAGGGTTTCACACTTGCATATATTCACTACAAATTGCTGAAGTACTTTCAAGCCTTGTTTGGTATGGGTGACTTCCGGATGAAATTGCACGCCGTAAAACTGCTTAGCTTCATCAACCATTGCAGCATGCGGACAGTTGCTCGTTTTAGCAATAGTGCGGAAACCACTCGGGATGTCCTTTACTTTGTCACCATGACTCATCCAAACATCGAGCAATGTTTCACCACTGTCGCCAATTTCATCTTCGATTTTATCAAGCAACGCTGTAGGCTCGATGACCTCAACTTGCGCGTATCCAAATTCTCTTAAGTTAGACCCTTGAACAGCACCTCCTAATTGTTCTGCCATGGTTTGCATTCCATAACAAATGCCTAACACAGGAACGCCAAGTTCGAATACTGCTTGCGGTGCTCGCGGTGAACCGGCTTCGGTGACTGATTCAGGTCCACCAGAGAGGATGATACCGTTAGGGTTGAATGCTTTGATTTGTTCATCGCTAACATCCCATGCCCAAAGTTCACAATAGACGCCAATTTCTCGGACTCTTCTTGCGATTAATTGAGTGTATTGGCTGCCAAAATCCAAAATAAGGATTTTGTAGTCATGAATATTAGATGACATTGCTTTTTCCTAGGAATAAAAAATTGAAGCTAACCTTGAATGATTAGCCTGTTCTATAATTTGGCGCTTCTTTGGTAATACTAACGTCATGCACATGAGACTCCCCCATTCCAGCAGACGTTACGCGGACAAACTTTGCTTTTGTCCGCAGGGCATGGATATCGCCACATCCAGTTAGTCCCATGGCTGAGCGAAGTCCACCTAGCTGTTGGTGAATAATATTCGCAATTGGGCCTTTGTATGCGACACGGCCTTCGATGCCCTCAGGAACCAATTTTTCCGCTTGGCTGCTATCCTGAAAGTATCTGTCTGATGAACCATTGCTCTGATTCATTGCGCCTAATGACCCCATTCCTCTGTATGATTTATAGTATCGCCCTTGGTAGAGTTCAACCTCACCAGGTGCTTCTTCAGTGCCGGCGAACATGCTGCCAACCATCACAGATGAAGCGCCTGCTGCAAGCGCTTTGGCGATATCGCCTGAATACCGAATACCGCCATCAGCAATAACCGGGATCTCGCGTTCTGCAAGGGCTGCAACAGCATCTCCAACCGCTGTGATTTGAGGAACCCCGCAGCCCGTCACAATTCGCGTTGTGCAAATAGATCCTGGGCCAATACCGACCTTGACTGCATCAACGCCAGCATCCGCTAGTGCGAGTGCGCCTTCCGCGGTCGCTACATTCCCCGCGATTAATTGAATATTTGGGTAGGTTTGTCTGATATTTTTGACAATATCAATAACGCCTTGCGAATGCCCATGAGATGTGTCAACAAGCAACACATCGACATCGGCTTCAACCAGTGCCGCTATTCTCTCTTCAGTCCCCGACCCTACCCCAACGGCTGCACCAACCCTAAGTCGACCATGCTCGTCTTTACACGCGTTGGGTTTGCTTTTAGCTTTTTGGAAGTCTTTAACCGTAATGAGACCAGTCAACCTGAAGTGATCATCAACAACCAGAATCTTTTCTATTCGGTGCTCGTGCATGAGGTGAAGCACGTGATCTTCGCTCGCATCTGCTTTTACTGTGACCAAGTTTTCTTTTGGTGTCATAACGGTTGAAATGGGTAAGTCCAAACGAGTCTCGAACCTTAAGTCTCTGCCCGTAACAATGCCAATCAGATTGTTATCTGCATCTACTACAGGAAAGCCAGAATAACCGCGCTTTTTACTGAGTCTAGTCACTTCTCCGATAGTCGCCGTTTGATTCACAGTAACCGGATCGAGTACGACGCCACTTTCGTATTTTTTTACCTTGGTAACATGCTTTGCTTGTGCTTTGGCTGACATGTTTTTATGAATAAAGCCAAGCCCACCTTCTTGCGCTAAAGCGATTGCTAATGAAGCTTCTGTCACTGTATCCATTGCCGCAGATACAACTGGCATATTTAAGGTGATTTGACGCGTCAATTGCGTCTGCAGGCTCGCGGTATGAGGTAAAACTGTAGAGTGTCCTGGGACAAGAAGAACGTCATCAAATGTTAATGCTTCTTTGTCGATGCGTAACATGCAATTGTACCTATTGGCTGTTGGTTTAATTGCGGCGCAATTGTAGTGTTTTTTACACACAAGGTAAACTACAATCAACACCTTCTATTAATTTAATTTTAGACGTAAATGTTTTCTTCACCAGACGTAAACAACATCTTATCAATCACTAAACTCAATCGTTTTGCCAAGCGCGTGTTGGAAAGCGAAATTGGTCTCGTTTGGGCAACAGGCGAAATCAGCAACTTTATTGCTGCCGCATCGGGGCATTGGTATTTTTCTCTTAAAGATAGTAAAGCGCAAGTTAGAACAGCGATGTTCAAAGGAAGCAATCAGCGCGTTGGTTTCAAGCCAAAAAATGGCGACAAGGTGCTTGTTAGAGGCAGCTTATCAATTTACGAACCAAGGGGTGATTATCAACTGATTATCCAACACCTTGAACACGACGGAATTGGTCAACTAAAGCGGGAATTTGAAAGACTAAAACAGCAACTTTCGCAGCAAGGACTTTTCAGTGAAGAACACAAAAAAGCAATTCCCGAACAGATATCAACCATTGGGATCGTAACATCGCCAACAGGTGCGGCCATTCATGATGTCCTCACGGTATTTTCAAGGCGCAACCCTGCCATCAATGTCATACTCTATCCGGCGCTGGTGCAAGGTGCGAGCGCAGCCCAAGAAATTGTCAATCAAATTGAAAAAGCAAATCAACGCAATGAAGTCGATGCATTGATTGTGGGAAGAGGCGGCGGCTCTTTAGAGGATTTATGGCCATTTAATGAAGAAAGCGTTGCAAGAGCAATATTTGATTCAAATATTCCAGTGGTGTCTGCAGTTGGTCATGAAATTGATGTGACTATCAGTGACTTCGTTGCAGACAGACGGGCACCAACACCCTCGGCTGCAGCTGAACTTCTGAGCATTGATAAGGAATCGCTTAATACCCAATTAGTGCAGATGTATAACCGACTGAACTATCAAATTAAAAATCACCTTACCCAATTAACGCTGAAGCACCAGATAGCGCAAAAAAGACTAGAACGATTAGATCCACAGCAACAAATCCAAAACAACTCGCAGCGTTTAGACGCCTTAATGCTCCGTTTTAATGCAATGCACCCAGTAAACAAGGTAAAAGATTATCAGACAAAATTGCATGAACTGAATGAACAACTTATAAATCGATACGGCGACACATACAAAAGAAGAAAAGAGAAGTTAGCGTATATTTCGCATCGTTTATTACAGAGCTCTCCAAGTGATGATATCGTCGATATGCAAGCTCGCATTGATAATATACAAAAACGACTTCAACACACTATCGTAAATAAACTAGAAAAAACCAAAATGCAGTTAGCGTCGAATAGTGGCTTACTCGATTCAGTTAGTCCATTAAACACGCTGAAGCGCGGCTACAGCATTTCATACAAAGATGAGAAGATTTTGAAGCATATAGCAGATGTGCAGACATCTGATACTCTCGTAACAAAACTTTCTGATGGAACAATTACATCGTCTATTACCAAACTATCACCAAAATCGAGCAATTAGAACAACAGAGAAATCTAAGTACTGAGCGACAATTTTTTGTTCATATAATTCGCAGGAAATTGCATATTTGTGAGTAAAGTGTCAATTTTTTGTCGTAATTGGTTTAATTTTAACCAATCTAGTGGTATTCTCTAGTCCGAAGTTCAGGTTAAACAGGTAGTATTTATGTTGTCATTACCTTCGATTGCTCGTAATCGTCTCAATGTTTTCAGCCACTCACGCAATGTGGTCGCTGGCACGAAAAAGTCCGTTAAGTATCTATTCCTATTATCTTTTTTACCAATTTCATGCATATCAAGTGCTACGGAGTTTCCAATCCTGAACAGCGAGGTGAGCGATTTAGTTAACGATGTGTGTGAATCGACAACCTGCGTTAAGAACGTCCTCGACGAACAAACTATTGACGGTATTTTGATGCAGCACGCCTCAGCACCTCAAATTGCCGAAGCACTTAGTTTGTCAGAGTATCAAGTGTTAGTTGGCAGTGCACTAGAAAACAAAAATAAGTCGCCAATGCTTCACTTAGAAATCACGACCAGCTGGCGCGGTGTACCTATCGATGAGTATAATGTCAGCACACCAGTTAAAGACGACAGTTCCGTTGAGCTTACGGCAAAGGAAATCTTTAATCACTGGGTATCACATGTAGAGTATTCAGATGTGCTCAACGCCAAGATTATCTACCGTGCATTAAATGCTAGCGACTATGAGAACCAACTTAAGCTGCCTTCTACTGTTGGCGAGTTCATGATGCAGCAACGAGCGCTTTACCGGGATCCAATGCAAGGATCTATCACGCGATACGTGCACCCAGAATATAGTGATGCAGTATTTGACGTGTCTGTTTACCCTATTTCACCGTTTGTACATAATGTAGACTTAAGTGATGATGAATTGATCAGTGCAGAGCTTGGCGCTGAAAAACAACAGCTTATGCTGTTAATTGAAGGTTCTGATATTCCAGGATACAACATATCTGAAATCGAAGACGCACAATTAGACGTGTCAGAATCATCTTACAAAGGATACAAGCTCAAAGTAGCATTGAATACTGAATTTGAGCCCGCGTACAGTACCCAGTATGTGTTTAAAAAAGGTGACAAATTCGTAAAGTTGACAGGAAATTTCCCAGATAGAGTAATGGAAATGCTCGTTAAGCAGAGCTTGCCGCAGATAATAGTCCCCCCAGAATCAGCGTTTATGAAAGCAATGCGAAACGGTTAAAAAAAATAAAAGGTTTATAAAAAAGCGCTTGGTACTCACGCAAGCGCTTTTTTATTTTTTGCCGACGTAGTGTTTATGCAAACAGTTGGTCAGCAATACTCTTTTGCACTGAGGCAGCAAGCTTTGCTTTGAGTTCTACTTCTATAGGTGCTGACTGTCCAGAAATCCAAATCTTTAACTCAGAATCAGTATCAAAGTTGCCAGCCGTTTCTACAATGTAGTTAGTGATAGATTTGAGAGGAATATTCTGATAGCTAACTTTTTTGCCCGTCATGCCCTGTTTATCAATGAAAATGATGCGTTTATTCGTGATCACAAGCATATCTCGAATGAGCTTGTAAGCGCTTGCGATGGTTTCGGTTTCCGACAATATGTCCTGTAACTCTGCGGTAATCTCATCAATGTCCACTTCACTTGCATTACCCATCAATCCATCTAAAAGACCCATCTTGTATCCTCTTCTCAGTGTGTTAGATTGCTAATAATAAAAAAATCATAGTATTGATTCTTGCAAGCATAGCAGATGTAGCGGCTTATCATCGTGAATTTGGCTTGCACCACTTACGACAAATAAACGTTAAAAGTAAAAAAGAACGTAGTGTCAAACAAACGCACACATTTATAAATTGGATTAACCAACGTATGAGCTATTCGATTTCCGCCGGTGGTGTGACATGGCAATTTCCAGATCTCAAGACATTGATGGCAAAAGCAACGCCTTTGCGCTCGGGTGATCAGCTTGCAGGTGTATGTGCTGAAACAGCTCAAGAGCGTGTTGCTGCGCAAATGACGTTAGCGGAATTGCCTCTTAAGGCTTTTTTAAATGACGTAATTATTCCCTATGAAGACGATGAAGTGACAAGATTGATTATAGATACCCATTGTTTCTCTTCATTCAAACCTGTCTCCACCTATACCGTTGGCGACTTTCGAAATTGGCTGTTATCCGAACAGGCCACAACGCATAGTTTGATGTCAATAAGCAAGGGAATTACACCCGAAATGGCCGCTGCGGTTAGCAAAATTATGCGTGTTCAAGACCTTATACTAGTTGCACAGAAATGTCAGGTTGTAACTGCATTTAGAAACACTATTGGTCTCCCGGGAACAATGTCAACGAGGCTACAACCCAATCATCCCACTGATGATCCCACTGGCATAGCCGCGAGTATTCTAGATGGACTTTTGTATGGCAGTGGCGACGCTGTTATTGGGATTAATCCTGCAAGTGATAACACAGAGGCAGTGAGTAATCTTTTGTTTATGCTTAACGACATCATAGAACACTATGAAATACCCACTCAATCATGCGTGCTCGCGCACATTACTACGCAACTAGAAGCTGCCAATAAGGGCGTGCCCGTTGACTTGATTTTCCAATCTATAGCTGGGACTCAGGCAGCAAATAAGAGTTTTGGTATAGATCTTGGTTTACTTTATGAATGCAAAGACGCAGCTTTGTCGTTAAACAGGGGTACCTGTGGCAATAACGTCATGTATTTTGAAACTGGACAAGGAAGTGCATTGTCAGCTAATGCTCATCACGGTGTTGACCAACAAACCTGTGAAGCACGGGCATACGGTGTTGCTCGCGAGTTTGATCCTCTATTGGTAAACACCGTCGTCGGATTTATTGGTCCTGAGTATTTATATAACGGCAAACAAATCAGTAGAGCCGGTCTGGAAGATCACTTCTGCGGAAAACTTCTAGGACTTCCGATGGGATGTGATATTTGCTACACCAATCACGCGGATGCAGATCAAGATGATATGGATAGTTTGCTCACTCAGCTTGCAACAGCAGGCGTAAATTTTATTATGGGGATACCTGGTTCTGACGATATTATGCTGAATTACCAAACAACATCATTTCACGATGCCTTATATGCAAGACAGGCATTCGGGCTACGTCCTAGTCCCGAATTCGAAAAATGGTTACAAAAAATGGATATTTTCAACGAACAAGGAAGGATAAAGGTCGCTTCTGAACTCCCCCCTCCCTTTTCAGACATAACACTATTAAAAGACTTGTAAAGATGAGCGCAAAGCACCTAGAAATTAAGAATAAGTGGGCCGAATTGAGCAGGTTTACTGATGCGAGAATTGCTCTCGGACGAGTCGGTGGCAGCTTACCAACTTCGCAACTACTGTCCTTTCAATTTGACCATGCAAATGCACAAGATGCAGTGCATATTCCGCTAGATTGCGAGCAACTTATATCGGATCTAGACACGAAACAACCTAAAGTGTTGCTCAAAAGCAAAGCAGAAAATAGAGCGCAGTATTTACAGCGTCCAGATTATGGTCGAAAGCTGAGTACTGAATCTCTTGAAAAGCTATCGCAATTCTACAATAAAGAACGATATGACATTGCTTTTGCAATAGCCGATGGGCTCTCGTCTATTGCCGTTCAAAGACACGCACCAAATATGATGTCTACTATGCTTTCGCATTTTGAACGTAAAAATACAAGAATAGCGCCCATCAGCATCATATTGCAAGGGAGAGTTGCTGTTGGTGATGATATCGCTCGAGCGCTAAATGCCAAGTGTATTGTTCTGTTAATAGGTGAGCGTCCAGGACTGAGCTCCCCAGATAGCCTCGGGATCTATTTTACGTTCGACCCAAAACCCGACTTTAACGATGCAAACAGAAACTGCATATCCAACATTCGTGATGGTGGTTTATCCTATTCTGAAGCTGCAGCAAAGGTTGTTTATCTAACAACAGAGTCATTAAAAATAGGAAAGTCTGGTGTTGATTTAAAAGACAATATGGCACCGGTAATTGAAAATGACGCGGCGGCAGCATTAGAAAATAAATTCCTTTTTCCAATAGGAAAAACAGATAGAAAATAATCCTAGCTAACGACGATGCCTGTAGTCATAGGTTTTTAACGCTTTTTCTTTTTGTGAAAACTTAATAGTCGCTTTCTTTTGCGCTGTTGCGATAGGGTTAATTGATTTTTTTTGCCTTCGTAAGGGTTTGCGCCTTCGCGAAACTCAATTTTAATCGGCGTTCCCATGACGTCTAGTGATTTTCGATAGTAATTCATTAAGTAGCGTTTATATGCATCGGGAAGATCTGTCACTTGATTCCCATGAATGACGACAACCGGCGGATTGTATCCACCTGCATGCGCATATTTCATTTTGACTCGTCGTCCTCTGACCATTGGTGGTTGATGGTCGTCTTGCGCCATTTCCATAATCTGTGTAAGTAATGATGTATTAACACGCTTTGTAGCAGATGCATATGCTTCATCTACAGATTCAAATAAATGACCCACGCCTGTACCGTGAAGCGCAGAGATAAAATGAACGCGCGCGAAATCTATAAAACCCAGTCGACGATCGAGCTCTCGTTTAATGTCATCCTTGACGTCAGAATCCAACCCGTCCCATTTGTTTACCGAAAGAACTAGTGAGCGCCCAGAGTTTACGATAAATCCCAAAAGAGAAAGGTCTTGATCACTAATACCTTGCCGAGCATCAATGACTAAAAGAACAACATTCGCCTCTTCAATAGCCTGCAGTGTTTTAACAATAGAAAACTTTTCCACAGCATCTGATACTTTTTTGCGCTTGCGCACGCCAGCGGTATCTATAATGACGTAGTCTCTTTCTCCTCTTTTCATCGGAATAAAAATACTGTCGCGTGTTGTGCCAGGCAAATCGTAAACAACAACACGTTCTTCGCCTAAAATTCGATTAGTAAGTGTCGATTTGCCTACGTTAGGCTTACCAACAATGGCTAATTTGATAGGAAGGTTTTGTAGATGTGCGACTTTCTCTTCTTCGCTCAGCTCCTCATCGTCTGAGTCCATCACAATCATATGAGGGAACGCATCTTTAAGCGGTGACAACACATCATTCATAAGCTTTTGAACGCCCCGCCCATGTGATGCTGCAATATGCATAAATTGAGAAAATCCAAGCTCGTAGAAATCTACAGAAGCGCTTTCTGCGTCCAGACCGTCAATTTTATTGGCCACTAAGACGGCGTGCTTACCTGTTTTTCTGAGGTGATTGGCAATACCTACGTCAGCTGGCATTAGACCTGACCTGGCATCAACAAGAAACAAAACAACATCTGCTTCTTCAATTGCAAGCAGTGATTGCTCAGCCATCGCAGAATCTATCCCGCTTTCATCACCACTGATGCCACCAGTATCAACCACAATGAATTGTTTCTTTTCAAATATGGCCTGTCCATATTTCCTATCTCTGGTGAGTCCTGGAAAGTCAGCCACGAGTGCGTCTCGACTGCGCGTTAATCGATTAAAGAGTGTTGATTTTCCAACATTAGGCCGCCCGACAAGAGCAATGACTGGGATCATTCTGGTGACTGCTTTTCTAAGAACTTATCGAAAAAAAACGTTTAGGGTATTTGCAGTAAGAACAAATCACCATCCCTCCGTTGCACCAGCAACTTGTCCTCAAACGAGACTGGTGCAGAGAAAATCCCTTCGTCCTCATCATCGTCACCAATGCGCACTCTCGCTACGTATTCACCGTCGCTTTGATTGAAAAAGTGCAAATATCCCCATTTATCGCCTGCTGCAACATATGCTCGCGTAGGTACTGCTGACGTTAGCTCACGTTTTCTCAATTCTGAATTCGACCATAACTCAACGCCATTTCGTCTATCCACTGCGTAAAGATTGCTATTAATATCGCTAACAAACAAGCGATTTCCTTCTAACGTCAGGTCGCGATATGCGGCATACTCGCGATTCCATACAACTTGACCTGTTCGTATTTCTACCGAAGCTAGTGAACCGCCATAACTTACCGCATATATATTGCCTAAAAACACAAGTGGTGTGCTATCGATGTCGACGATGCGATCCAATTCTGTCGCACCTGTGGGTTTAGCGATCTGTTGTTCCCAAGCTGTCAACCCCGAATCAATTATATTAACAACTAATCTACCCGATGCAGTGCCAACAATTGCGCCGCCATTTGATGCTGCTGGTCCAGATATACCGCGTAAGCTCAACGCCGGAACATCGTTTTCGTTTTGCCACTTAATTTCGCCAGTTTCTGCATCAAGTGCTATCAGCAAGCCTGCCACGGTATTAACAACGACAATTCCCTCATCTGTTGCAGGGGGCGCGAGAACTTCGCCAATGATTGATGTTCTCCATTTCAAGCTACCGTCAGCTTCGTTTAAGGCAAGAACTTCTCCATTTTCTGTGCCAAAGAATACCGAATTGTAAGCTACGGTAAGACCGCCAGAAATCTTTGCAGGTACTCGCCCCGCAAACAATCCATATAAATTTGTAAAACGCCTGTCCTTACTGCGTTGACTTATATCCTGTTGCCATATTCGCTTACCGTCGTCAGGGTTAAGTGCATAAATACGCCCTGCTCGATCGGCGGCAAAGATTTTTCCGTAATCATATGCCGGTTTTAGGTTAGAAAAGAACTCTTCCGTACCATCTCCAATACTGACGTCCCACAGTACGCGTGGTTCTATTTGGTTCTGCAACGGGTTGAGCGTGCGAATCTCAACTTCTTCATCATCAGCAAACCAATTGCTAATCGTTGTACAGCCTGACAGTAACAATAGAACCGCTGTGACTGTTAGCGCCTTATTCACCTTGATCGTTCTCATCCTCTACTACTTCCTCAACTACATCTTCCACTGCATCTTTGACTACATCACCCACTTTATTGGCATTCGAATTTACTCGGGCAAAAGCAAGATTATCCAACTTCATTTGGATGTTATTGTTATCCGGAAGTTCAACCAACGCCTTATTATATGCATTCTGTGCTTGGTCAAATTGACCGTCGGCATAGAACAAATCGCCTTGCAGCTCAAACTTTTGATCGTCATATGCAGAGGACGTTACTTTGTCCAAGCTCGCCAATGCTTGAGCAATATTCCCACTGTCAAAGAAGACTGACGCCAACCGCAAATTTGCAATGTCGGACAGTGGTCCCTGTGATGCTGCAATGGGTTCTAACGCCGAGATAGCGTTCTCGTATTCCTGCTTGCTGGAGAATTGCTGGGCTGCAATAAGACCGGCGAGTTCTGAATATGTCGAATCAGGATGCTGTTCTATGAATTCGTTTACTTTACTGACATCATCACTTTCAAACATTTGTTCGATAGTGTCCTGATATGCAACAGATGCTTCCTCTTTTGCTTTTAGTTGACTTTCTGAATAGGTTCCCCAACCCCAAAGGCCGCCTATACCAACAACGACACCAATGATTATTGCGGTTCCGTTGTCTTTCCAAAACTGCTTAATAGCTTCAACTTGTTGTTCTTCTGTTTCGAACCTATCCAATTTTGCTACCTCATTTATCTTTTTTGTTTAAATTGCGAAGCGTTCTTTGAAGTACGCTAACAAATCTTGTTTTTCTAATGTTAGTTGTTGCCCTTCAATTCGCAGCGGTTTAACCGCGTAGGAATTATTTTCAACTTCTGCTTGTCCGATAATAACTGCATATTGCGCACCACTGGCATTGGCTTTTTTCATTTGTTTTTTAAAATTACCACCACCGCAATGCAGCTGTACCTTTAAAATAGGCAGCGCCGTTCGAATTACCTCGGCGATGCCCATTGCTGAAGACTGCGCTTCTTCGCCTAGCGACGCTACATATACATCAGCGTTATTACCCAAAGGGATTTTGTTTAATTCACCGAGCAACAAAATCAATCTTTCCATGCCTATCGCAAAGCCAACGGCTGGCGACGATTTACCACCGAGTTGCTCCACTAATCCGTCATATCGACCACCGGCACATACTGTGCTTTGAGCGCCTAACAGATCAGTCGTCCATTCAAAAACCGTATTGTTATAATAGTCCAAACCTCTGACTAAATTTGAATTTAACGTAAAATTTACACCTGCGCCGGTCAAAAATGATTGTAGTTGCTGAAAATGAGAAAGAGATTCTTCGCTCAAATAGTCCGTTAATACGGGCGCATTTGAAAACAAGCTTTGCACCTGAGGGTTTTTTGAATCCAGAATTCGCAAAGGATTGGAGCCAAGTCTTCTTAGCGAATCTTCATCCAATTGGTTCTTGTGTTGCTCAAAGTATTCAACCAAGGCTGATTTGTATTGTTGTCTATCAGCGCTGCTTCCAAGCGAATTTAGTTCCAGGGTAACATGTTCGCTTATTCCTAAGAGCCGCCATAATCGAGCACTGAGTAATATAACCTCAGCGTCAATGTCTGGACCGTTAAATCCAAATGCCTCAACGCCAAACTGATGGAATTGTCGATATCTTCCTTTTTGTGGCCGCTCGTGCCTAAACATTGGCCCGAGATACCATAACCGCTGTTGCTGGTTATACAGCAAGCCATGTTGATTTCCCGCTCTTACACAAGACGCTGTGCCTTCTGGCCTGAGTGTTAAGCTATCACCGTTGCGGTCATCAAACGTATACATTTCTTTCTCAACAATATCGGTCACTTCGCCAATACTGCGCTTGAAGAGGTCTGTACTCTCTACAATGGGGGTGCGAATCTCTTGATAGTGATAACTAGCAACTAATTGTCGTAACTCATCTTCCAGAAATTGCCATTGCATGCTATCCGCTGGAAGGCAGTCATTCATTCCTCTGATTGCTTGAAGTGTTTTGGACAAAACGACACTAATTCCTTGGCTGATAAAAACGCGCCATTATAGGGCGATCATGGCGATAGGTAAATCCAAGTTTTAGAATTTATTCACCGCTGTCAATTTGAGAAATGTCTATTTTGCTTTTATGGTCTAATGATGCAGCTTTAACGATTGCTTTCGCTCTAATTTTCTTTTCAAGCAAAGTGACAAGGTCATCATTTGCTAACCTTTCCTTCTGTCTTTTGCCATCCTCATAAAACCCGGACATATTGCGCGCACCAGTCAGGCCTAAATCGGAAACCTCTGCCTCACCTGGCCCATTGACAACACAGCCGATGATACTAACATCCATCGGTGTCAATATATCTTCTAAGCGCTGCTCAAGTGCGTTAACCGTTGCAATCACATCAAACTCTTGCCGGGAACAGCTTGGACATGCAATGAAATTTATACCTCGCGATCGTATTCGCAAACTCTTTAATATATCAAACCCGACTTTAATTTCTTCAACTGGGTCTGCTGCAAGCGATACTCTTATGGTATCTCCGATGCCATCAGCCA
This sequence comes from Glaciecola sp. UBA2563, assembly GCA_002340325.1. GTDB lineage: Bacteria > Pseudomonadota > Gammaproteobacteria > Enterobacterales > Alteromonadaceae > Glaciecola. Next base: position 21,882 of record DDLV01000101.1, on the reverse strand, counting down.
GTAACATACCTAAACCAACAGAGCTTTTAACGGCACCTGAACGCAAGCCACCTGCCTCAGTAATACCAAGATGTAAAGGCTGATCAATTTTTTCAGCGAGTAAACGATACGCACCAACCGCTAAAAACACATCCGATGCTTTAACTGAGACTTTAAATTGGTCAAAGTTTAGCTTGTCGAGAATATCAACATGCCGCATCGCAGATTCAACAAGCGCTTCCGGTGTAGGCTCGCCATACTTTTCCTGTAAATCCCTTTCTAATGAGCCACCGTTTACGCCGATCCTAATGGGTATTCCTTTATCTTTGGCACAATCAACAACTGACTGTACTCGCTCAATATTACCGATATTTCCTGGATTGATGCGTAAACAGTCAACGCCATACTCCGCTACCTTTAGCGCTATTCTATAGTCAAAGTGGATATCAGCAACTAAGGGTATTTGGACCTTCTTACGTATTTCCTTAAATGCTTCAGCGGCATCCATGGTCGGCACCGAAACTCTTACGATGTCAGCACCTACCGCTTCGATTCGTTTAATCTGCTCAACCGTTGCCTCAACGTCTGTGGTTAAGGTATTTGTCATAGATTGCACAGAGATGGGTGCGCCATCTCCTATTGGCACATCTCCAACGTAGATGCGGGTAGATTTGCGCCTTTTAATTGGATTATCTGAAAACACTTAATTCCCTGTTAATTTAATGGCAAGGTCAAAACTGTTGAGTTTTCCGGTTCAAATCGACTCAGATTGACAGGACTACCATCGTAAATAATGCTCACTCGTTCTGGTGGACATAAATTGATTGAAATTGGCGGCACGCCACTGATGTTCATTACATAACCCTTGGCTTTTATGCCATAAGCAATCGCATCATCTGTTGCATCCGTTACACTTAACCAACAATCGTCATTAAATGTAAATGTCATATCCACTGCATTTGCAGATCCTGTAGGTTCGTTACTTTGATTTGCTGTGGAAACAGGTGTTTCAATACTCGTCGAATCCACCGTTTCACCGACTGAGACGTTGCTAGTTTCATCATCAGCGCCCAGCTGTTGGCTAGTGACTGATTTATCATTAACGAGGTCTGGTACAGATGAGGTAGATGCCTGTGCAGCGAATAATGTGGACGTGCTGCTATTACTGACCGATTCGTCTTCTGCGAGATCATCCTGTTGCGAATCAACTGTCGATGTAGACTCTTGGTCGGAGGTTAGCGCGCCTGAACTTGTCTCACTAACTTCTTCAACAACATTTGAGGCGATTAAGTTTTCATTTTGAGAGAGATCTGAGTCAGTCATTGCAACACTGTTGCTTGCTTGTTCAGCACTTGAATCTTCTAGGTTAACCGTTTCATTATTTTCAGACGCAGTTGAGACTTGGGCAGCATCCTCGCCATTTCCAGCAAAAGCTGTTGCGTTGGGAGTCGCTGCTTGATCGCTTAATAATTCAATATCACCGTTGCCATGATTGTCATACCACCAATATCCTAACGATGCAAAAACGAAAAATAAAATAACATAGCTTACTAATGTCCAGCGGCTATCGTGCGCTTCTCTTTCTACTCGACGCGAAAAACTTTGCATTTTCATGCTTGTGGGTGTTTCGCCATTTTTATGCAAGAGATTAAATGCATCAAGAACGGTGTTTTCGTCCAGACTCACAAGCTTGGCGTAAAGTCTTACATAACCTTTACTGAAGGTAAGCGATACATTCTCTTCTAATTGATCCTGTTCAATTGCGACAACACTTTTTACGCGCAAGTGCAATTGATCGGCAACATACTGTTGACTGTAACCTAGTTTATTGCGTGCATTAGACAGCATCTTGCCTGGGCTTTTGAGCTCAATTACTTCTGAAATTTCAGGTTCAGCTACTGTATTATTCATTCGTAATCGGTTCCTTTACTCGCATTCGAGATCCCCACAAAATATCCGATGCATCATTTAGGCCATTCCATTCCATTAATTTCGCCATTGAAACGTTATACTTCAGAGATATGCGATACAAGTTTTCTTTTTTCTGCACAACATGCCATCCGTCGCCGAGAGCATCGTAAGATGAATCCTCAGGTTCATCGCTTGATACTTCGACCACGTTAATCGCTTGCTCTTCTGCGACCTCAGCTACCTCAGCCGTTGTAAACATACTCGAATTGCTGATTAACTGTGCTTCGGAAACACCATCTGCGGGTGAATCCATTGTTGATAGCGAATTTACCTCAGCTCGTGCAGCAATAAGTGGCTGCTGAGACAGGTCATCTTCGTTTCCTTCTACTTCTTCTGCGCTTCTATTGGAAGCGATAATAGTATCGTCGTCGCTTTGTTGTATTACTTCATTGGCCTCTTCATTTGCTAAGACAACCTGTTCGTCGTTTTGTTCGTTGGTTTTTTCATTGATTTTTGCATTGAACGGCTCTTCATTTTCTTTGAGCGCGTTGTTCGCAAGTGTTTCTACTTCGGTTATCGCTTGTTCGGTATCTGCAGCAACTGTTTCTTCGCTGATTACAAGTTCATTTACTTCGCCAGCGTCTGGCTCATTTACAGCGATTAATGCTTCTTCTGTTGCTGCTGAGGCTGTTGCCGGTGTCTTTTGAACAACAGTTTTGCTGGGTTTGCGCTGAATGATGTTTGACGCATTTTTTTGAATTTTGTCTACCTCATTTGCTGACTTTGAAGAGACAAGCGTTACACTTCCTGATTCTTTTTGTTGTTCGGATGTGCTAGTACTGACTTTTCCAACATTGGATAAATATTGACGCGTAAATTCGTGATCTGGGTAGTTTCGCACCAAGAGGTTGCCATAGCCTACCGCAGTTTGCGAATCGCCACGCCCTTGCGCAATTTGATAATTTAAAAACAATGTATTTGCGGATACAGGCGCACTTCGCTCGTATCTCATTAGTTTTTTCTTTGCGTCATCCCATTGAGATTGGTCGACATATAAATTCGTTAACATCAACAGCGTGCTCGATCTAGTCGGTTGATGATTTAGAGCCGAGTTGAAATACTCAATTGCGCCATTCATATCACCTTGACTTTGCGCACAAATCGCGAGATTTTCATACGTTTCTGCAGTTGCTGCATAACTTTTCGCATTTACCGCGTCGAGAAAGTATTTTTTTGCTTTATCGTACTTGCCTTGTTTACAGAGAAATACGCCATAGCTATTAACAATATCCGGATCATTATCAGACAAATCTAACGCTCGCTCATAATACTGCTCTGCTAGCTCAATTTCGTCGACTTGTTGAAAATAAAACGCCATAGCAAAATGTGCATCGCTAGACCGAGGATCAAACTTCAATGCGCGGTCTATGTTACTTTTAGCTTGAGAAAAGTTACCGTTCTTTAGGTAAGTAAGACCGAGGCTGACTCGAGTCTTGGCTGCTTCTTTTGTATCTACTGCCTCGCTACCTTTAAACGCAGGATCTATCGGTTCTGAGACACACGCGCTTAGAACAATCGCACAGCTTGCTAGAAAGACACTTTTTTTCATTTCATCGGACTCCGCAATTATTAATCAGCTATTTATCAGCGATACGAACTTCAATCGGCTTCCCTCTCAATTGTTTTTTCATTAACCGCTTGGTGCGGTCTACAACATCACCAACAAGCTGGCCACATGCTGCATCGATATCGTCGCCTCGCGTCTTGCGAACTACGACAGTAAATCCATAACTCATTAGTACTTTTGCAAATCTGTCTATCCTAGAATTACTAGAACAGGCATATGTCGAGCCAGGAAAAGGATTAAATGGAATAAGATTAATCTTGCAGGGTGTACTTTTCAGCACCTTGGCCAATTCATGTGCTTGTTCAGTACTGTCATTAATCTGGTTTAGCATGACGTACTCTACAGTCACCTTGCCCTGGTTGGCTTTTGACTTGGATAGATATCTTCTTACCGCAGCCAAAAATTCTTCGATGGGATACTTTTTATTAACGGGGACTATCTCATCTCTAAGCGTATTATCTGGTGCGTGCAATGAGATAGCGAGTGCTACGTCGATTTCGTCGCCAAGCTTGTCAAGTGCGGGAACTACGCCAGATGTTGATAAAGTGACTCGACGTTTAGACAAACCAAAACCAAAGTCGTCCATCATAATATCCATCGCTGGAATGACGTGCTTAAGATTTAAAAGTGGCTCGCCCATTCCCATCATCACAACGTTGGTGATCGGTCTCTCGGAGGAATCGTTTGATAACCCAATAAATGTTGCGACGCGCCAAACTTGACCGATTATCTCAGCCACGGTTAAATTTCGATTAAACCCTTGTTGTGCTGTCGAACAAAAGGTGCATTCAAGCGCACAGCCAACCTGAGATGATACGCAAAGCGTGGCGCGGTCGGTCTCTGGGATCCACACTGTTTCAACCTCTTGCCCGCCCTCTAACGCTATTGCAAATTTGATAGTACCATCGCTCGCTTGCTGTTGATAAGCGATCGAGGGTGCAGTGATTTCGCATTTATCTGATAATTTTTGGCGCAGCGATTTGTTCAGGTTAGTCATTTGATCAAAATCACTAACACCGGATTGGTATATCCATTTCATGACTTGATCGGCTCTAAATGGTTTTTCTCCGATCGACACAAAATAATCCCGCATGGCACTGCGGTTAAGATTCAACAGATTTTCTTTGTTATTTGTTGCCTTATCAATCATTTGTGCCATCTTTTTGGCGCCACTCCACAAATCATTTTCTCGCCTGATTTACATAAACTGCAAAAGGGAGCAATTGCTCCCAGTTTAATACCTATCACTGATAACAGTACTGGCCTAGTTAGTTGATTAAACTAGGCTAGACGCACATTAATCTATCTGGTGCGCGGACAGATTTCTTCGTCTGAAAAGAAATAAGCGATTTCGCGCGCTGCAGATTCTGGCGCATCAGATCCGTGTACTGCATTCTCGTCAATTGATGCAGCATGGTCTGCACGAAGCGTGCCAGCAAATGCCTCTGCAGGGTTCGTCGCCCCCATAATCTGACGATTTTTCACGACTGCGTCTTCACCTTCCAGAACCTGAACCATCACAGGACCAGACGTCATAAAATCAACTAATGCTGCAAAGAATGGTCTTTCTTTGTGCTCAGCATAGAATCCTTCGGCTTGTTCCCTCGATAGATGCACCATTTTTGAAGCCACAATGCGTAAACCAGCCGTTTCGAATCTATTGTATATTGCGCCTATCGCGTTTTTCGCTACAGCGTCTGGTTTTATTATTGAGAAGGTGCGTTCTAGTGCCATGGTGTAACCCTTGTTGATTGCGTAGATAATTGCTTATTTAAAGTTGCGCGATTATATGCAAACTATAGGTAGTTTCCAATGTATTTTTGAGACTCTTTCAAGGCAGGTTTAAGGATCGCCTATGTTTTGGGTTAGTATAGCAGAGATTATTATTTCAAACTTTTATGCATTTTTGCCTTTTAAAACAACTAATGCTGTTCGGACGCGTGATTAATCGTGTATTTTGGTACTTCAACCACTAGGTCTTCATCGGTAATGATAGCTTGACAACCCAGTCGACTTTCGGCTTCAAGTCCCCAGGCTTTGTCGAGCAAGTCTTCCTCAAGTTCATCAGCTTCCGCCATCGAATCGAAACCTTCTCGCACAATAACATGGCATGTAGTACAGGCACATGACTTTTCACAGGCGTGTTCGATACCAATGCCATTTCTCAAGGCAACATCCAATACGCTTTCACCGGTTTCACCTTCAAGTACAGCGCCATCTGGGCATAACTCATCATGTGGTAAAAAAATCACTTGCGGCATAAGTATCCTCAATTAAATATCTGAAATCGATTGTCCGGATAGCGCCAGCTTAATAGATTTATCCATTCTGCGGCTCGCAAATTCCTGACTTATGTGATCGACAGTTTCAATTTGCCTTTTGATAGCATCTACGTCATTTTCCGTTTTTAGCACTGCTAATTTATGCAAATTTTCCTCTATTTCAATACGCTCATTTTCACTTAATAGTTCGTCCCCATCCATTGCCAAGGCAGCTTCCATTGATTCAAGTACTCTATCTGCCTCGACCTGTTGTTCTCGTAACATTCTGGTCTGCATGTCATCTTGTGCATGCTCCATTGAAGACTGAAGCATTTCAAGAATCTCAGTTTCACTTAAACCATAGCTTGGTTTTACTTCGATATTTGCTTGCTTCTCTGTCGATTTTTCCATCGCATTCACATGCAGTAAACCATCGGCATCGACTTGAAAAGTGACTCTGATATGCGCTGCACCTGCAGCCATCGGTGGTATATCGGTTAAGGTGAATTTCGCAAGTGACCTGCAGTCAGAAACTAATTCGCGCTCTCCTTGAGTAACGTGAATCAGCATGCCTGTTTGCCCGTCTTTAAAGGTTGTAAACTCCTGCGCTCGGGAAACGGGTATTGTTGTATTGCGTGGAATAATTTTTTCGACCAATCCGCCCATGGTCTCGATGCCCAATGACAACGGCAATACGTCCAGTAACAGCATATCATCATCAGGCTTGTTACCCACCAAAATATCCGCTTGTATACCCGCGCCGATCGAAACCACCTTATCTGGATCAATATCCGTCAACGGCTTCTTACCAAAGTAAGTTGAAACAGCTTGCCTGACGGCAGGCACGCGCGTTGAGCCCCCAACAAGTACGATATCGTCAATGTCTTCCAAGGTAATTTTCGCATCGTGAATTGCGCGTTTACAAATGGTTAATGCGTTTTGTAAGATTGGCTCGATTAACACATTAAACTCAGACCGTGAAAGGCTAAGTTCAAAAAGACGACCGTCAATACTCAGCGGAATTTCTGTCTCTTCTCGTTCGGTCAGTTTTTCTTTGAGTTGCTTACAAACGTCCATCATCAATCTGTAATGTGTTTTTTCGTATGATTGAAGATTATGCTTATCAATCATATGCGTCACAACGGCATGGTCGAAATCATCACCACCAAGAGACGTGTCACCGGCAGTAGACAATACCTCAAAGACACCTTTCGCCAGTCTTAGAATCGAAACATCAAAAGTTCCGCCGCCAAGATCAAAGACTACGAAGAGCCCATCTTTTTGTTTGTCTAATCCATAGGCAAGTGCTGCTGCAGTTGGTTCGTTGATGAGACGTAAAACATGCAGTCCAGCCAGTTGAGCAGCGTCTTTTGTTCCCTGCCTTTGCGCGTCATCAAAATAAGCTGGCACAGTGATGACTGCACCTGTGAGCTCATCGCCTAAGGTATCAACCGCAGTTTGCTTAAGTGTTTTTAGAATTTCGGCAGACACTTGAATAGGGTTGACTTGCCCTTGCTCTGTCACAAATATCGGTGACCCGGTTTTATGCCCAAATTTATAGGGTAAATGTTGCCATTGCGCCGTGACATCATCGACATTACGCCCGACAAAACGCTTCACCGAAACTATGGTGTTGACGGGATCATCTGATGCGTTTTGTTTAGCAGCTTCGCCCACAATAGTTTCATTTTTCTTGTATTGAACGACTGACGGTAATAAAAACTGTCCACTGGCATTTGGCAACGTTTCACACACTCCACTTCTTACTGATGATATCAATGAATTGGTTGTTCCCAAATCAATACCCACACCGATCTTTCTCTGATGAGGTGCGCTCGTTTGACCTGGTTCTGAGATTTGCAATAATGCCATGCATTATTCCCTTTTTGCTATTTGTGACTTAAGTGTGTAGAAGTTTCTCTTCGACTTCGGTTCTAATCTTGGTGAAAAATTTTAGTTTCGTCAAAGCCAATGCTGCGCGTTGATTGCCAGCGTCTTGTTCTTGCACTAAGTTTTCCGAAATTGTCTTAACAATAGCCGATTGTTCATCTTTAATGGAGTTGAGTATCTGCTCGAGGTCATGGCGACCGTCTGCAACCGCCATCGATTCGCGAAGCTCCATCTGCGTCATCAAAAATTCGTTATCACTCATTGATGCATTGGCATCGGCGAGCTGAAAATTGCGTAAAGTCAGCAGATGTTCGGCTCTAAGAATCGGTGACGACAGTACGTGAAAGGCGTCATTTATTTGTGCATTTTTCTGCATCACTATGCGTTTTTGCGCATCACTCGCGTTTGCAAACTTATCTGGATGCGTCAGTCTCTGGAGTTTTTGATAATTGGATTTAAGTGTTTCGGTATCGATGTCGAAGACGGATTCAAGTTGAAACAGTTCAAAATAATTCATTAGATACAATATAGCGCGTCGTATGCGGTAAATTATACGGTGAAGCTCTCTCCACAGCCGCATTCACCATTTACGTTTGGATTATTAAATTTGAATCCTTCGTTAAGTCCTTCTTTCGCGAAATCGAGTTCGGTACCGTTCAGATAGGCCAGACTTTTTCCATCGACAATCACTTTGACGCCCTTATCCTCGAAAACCTCATCCTCTGCATTAAGCTCATCGACGAACTCTAGAACATACGCAAGGCCGGAGCACCCAGTAGTTTTCACGCCAAGGCGAATCCCAACACCACTGCCTCGATTTTGCAAAAAAGAAATCGCTCTGTCAGCTGCTGCTTGTGTGATTGTAACTGCCAATTTATAACTCCACTTTTATGTATTTGCACTGGTATGATAGTTCTACATATAAATGCCAGTGCAATAGGTACTGCTTATTCTTTCTTAAGCTTTCTTTTCTTTGTAATCAGCCACCGCCGCTTTGATCGCATCCTCGGCAAGTATGGAACAATGAATTTTCACTGGTGGAAGTGCTAACTCTTGCGCAATGTCTGTATTTTTAATTTCTGCTGCTTCGTCAATTGACTTGCCCTTTACCCATTCGGTGACAAGCGAGCTAGATGCAATCGCAGATCCGCAACCGTATGTTTTAAACTTAGCATCTTCAATAACACCATCGTCATTAATCTTCAATTGAAGACGCATTACATCTCCACACGCTGGTGCTCCAACCATACCCGTTGCCACAGTTGGATCATCTTTTTCAAATGCACCGACATTTCGCGGGTTTTCGTAATGATCAATAACTTTGTTGCTGTAAGCCATAATATTTAACTCCAATAAAAAATTGGTGGCACCTGTTTTTAGTGATGTACCCACTCAACAGATTCTAAATCTACACCGTCTTTGAACATATCCCATAATGGGGACATCTCTCTTAATTTCACTATTGCGTCTCGGACGACTTTAATAACGTGATCAACTTCTGCCTCTGTTGTAAAGCGACCAACGCTGAAGCGGATCGAACTGTGTGCTAATTCGTCATTCATACCGAGCGCTCTGAGGACATAGGAAGGTTCTAAGCTTGCCGATGTGCAAGCTGAACCGGATGATACCGCCATATCCTTAAGGGCCATGATTAGGCTTTCACCTTCTACATAATTAAAACTTACGTTGAGCGCGCCTGCTACGCGTCGTTCAAGGTCACCGTTGAGGTACACTTCCTCTATGTCTTTGATGCCATTCCATAGCTTGTCTCGGAGCATCTTGATGCGTTCGTTGTCATTCGCCATATCTTCCTTGGCGATTCTGAATGCTTCACCCATACCCACGATTTGATGCGTCGCCAGAGTACCCGAGCGCATGCCACGTTCATGACCACCACCGTGCATCTGTGCTTCTATTCTGATGCGGGGTTTTCTTCTAACGAAAAGCGCTCCTATACCTTTAGGACCGTAAGTCTTATGGGCAGAAAACGACATTAGATCCACTTTAAGTGATTGGAGGTCGATTGGTACCTTTCCGGTGCTTTGCGCAGCGTCAACATGAAAGATTATTTTACGCTCCCGACAAATCTCTCCAATTGCGCCAATGTCTTGGATAACGCCTATTTCGTTATTCACATGCATGATACTGATAAGCACTGTATCGTCGCGTATTTCGGCTTTGAGCTTTTCTAAATCAACTAACCCGTTTTTCTCAGGCAGCATATAGGTCACGTCAAACCCTTCCCTTTCGAGTTGACGCGTAGCGTCAAGCACCGCTTTGTGTTCAGTCTTTAGCGTAATAACGTGCTTGCCGCGTTTCTGATAAAAATGCGCTGCGCCTTTAATCGCAAGATTATTTGACTCTGTCGCCCCTGATGTAAAAACGATTTCTCGAGGATCGGCATTGACCAATTCAGCAATTTGATTTCGCGCGATATCCACCGCTTCTTCAGCCTGCCACCCAAATTTATGAGAACGAGAAGCGGGGTTTCCAAAGTTTCCCTCGAGCGCAAGGCACTCCGTCATTTTATCTACAACTCTCGGATCTACAGGCGTCGTCGACGCATAGTCTAAATAGATCGGTAATTTCACAGAACTCATTGTTTACTCCGCTTAAAGCTGCATATTTATGTTTATATTTTCAATCACGCCGCCAGGTATTTTTGTCTGCCTGGACGCCACGTTTCTAACTTCATTCTTCGCCATCAGTTCGCCCAGAGTGATGTCGTTCAAGAAAGACGCAATTCGGTCGCTTAAATCCTGCCAAAGACTGTGCGTCAAGCACCTTTCTCCACCTTGGCAGTCAGAATTTCCGTTGCATCGAGTTGCATCAATGGATTCGTTCACCGCACAAATGACCTCACCGATAGCGATTTCATCTGGGCGTCTTCCGAGCAAATATCCGCCCCCAGGGCCTCTGACGCTGCTTACAAGCTGCTTTTTTCTAAGCTTTGCAAACAGCTGTTCGAGATACGATAGAGAAATATCTTGCCTTTCTGATATATCAGCAAGTGGCACAGGTCCAGCGTGTGAATTTATCGCAACGTCGAGTAACGCAGTCACCGCGTACCTGCCTTTGGAAGTTAACTTCATGGTCAAACGTACCTTTGTAATCTCGGACTATAGTCTAATTACCTGACTAATTTTGTCAAGTATTTATCCGACTAAATTACTAGGTTATTACCAGGTGAAAAAAATATGCTACAGATATGTTTATTTTTGTTAACTTTAAAGGTAGTTAGCCGCGAAAACGATTTTATTTTATCTCTAGGGCGTGTTGACCTTTGTTAATTATTTGAGCCGCAGGTCAACACGCCCTAGTCTTTATTGATTTTGTCTATTGAGGACAGCATTCCTCGTAATATATTTAACTCTCGTCTCTCGGGTCTTGCTCGATTAAAGAGTCGCCTTAACCGCTGCATTATTATTCCCGGATGGTTTGGCCTAATAAAGCCGGTAGCAGAGAGTGTTTCTTCAAGATGTTCAAAAAAACCTTCGAGATCTTTTGATAGTGGATAAACACTTTCTTCAACGGCCTCATGAGCATCAGCATCAAGAAAACTCATTCTCACTTCATAGCAAAGTGTCTGTACAGCAGCTGCTAAGTTCAGCGAACTGTATTCGGGATTAGCATCGATGCATACGTGAAAATGGCATTGCTGCAGTTCTTCATTAGTCAAGCCGTTTGCTTCGCGCCCAAAAACGAGCGCTACACTGGACCAACGAGATGTATCAACAAGCTTTCTACCGCATTCTCTAGCGCTTAACATCGGCCAAGATAGCGTTCTACTTCTCGCCGATGTCCCGACAACGAGCGTGCATTCTTCTATCGCTGTTGATAAATCATCAACAATTGTCGCGCTTTGTAAAACATCAGCAGCCCCCGCGGCTAGTGCCGTGCTCTTTCCATCTGGAGGCGAGAGCGGACTAACCAAACAAAGGTCAGATAGCCCCATTGTTTTCATGGCTCTGGCTGCAGAACCCATATTCCCAGGGTGTGTAGTATTCACCAGTACGATTTTGATGTTTTCCAGCATCCAATATCTATCAATAGTTAAAATCGGCGCGTAATATATCACGTCCCAAATTTCCTTTCACTACAAGGTTATGTTTGTTAGACTGCGCGCCACTTCAGCAACTTGGACTGCCAAATTCCAAGCTGGTTTTCGTTCTTTATTTTTGATAGGTATCACACATGCATGCAATGCTTAATATCAGCGTTAGAGCCGCACGCGCAGCAGGACGCGTTATTACGAAAGGATATGAAAATTTAAGTGACTTACATGTGAAAAGCAAAGGCATGAGCGACTTTGTTACGGATATCGATCGAGATGCAGAAAGAACTATCATTGAAACCATTCAGAATTCATATCCCAGCCATGCTTTTATTGGTGAAGAAAGCGGACTTACCGAGGGCGACGAAACCTTTATTTGGGTAATAGATCCGCTTGACGGAACAACAAATTTTATCAGGGGCATACCTCACTTTGCTGTAAGCATCGCGCTTTTGTATAAGGGCAAATTAGATCAAGCAGTTGTGTTTGATCCAATTCGCGGCGAACTATTTACGGCAAGTAGAGGCGCAGGTGCACAACTCAATGGTTATAGAATTCGAACTTCAAATCCAAAGAACTTAAGTGAATCGATTCTGGCAACGGCATTACCCTTTAGAAATAAAGAAGCGTTCCCCGAAGCCAGTGAAAAATTCAATACGCTTTTTTTGGCAAGTGAAGATATAAGAAGAATGGGATCTGCAGCGCTTGACTTAGCCTATGTGGCTGCGGGTCGATACGACGGTTACTTTGAGAAAGGGTTAAAATCCTGGGATATGGCTGCAGGCTCACTTCTCGTAAGAGAGGCAGGTGGACTGTGCATCGATTATAGTGGGAACAACGATCCTGTGTATGATGAAATTAAGACACCGGGAAGTGCAAACGGGATTGTCGCAGGCAGCCCGAAGGTCGTCCAAAAAATGGTGAAGGCATTAAAGTAATACACAGTAAAAAGAGGGAAAACAGGTAGTTGCTACCTACATGAACATCTTGGGGCTGTTGACCTTTGTAAATGACTACCTTTATCCGAATTTAGGATGAATCTTATGTCGATGTCGAGATTGTCAATCGCATATTGATGTACTGACTGACCCATTCAGCATCAGGATCAGACTCTGCACCAATTTCATATGCCAATCTGTCAATATCAAACTCTGCAGTTAGCTTACCGTCTTTACGGTGCAGTATGAATTCAACTGGCAACGACTTTCCGCGCAGCTGCAGATTTCCTATCACTTCGAACTTATCATCTGTTCCTAATACAATACTTTCACTTTCAAACGTCGCAGTAGGAAAATTTTCGACGTCAAACCAATCCCCTTCTGGCAGCGTTGAGTCATAAACGCTATCTCCTGTTGTTGCTGAGTTAAGCTCAAATTCCGCAGATATTTTAGGATTCACAGCGGGAGGGAGGACTAGCTCGGCTTGCCAACGGGTGAAAGTTCCTGTGAATACCATCCCAGCGTGTTCACCTACAAACCCCAGCGTACCATTGTTGGCAGAGGCGTCAATCGTCTCAGCTAACACTTCATTGATTGTGATTAAACATAAAAAAACAAAAACGATAGGTTTCATTTATCCCTGCTCCACCACATTCTTTTCAAAAGGTTTAGACGATGATGTCGATGATGGTGTATCACCGCCAAAATATGCCCACAAATAAAACATATGAATGCGTACGCAAGAATCATATGCGTCCAATTTGCGATAGATTCTACTGTTTTATTTCTTTCGACAAAGGGAATATGTGGCCATTTTATCCAATCTACAAACACAAACGTAGGCAAGCCGAAGGGACTTGCAGACACCATAAACCAACCGCTGATGGGTATCATAATTACGAGTAGATACAAGAGAAAATGCCCCAGTTTTGCTGCGTGTTTGTGAAGTTGTGGCAATGATTCAGGCAATCCTGGTGGCTTACACAAAAGCCTTACGAGTATTCGCAGCAACACCACATTTAGAACGATAACACCGACGGCTTTATGCCATTGGTAGAGCGAAAATTGATCCGCTTTAGAGATGTCGCCATTTACCATGTACAAACCGCTGCCAATAAGTACAAGGACACCAATGGCAGTTAACCAATGTAACGCAATTGCAAAGCCATTATAACGCAACCTAGTCATCTGTTTTAAAGAATTCACCTTCGATCATAACATCTACTCTATCTCCGATATTCGGGACATATTTTGTCATGCCAAATTCAGAGCGCATAATCGTTGTAGTTGCAGAGAACCCCATAGTGGGTTTTCTCGTAAATGGCTGAACTTTCATCGCTCCGTTAAAGGTGACTGCCAGCTCAACGTCCTTCGTTATACCTAGGAAAGTCAAATTTCCTTTCATAGTCGCAGTGTTTTCTGACAGCATTTTTATGTCTGTTGATACAAACTCAATTGTCGGAAAAACGCCTGCATTAAACCATGACTTGTCAGTTGCCAAAATGTTATCAAAGTCTTTTTCTTCGGCGTTAGGATATGCCGTCTGAATGGACATAGGGTCGATAGACGCATAAACCTTCGAGGATTGCACGTTATTTGCGTTATATTCGATTTGAGCATCAAAGTTTGCGAATCTCGCAACATAATTAGACAAGCCTAGATGCGAAACTTTCCATACGATGCTAGCGTGTGCCAAATCTAACGTGTAGGTTCCGTCAGGCAAATCATTAAACGGACTCTTTGCAAACACCCAGGAAATACAACTAGCTGTAAATGCTATAGAAATTAGAAGCGCGACGCTGCGAATTGATTTCATTTTTATCCTTTTTTCATCAATTATTCAATTTACTACGAAGTGACGGAGTAAATAGTTGATGACATTTTCCAGCTAAACCACACTTTTTATCTCATGAGGAGTATTTACAAGCCTTACGTAGACGAATATCATCCGAAGGTTTCGGTTCAATACAAACCGAAATAAACGGATATCCAAACGTCACGGAATAAAACAAAAAAGGAGTATTACGATGGCTAGTAATGGATTAAGGCGCATTGGTTTTGGCGTGGGGTCTGTATTACTGGCGATTATTGTATTTTCTGGTTTTTTCACGATAGATAATATTGTTGGTGAACAAAGCAAACAACAGCAACAATCGGTTTCCCCTGTTTTCTCTCTTTTCGAAAATGAAATTTTAACACCATTACAAATAGCAAAGACACTTGCTGACGCAGGCTTATTCGATACCTATTTGCAACAACAAGAACCCAATACAGCAGACGTCATTGCATACTTGAAAAAACTTGAAGATGCATTTGGGTATACGTTTTTTCTGGCGCATGAAGGTGCCAAGAAACAATATAATTCAAATGGTGAAGTATTTGATTTAGTAGAAGGTGACGTCATTTGGTATTTCGCGCTGAGAGATGAGTTCGATTCTGATGTACAGGCTGTGTTAGGCAATCGAGATGACGTGCATCTATACATCGATATTCGACAGTATGATGCAGATGGTGCATTTACAGGATTCGTTGGACTTGGCAAGTCTTTATCCGCGTTCATAGAGTCTTTTGAGGACTTCAGACAGCAATATGGACATGAATTTATTTTTGTGAATAGCCGTCAACAGATAGTTCTCTCATCAATTGAAGCGCTTGCGCCAAAAGAAGCAATTGAGGAAAATGGCGTAATAGACATCAAAAACATATTCGACGTCGAATGGCTCACCAGCTTCAATGAACAATCTTCTGAAGAGGAGCCCAGTGAAGTCGTAACAAGCGGTGATGGCGATTTACTGGTTTCTCAGTTCACACTTGAAACGTTGAAATGGCAACTTTATTTGATTACACCACTAAATACTCGCCAACTAGCGGTTAATAAATCTTTTGCACTTTATGTAGCCGCTGGCTTGTGCGTATTTTTTCTCATTTACCTCGTACTTCAAAAGCTCATTGAAAGTTACATGAACAAAATAAGCCGTAAACTAAACAAAGATAGACTGAGTAAATTGCCCAACCGTGAACATGCTAATCTGTACTTTTCGTTGAAACGCAAGAAAAAACGACAAATGTCCATTGTTGTTGCAGAAATAGATGAATTGAGTCAAATCACCGCAACGTATGGCAAAGTAGCCGGTGACAAAATCGTCAAACAAATTTCTAATATATTACAAGTCAATTTAAAGGACGAAAACATCGCTGTAAGATGGGAAAGTGAGGAATTTGTCCTTATCATGCCAGACGCAACTCTGTCCTATGCAAGCAGTGTCGCAGAACAATGTAAAACAAGTATCGAAAACCACCCCTTCAAATTTGGTGAAGAAACAATGAAGCTAACCGCTAGTTTTGGTATATGTTCCTCGAGGCAGTACGAAGATACCCTAGACATAATGGTAAACCGTGCATCTAAAGCGCTATATGTCGCAAAAGCATCGGGTGAAATCGGAATCGCTAAAGCAGCATAGAACTCATCTTTTCATAGCAACTTCAGCGAAAAAAAGTGGTCTCAATAAGATGTCAGATCGTTTAACGTCTAACACATTAAGGCTACGCCAGCCGAATTAAATTTACATGAGGAATGCTATGGATATTCAAAAACTCGTCAATGGTTTATCTAAATCTGGCGCCATGAATGGTTTTCTAGGCGGCGTGGCTGGCGGAGGATTGACCAGCATGCTTGTCGGTAAAAAGGGCAAGAAAATGGGCAAATCAGCTGTTAAATTGGGTACTCTTGCCGCAGTGGGTGGCCTAGCATGGAAAGCCTATCAAAGTTACTCCAACAAGCAGCCTGCGCAATCCAGTAATGTGACCACCTCTCAACGATTTCAATATCAACCAGCACAGCTCACTCAACAATCGTTTGAGCAGGTCGTGGAATATACAAATGAGTCCGGTCAAATGCTCCTAATGCGAGCAATGATTAGCGCAGCGTATGCGGACGGTCATATTGACAATGCTGAAAGGGAACGTATTTTCAATCAGGTTGATCAAATGACATTAACTGTAGAAGAGAAAGCGACCCTTTTTGATGAATTGAGAAACCCATTAGATATTAACCAATTAGTTCAACAAGTACCTGACGCTCAGACGGGATTAGAAGTGTACGCGGCTAGCGCGTCAGCGATAGATCAAAGTCAACCGTCTTCACAAGCATTTTTAGATGATTTAGCTATGCAGCTTTGCATCCCGAACGATTTAAAATTACAAATCCACCAAGCCTTAACGACTTAACTTACGAATAAGAACGCTACAACAAGTCGAGATCTTCGCCCTCTTTGTCAATCTCTGGCGGCATCAAGTCTTCCTTGCTTATACCAAGCGCAAGCGCTACTGTGCTTGCAACATAAATCGATGAGTAGGTACCGATAAACACCCCCATTAGAAGCGCCGTGGCAAACCCATGGATTAAAGCGCCTCCTTTAAAGAACAGCGCAAGTAGCACCAATATTGTTGTTAATGACGTTACAAGTGTGCGATTAAGCGTCTGCGTAAGCGATATATTAATAATTTCTGAAGGCGATCCTTTTCTTACTTTTCGAAAGTTCTCTCTGATCCTATCCGACACAACGATGGTGTCATTGAGTGAATAACCAATAACCGCAAGTAATGCAGCGAGAACCGTTAGATCAAACTCTAGCTGAAGAATAGAGAATAGACCCAATACGATAATGACATCATGCGCAAGTGCGGCAACTGAACCAAGTGCAAACCGCCATTCGAAGCGCATTGCGACGTAAATCAGAATACAAATCAACGCCACCAGCATGGCTAAACCGCCCTGTTCAGTCAACTCTTCTCCGACATTGGGACCGACAAACTCTATTCGGTCTCGCGTAGCAGAAGGTGTTGCCTCTACAAGTATTTTTACGACTTCATCCCCGATGGTTTCTTTTGGAATGTCGTCGCGTGGTGCGACTCTGATGATCACATCTTGACTACTGCCAAAGTTTTGAACCACAGCATCAGGAAACTGAAATTCATTTGAGTCAGCCGCTAATTCAGATCTGATGGATTCTAGGTTAGCGCCGTTTGGATACTTCATCTGTACCACCGTACCGCCAGTGAAATCCAATCCCCAATTCAATTGATTAACTACAAGTGAGCCTATTGAGCCAATCAACAATATGCCCGAAAGCACTAGCGCCGCAACGCGCAACTTCATAAAGTCAACAGTGCTTGATAATTTTATAATTTGAAAAGACATAGTTTCTCCCGGTCTAAATCGCTAGACTCTGGGTGCGTCTGCCACCCCAAATTAAATTGACGAGAACTCGCGTTACGATAATCGCCGTGAACATGGATGTAACGATCCCTATCATCAACGTAATGGAAAAGCCCTTTATCGGACCGGTACCAACTGCAAAAAGTATCAAGCCTGCTATAAACGTGGTGATATTTGCATCTAAGATCGTTGAAAACGCATTATCATACCCGTAGTGAATCGACTGTTGCGGGCTGCGTCCATCACGGATTTCCTCTCTTATTCTCTCGAAGATAAGTACGTTAGCATCCACTGCCATACCGACGGTCAATACAATTCCAGCCATACCTGGTAACGTCAGCGTCGCACCGGGTATCATCGACATGATCCCGATAATCATGACCACGTTGGTCACGAGCGCAATGTTAGCAACAATACCAAATGCACGATAATAGATGAGCATAAATACCAGTACACCAATCAAACCATAAATAATTGCAGTCTGCCCTAATTGGATGTTTTCTTTGCCTAAACTCGGCCCGACCGTTCTCTCTTCTACAATTTGAATAGGCGCAATCAGTGCACCTGCGCGTAGCAACAATGCGAGCTCTCTGGCTTCCGCAGGAGAATCTAGACCGGTAATAACAAAACTTGAACCTAGGTGCGCTTGTATGGTGGCAACGTTGATGACTTCTTCCTTTTTCTCGAAAATAGTATTGCCTTCGGCGTCTACTTTATCGGTAGGTTCAAACTCGATAAATATTGTCGCCATTGGCTTGCCAATGTTGTTTTTTGTTGCTCTGGACATAAGGCTTCCACCTTTTCCATCCAGATTGATATTCACTTGAGGGAAACCGTTTTGGTCCATACTATTGTTTGCATCAACGATGTGGCTACCTTCAAGCATTATATCCCCTTGAAGCAAAACCGGTCTTCCTTCCCTGCTATACAATAATTTGGAGCGAGGAGGGATTCTTCCTCTGATAGCGCCTTCAAGATCGCCCTCTTCATCTGTTAAGCGAAACTCAAGGGTAGCGGTCGCGTTGAGAATCTCCTTAGCTCTGGCAGTATCTTGAATGCCTGGAAGCTGCACTACGATACGGTTCTCACCCTGCTTTTGTACCAATGGCTCGGCAACACCTAACTGATTGACACGGTTTCGAATAATCGTGATGTTCTGTTTAACAGCGTAATCCTGAATTTCCTTTAATCTGACTTGAGTATATTCACCTCGAAGCGTCAAATCGTCGATTTCAGTGTAGGTCATCTCAACTAGATTATTTCTAAGAAAGAACTGCGCGCGTTCGAGCACGTCTGGGTCGCGAAATGTGATTTCAAGCACATCGCCGATTTCACGGACACTTCTGTATCGAATGCCCTCTTCCCGCAGTCTTGTTTGTATTTCAGAACGAGCACTATCCAGCGCTTTTTCAAGTGCTGTTTTCATGTCGACTTCCATCAGGAAGTGAACACCGCCACGCAAGTCCAAACCAAGCTTCATGGGTTCCGCGTTTAAGTTCTTAAGCCAATCCGGGGTATCTGGCGCGAGATTCATGGCAACAGAGTAACCATCACCAAATTCATCGTCTAGCACTTCTCTTGCAACTAACTGAGTGTCAGAGTCAAACACCCTAATCAGTAACTGCTCGCCTTCCTGTTCAATTTTTTTGACTTCAATTTGATTGTTAGCGAGAAACGCTTCGACGCGCTCTTGAAGAGACTGGTCAACAACGGTCGTTCTCGTTGCTGATATTTGAATCGCGTGGTCTTCACCGTAAATGTTTGGAAGTGCGTAAAGCCCGCACAAAAATAAGACAAAAATAACGGTTACGTACTTCCATAACGGGGTTTGATTTAACACTTAAATTTCCAGCCTTCGTCGTTTGGACACTAGTCTAGTTGAGTGATTTCATCGTGCCTTTTGGCAAAACAGCTGATACCGCCGTTTTTTGCACCATGATGTTGTTAGTGTCATTGAGCATAACTTCGATAAAATCCTTATCTTCGGCAACTTTTGTGATTTTACCGACCAAGCCGCCTTGGGTGAGTACCTCATCACCTTTGGTCAGCTCAGCAACCAATTTCTTATGTTCTTTTACGCGTTTTGCTTGTGGACGATAAAGTAGGAAATAAAATATTAAGCCCATCACACCAAGCATGATGAGGGGGCCGAAACTTCCTGCCGGTCCGGCGCCAGCATCCTGTGCGTATGCAGGAGAAATAAACAAACTCATAATCTTTTCCTTTTTATTTTGGTTTTACCTTTTTTAGTCATGTGTAGGACCGCGCACTCTTCTATGCTGAGATCCTTAGCTGCTTTCATGCAATGTTCTCTAATTTAGGAACATCAACACCAATGCCCGCGTAAAAGTTTTCGACAAACTCTTCCAATGCATTTTGACTAATTGCGTCTCGTAACCCTTTCATCAAGTTCTGATAATAGTGCAAATTGTGAATAGTGTTTAACCTTGCACCAAGGATTTCGTTACATCTGTCTAAGTGATGTAAATATGACCTTGTATAGTTTTTACAAGTGTAGCAATCACAATTTTTATCTAACGGGCCTGTATCTGTTTTGTACTTCGCATTGCGGATCTTCACGACCCCTTCGCTTGTAAACAGATGTCCATTTCTCGCATTTCTGGTAGGTATTACGCAGTCGAACATATCAATTCCTCTGCGAACGGCTTCGACAATGTCTTGCGGTTTGCCAACACCCATTAGATACCGCGGCTTTTCTTTGGCTATTTTCGGAGCAGTATACTCGACGATTCTCAGCATATCTTCTTTAGGCTCTCCCACTGATAAACCGCCAATCGCATAGCCATCGAATCCAATGTCTTCTAAACCCTGAAGCGAGATATCACGCAAGTCTTCGTACATACCTCCTTGAATAATGCCAAATAATGCTGCCTGACTATCCGCATGCGCATCTCTGCTGCGTTTGGCCCACCTTAATGATAATTCCATTGATGTTTGAGCTTGTTCTTTTGTCGCTGGGAACGGCGTACATTCATCAAAAATCATAACGATATCGGAACCCAAAGCGCGTTGGACTTGAATGGATTTTTCTGGCGTTAGCATTATTTTCTCGCCATTGATTGGCGAACGAAACTCCACTCCGTCTTCGCTGATTTTTCTTAATTTGCCTAAAGAAAATACTTGAAAGCCACCGGAATCGGTGAGTATAGGCTTTTGCCAATGCATGAAGTCATGGAGGTCGCCATGTTGATTTATTATCGTTGTTCCGGGTCGAAGCATCAGGTGAAATGTGTTGCCAAGACAAATTTGTGCTCCTGATGCGTCCAATTCCTCAGGTGTCATGCCTTTTACTGTGCCATAGGTGCCTACGGGCATAAACGCCGGTGTCTCAACAACTCCTCTTGGAAATTCCAATTGTCCACGCCTAGCGTTACCATCGGTATTCAGTAGTGTAAATCGCATTATTTGCTAACGTTATTCTGGTCGAAAAAAATTCGCGTGAGTATAACAAAGAAGCACAATACTAACAGCATCAATTGTCTGCTTTGTTTTATTCAATGAACATGGCATCGCCATAACTAAAGAAGCGATATTCTTCGGCAACTGCGTGCTTATAAGCATTTAAAACATTTTCACGACCGGCAAATGCACTAATCAGCATCATTAATGTCGATTGGGGAAGGTGAAAATTGGTCAGCATTGCATCGACAACTTTGAAGTTGAAGCCTGGATAGATAAAAATTTCAGTGTCATCAAAAAAAGTGTCAATGAGTCCTTGTGCATTTTGTGCAGCAGATTCAATTGATCTAACACTAGTTGTTCCAATTGCGATAACTCGCTTGCCTGACTGTTTAGTGCGCTTGATTGCATCTACCACGGTTTGCGGGACTTCAGCATATTCAGAATGCATTTTGTGATCTTGAATATTTTGTGTCCTTACTGGCTGAAAGGTTCCTGCACCTACGTGAAGCGTTACAAATTCGATACCGACACCTTTGGTCGACAGTGCTTTTAAAATATTGTCATCAAAATGAAGACCGGCC
>DDLV01000149.1 GCA_002340325.1 Glaciecola sp. UBA2563 | reverse complement strand
ACCCAATCCCTGGGCGCTCTGCGAATTTAGTTCGCGCTGTGCAGCAGATGAATTCGAAGCTTTCAAAATTCCCTACTCCTATAATCAACTGTGATTCATACATTTTGCAACTCAACAACACTTAACAGAAACATTGCTTTAAATTCACAAGAAATTATTCATACTTTAAACCGTATTTTTGAAGCTTTCGATACAACGTGCGTGTGCTAATATCAAGCCGTTCAGCTAGCTCATCAATGGCGATAGACTGGCTGTTACAGAGGTTATCTAAATACGTTTTTTCTGCTTGTTCTAGCGTCATCAAATCAAACTGTTCTTCTGCTTTTTTACTTTTTCCAAGAAACACCTGTTCAGGCAGATCAGTAGCTTCAATGATATCTTCATTAGATAACAGCGCTGCTTGTTCAACGATATTTTTTAGTTCTCTGATGTTCCCTGGGAAACTATATTGGCAGAGTTTGTCTATTGACTCCTTTGAAAAATGTTTATGTTTCCATTCTGAAAGGTTTAAGAAGTGCTTTGCCAGCGCAGGTATATCCTCCTTTCGCTCACAAAGGGCTGGAAGGGAGATAGGAAAACCCGCAATACGGTAATAGAGATCTTTCCTGAATTCGCCTCGCTCAACCATTTCTAGAATATTCTTATGGCTAGCACAAACCAGCCGAAAATTGGCTTTACGTTGCTTTATACCACCGACGGTTCGATAACATTGCGTTTCAAGCAGGCGAAGGAGTTTGACCTGCATAGATAATGGGACATCCGCAATTTCATCAAAGAAAACAGTTCCACCTTCAGCAATTTCTATTAGTCCTTTTTTTGCTTGCGTTGCACCGGTGAATGAACCTTTTTCATGTCCAAACAACTCGGATTCGAATAGGTTGTCATTTAAGCCTGTGCATTCAATTACTACAAAGGGCTTTTCTGAACGGCGGCTTGAATCATGGAGCGCTTTTGCGACCAGTTCTTTGCCTGTCCCCGTCTCTCCATGAAGTAGTACTGCAATTTCAGATGACGCCGCGCGATTGACCTTGGTTAATAGTGTTTTAAATGAAGGTGCAGTGCCAATCATTTTATTCACATCAGACTCAACGGTCGCGAAACTAATCTTGTCGAGAATTTCGAGATACCCCATAGTGAAGCCATTTTCGTCCTTCACCGGCTTCATTAAAATATCGCAGTAAGTTTTTCCGTGTTGAGTGTTATGAATATGTACAACGCTACTTGTTCTATCGGTCTTAATGCATTCTTTTATCGGGCAGTCCTCCCCATGTTTATCACAGGGTGTTGTATGATTGTGCGATATCTCAAAACATTTACTCTGACCAACGATCACTTCCATGTCATATGTATCTCGATAGGCATCATTTACCGCAAGGATATGATATTGCGGCGTGATAAAAATCGCAGGTTTGTCGATGGCGTTTATCATCGACTGTACAATGGAAATATTCATTTTCACTGACTCAATTTATATAAGGGCATTAGTAATAGGTAGCCATTTCTGACAAACATGTCATTGAGAATGTCAAAATTGACAGAATATGCAAGGACACAAGGTGTAGACAATAGTGGTATTACACACATAAAGGTGGGGTTACTTTGCTGGAAATGTGATGTAGGTCACTGAACTATAAGTGTTCACATTGTATGCTTACCTTTCAATATGAAGGTAATTCATATTTTTCACATAATTAAGTAGGAGAAAAACATGACGTTAAATGTAGGCACATTAGACAGAGTATTACGGGTATTAATTGGCATTGCATTAATTGCATGGACGTTCATGGGCGGACCTGTATGGGCGTGGATTGGGGTAGTACCGTTACTCACAGGATTAGTTAGATTTTGCCCTGCATATTCAATTTTTGGTATAAAAACTTGTAAAGCTAATTAGGTTTTTTGGAAACTGGGGTTAGCATCATTGGCTCTGCTTTCTTTAGTTGTTGACGCCTACATTGCACATTCGATTGCAGATATTAGTGAGTTGAAAGTCGCTGTAAACCCATCCATGGGCGCTCTGCGAATTCATCCATGAATTCGAAGCTTTCAAATCACAATACCTACAATCAACTGTGAATCGACATCTTAAAAACTCAGCAACACTTAAACAGAACATAATCTTTTTATTAGTTGAAGGTTACCAATGCGATTACGCCGCTGTGGTCAGGTAAATTGTCTATTTCCAAAAGGCCACCATGATATTCAGCGATGATTTTGGCGATGTACAACCCCAATCCTAAATGCGATGATGAGTTGGCTGTATTTTCTCGCACGGACACCATCGAATCAAGTAACTCACCGCGCATGTTTTCTGGCAAAAGAGGGCCATAATTAGTAACAGATACGCAAGTCTTTGATTGCTTTGAGAACAATCTTATTCTTACAATGCCGTTTGGCGTGCTGAATTCAACTGCATTAGCCACAATTTTATCCAACATTTGCACAAATAAATCGGCCGACCCCGTTGCCTCATGTTCATTTGTATCCAATTCTAACGAAAACTCATAGTTTTCGTGTGTCATCTTGTATCCGTCTACACAACTAGACAACAAGCTATTGAGCGTAAACTGCTCAACAACGTTATTCTTAATGATTTCCTCTAATCTGGTCGCTTCACTCATGCTTTGTAATATTTTGCTCAAACGGTCTATACCATCTCGCGCACGCTTGATATAAACCAGTTGATTATCGCTGCCGAGTTCTAAATTATCTAAGCTGGAATTCACTATGGCGACAGGCGTGCGAAGTTCATGGGACAATCTCGATGCCATATTCTGCAGGTAATGATTATATTGTGTCAGCTTTTTTAGTACTTGGTGAAAAGAACGAGAGAGATCGCCTATTTCATCACTGCGCTTTGAAGGGACAATTGCTTTTATGATTTTACCACTGCTATCAATAGCTGACTCTGTTTCATTTCTCAACACTTTTATCCGCTTTGCAATTCGGTCTGCAAAGACAAGTAGCAACACTGCGCCAATGAATAAACACAATAGGGTAATGGTTATTTGATATTCAAACGCTTCTCTCACAATACGTTGTGTTTTTATTGTTGATTGTTCGGCCAGTACAACGGCAATGACCTCATCTTCGACAAGTATGGGCTGTGCGGCAACCAGAACTTGCGTTTTCTGATTTGACGTTGGCCTTGTGACTACGCCGTTAATGCCTGTTAATGCCAGATCGACAACGGGTGAATCGATAGAAAAACTATCTTTCCATTCATCATCAAACTGTATACGCAATTCTGCAAATACAAATTTGTACAGAGGTAAAAAGTAGTGATGAAGTATTTCTAACCATGCTTTGCGGCTAGCTTGCAATGGCAGACTCACATCATCATTCAAATTTCCCTGTACTGCCAGCACTCGTTTTTGTCTATCGAGTATCCAAATGCGAGAATCCGCGTAATCAAGACTTGTTAGCGCTTTTTCGAGTTCTGGCAATACGTTAATAACTGGACGCAAACTATCCACATTTTTAGGGCGGTTAGTACCTATTAAGTAGTTCAAATCTCTGGATTGCGTATCGTCAACATCGCCTATCGCAAACGCAAGTTTCTGGTTAAACATGTTTTGATTAAAGCGCAACTCAATTGCATAGCCGGTGTCGGTGAGTCGCCAATGACCTTGAATTCTGGTTTCAAGTGATGCTGGCAAGTAGGCAAGCTGATTGTCCTGAAGTAAGTAAGCATTAACCCAACCTGACTCTATTGGCGCAACCATATACCGGAAAAGTTGACCTTCATCATTGGATAATACCAACAGCAAAAAATCGTTTTTATCAATGCTTGGGCTGTTAGATGGCCTGAAAACAACAACATCATCAACAACGTCAAAAGCAACGTAAATTGCATCCTCATGGCGACTTAGCGCATGTGTAAAAGACAATGAGGATGCTTGGTATAATACCGATTGCTCCAGCAGCGCATCCCCTGAATATTCTTGCCACTTGAGATCAGGCGCCTGCCAATCGGTAAAACTCCCATCTAGCTGAATCGGTGTATTACTTTGAGAAATCTGCAGTGGTTGTTCATCTTGTAAAGACAAAAAGTCATTATCATGCCCGATAAACAGCATAGGGCGTTCATGCAGCATGGTTGCTATGGTATTTGCGGAATGAGAAAGTGCCTGTCGCTGGCCTGCCAATAAATAATCTTCTGTACTACTGAAATAAAGATATGCAATATTAGGAAGTAATAATAATAGCATTCCATACAGCACTATCTTCTTACGCAGTGTAATAGCAAATAATCTCCGTACAAACGATTTTTCTTTACCCTCTTTTGTCGCAGAAGGCGTCATGCCGTTAACTTCCAGCGATACCCCATGCCGTAGACTGTCTCTATGCAATCGAAATGTGTGTCAATGTCGCTGAACTTTTTGCGAATGCGCTTTATATGGGAGGTAATCGTTGTCGTGTCAACAACCATTTGAGAGTCGTCCATTAGCTGCTCTCTACTTTTCACATGACCAGGATGTTTTACAATAGCATGCAGCATCCAAAATTCCGTGACGGTAAGCTCAACGGCTTGCTGGTCGTACGCGACAGTCATTCGATTCACATCCATGACCATCTTTCCAACTTTTATTAACGTCTCCTGCTTTTGCGGCGTTTGCATAGCTTCAATACGCCTGAAAAGTGCTGAAATGCGTGCAATGAGGTGTGGCAAGCTGATATCTTTAGTCAAATAATCATCAGCTCCCATTCTCAACCCACAAATCGTATCGTAATCATTGTCCCGCGCGGTGAAAAAGATAATGGGGAGAGATTTAGAAAGACTCCGCGCCAGCTGACAAACCGCAAACCCACCATCTATTTCATCGCCAAGACCTATATCGATAATGACGAGATCAGGTAGCGATTCAGACAGTCCAGATTCAGCTTCTTGCCGGGTGGCATACGAGATAACGTTATAACCTTGCTTGGATAACGCATCTATATAATTGTCACGTAGCAGTGCGTCATCCTCAACAAGTGCAATAACTTTTTGCATGTATTCTATCGATCGCCGTCAATCATTCTGCCAATTCCGCCAAGCACCGATCCTTCACCTCGACTTGCGCCACCGGCACTTGGCGCCGCCTGTATAATTCGGTCCGCTAATCTTGAAAATGGTAAGCTTTGCAAATATACCGTTCCATGACCGGATAAGGTTGTTAAAAACATCCCTTCCCCACCAAATAGCATTGATTTTAGGCCACCTGCCCGTTGAATGTCATAATCGATACCGTCTGTGAAACCCACTAGACACCCCGTATCTACCCTAAGTGTTTCGCCTCTTAATTCTTTTTTAATTATTGTACCGCCAGCGTGAACAAAGGCCATGCCATCGCCTTCCAGTTTTTGCAATATGAACCCTTCTCCGCCAAAAAATCCTGCGCCGAGTTTACGATTAAACGTGATACTAATTTTCGTGCCCAATGCAGCGCATAAAAATGAGTCTTTTTGACAAACAAAGCGGTTGCCCATTTCTGCCATATTCATTGCAATAATCTGCCCCGGATAAGGTGCGCCGAAAGCAACGCGTTTTTTACCAATGCCGTTGTTTGTAAAATGAGTGGTGAATATTGATTCTCCAGTGAAGCTTCGCTTGGCTGCTGAGAAAAGCTTAGACATTACGCCTTCATCCGCTTTTGAGCCATCACCCATTTTTGTCTCAAATTCGATGCCGTCTTCCATATAGCTCATGCCGCCTGCTTCAGCGACAACCGTTTCTGCGGGGTCAAGTTCAACCTCAACAACCTGCATTGAATTCCCAATAATTTCATAGTCAACTTCGTGACAGTGCATAGTTTACCAACCTATTAAGATTTTCCATAAAGATAGCATAACAAAGGGGCTAATTTTGACAATGAGAGGAGTGAAGATATGGGGGAAAATTTCGCTTGCCAAGCGTGTAGACTTTCTCGTGCAAAGTGTTCAACTGAATCATCTATTTTAGACAATTACATTTGGACGTTATCTTCAAATGCGTCGCGCGTGAGAAGTTGTTGCATACTTTTCATATCGATAGGTTTTGAAAAATAGTACCCTTGCCCGAATTGGCAGCCCATATCAATGAGTTTTGAGAGTGTTTCTTGATCCTCAATTCCTTCTGCAACGGTTTTAAGTCCGAGACTGTTTGATAATCCAATCATTGCTTCGACTAATGATGCGTCATTTTTTGAGGTTGTCATAGTAAATACAAAGGACCGATCTATTTTTAATTTTGAGGCGTGAAAGTTCCTCAAATAACCAAGGTTCGAGTAGCCTGTACCAAAGTCATCAATGGCGATCGAAACGCCCATTTGGTGAAGTAAATTTAACTTGCCTTGAATCAACGCTTTATCTTCAATCAACAGCGATTCGGTTAATTCCAATTCTAGCGCTTTGGGCGGCAATCCAGTTTGCGTTAAGGCATCGCTGACAATTTGACAAAAATCTCCACTTTTAAATTGCACCACGGAGACATTCACAGACACACATAGTTCTACGTTAATATTTTGCCGCTGGTTTGCGCAAAATGTGCAAGCTTCGAGTAATACCCATGTGCCAATTTCCTTGATAAGGCCGCTACTTTCTGCAGCTGGTATGAACTTATCTGGTCCAATCATTGTGCCGTCGGGTTGTGGCCAGCGTATTAACGCTTCTACCGACATTGCTCTACCCGATTGAAGATCAACTACCGGCTGAAAATATACTTCGAATTCGCCGCGTTTTAAGGCAGGTCGCATTCGTTGTAATAAATTGAATTTCTCTTCAATCGCTAGATTAAAATTCGGATGATAAAAGCAAAATGTATCGCGACCATCTTTTTTTGCCTTATACATGGCAATGTCTGCCTTACGGCAAAGTTGCTCAAAGGAAGTATCATGTTCAGGTGCGCATGCGATTCCAATTGATGCAGATGCCATCACTTCATTATCCCAAATATCAAATGGTGTGGAACAGTCATGCAACAAGTTCTCAGCGAACGTCGCTAGTTTATCTTTGTTTGAAAAGGCCGTTAAAATGATAAATTCATCTCCACCATATCGAACAACATATTGACCATCGGTTAGTTTATTTTTCAATCGGGTCGTCAACTGTTTCAGTAATTCATCACCGGCGGCATGACCAAGTGCATCGTTGATGGGTTTGAAATTGTCAACATCAATGAAGATTACGGCAAGCGGATTTTTATCATTGCAGCTTACCGACAGGCGCTGAAAGAGCTCCTCACCAAACCCTCTGTTGGGAAGTTGAGTAAGCATATCTGTATGGGCTAATTTTGTTATTTCTTCGCGACTTTCGCGTACTTTGATGTTTTCTTGTTTCAGTATGTAGGATAGCCGTTTTATATCTTGGACAAGCACAAAAACACTAAAGCCGATTAATGAAAGTATCAACACAACGAAAAGCAGGTGTTCCCAGCTTATTGACGGCGTATTCGGAATTAAGACTCCGGTGATGGTCAAACTTGCCACAATTACACACTGAGTTGTTACAACAGTAAGGACGGTGAGAAACAAGCCAACACCGCCCAGTAAGGCTGCAAAAACAATCAACCCAGGGTAGCCCAAAATAGCTAGGTCAAATAATCCAGCACCCGCTATAGACAACAAGAATAGTGTGAATGATTTTGCACCGAGTAAAATATATGAGGCAGTTGATAAGTAACATTTGTATGCGAACCACAGCGCTATGCTAAAACTCAATAAGCCACTTGCAAAAATGTAAACTGAAGATCCCCTGGCAACCAAGAGAGCCAAAATACAGGCAACCATTGTGACTGCACAAAACTGCAGCAATCTGCGTCGACGAAGATTGTTGAATAAGTCCTCGTCATTCGGCTGCTTAGCCATCTTATTATCTGATAGTGACAGAAAAGTACTCACTCTTGGCCAAATAACCTAATCGGAAAATGTGTTGAACATAATCTAATATCGGCAAAAAAAACACGGCTATCAAGTTAATTTATGCATTTTATCCATTTGCATATTTTCGCCACAATTGACCATTACATTTCCATTATTTGCGCCCAATGTTGTCAATTTTGTATCGTTAAATAGACCTCGTAACCCACTTTATGACGAGGAAATACAACATGAAAAAAACGCTTATTACCACAACCATTCTTGCTTCTTTGGCCTTTACACAACATGCAACGGCAGAAAGTCAACGCTTCGAGCCTGAAAACAAAATGCAGACTGAAGTCATTGGCTTTGGATCTGGGATACTGGCAGGCGCAGCTATTGGCGGACCTGTTGGAGGGTTTATCGGCGGTATGATGGGAATTCTCATCGCTGATGAAGTAAACGACGAAAAATCTATCGAAGCGCAGTTAATTGCGCTTAAACAAGCAGATGAAGAGCTGGAAAGGCAAAGCAATGAACTTTTAGCACTGCATGCTGATCTGCACTCGATGAAAAAGAAACAGATGATGCAAACCGTCAACTTTGAGAAATCACAGCAGCAAATGCTGCAAGAGAGAATTGGCAATATGCAAACAAATATCCAGTTTCAAACATCATCTGTTGCTATTGAAGACGTTTATCACACGCAACTTGCCAGCATTGCCGAAATTTTGCAGCAGTTTCCTGAACTTAATGTACGTCTGGAAGGATTTGCCGACCAACGAGGAGACAGCGCATTTAATCAAGCATTATCAGATGCGCGCGCTGAGGCAGTTGCGAAGTATTTGATTGCGCTGAATGTTGATAAAAAACAAGTCACTTACGCGGGTAATGGAGAAGCAACACAACGTGATTTAAATCAGTCGTCAAAAGAAAGCTTGTTCTTTGATAGACGCGTGAGCATCCAACTGATCCCCAAAGGAAGTATTTTGACGGCAGCGAAGTAATCCCGCTGCTCCGAACCAAAATAAATGACAACTATAGCCATCTAAAAGCACATATTCGTTAGCAATCTGTGCTTTTTTGAGCGCACTTTTTATTGCGCTTGTTTCATATGGCTTTGTTAACCCTGCTTTAATTGGCGCAAACGTTAGGTACAACTCATGAATCAATTAACAAAATTGACCGTACTGTTAGCTGTGATTGGAACGGTAGGTATTCTTCACGCAATGGCAGATCTACTTGCAACACCTGGCACATCAAGCAGTATCCAAATGACACAGCATGAGGATCAGACCAAGGAACTCACCATAACGAGAGAAGTAGCACCGCTGACAAATGCAGAGCTGTCTCCGTCTCAAATCGTAAACAACATCTATAATACTGAAACCGGCAGCTTTTATTTTATTACGTTACCGAATGAAACTGCTGTTGAGAACATTTCCGATACCGCAAGCCATGTTTCATCACCGTCTATCGCACCTGTCTACTACCAAGCACAAACTGTCGACAGCCAATTTGATGTAACGGTGACAGGCCCAATTGTACGCACCAGACTCACGCAGACATTCGAAAACAATGCGGGGATTTGGCAAGACGGAATTTATGTGTTTCCACTGCCGAATGGCGCTGCAGTCGACTCTCTCATTATGCGCGTTGGAGGACGCGAAATTATCGGTGAGATACAGCCTAAGCAAAAAGCACAACAAATGTTCGAACAAGCCAAAACGGCAGGCAAAAGTGCCAGTCTTGTTCAACAAATACGCCCAGATATATTCAAAAACCAGCTGAGTAATATTCCCCCCAATGAAGCTATTGTTGTTGAGATTGAATATCAGCAGTTACTCAAATTTTCAGATATGGGATATGAGTTAAGGCTTCCTACCGGGGTAAAGCCAAAATATTACCCACCGGATCGCACTGATAGAGAAACGCAAGGCTCGCTTCCTAAAAGCATTGAAGATAGGGCTATATCAGCGCCAGTATTGCATCCGACTGAAATTGCAATTGGTATTAATATGGGACTTCCTATAATAAATATCGAGTCATTACACCATCAGATTGAGACGCAACAATATAATTCCGTCGAATATGAAGTGAAAACAACAGAATCCCAACTTAAGGACGCTAGCTTTGTCTTACGCTGGGCGCTCGAAGAAAAAAGCCATACTCAGCTTAGTCATATTCAGGAGCGCTCCGATACCGGCACATATGGCATGATTTCAATGCTAGCACCGTCAAATGTTGATGTCCATTTGAAACGGGATGTCACTTTTATCCTTGATACGTCTGGTTCAATGGTCGGAAGTGCTATCGAACAAGCAAAATCAGCATTGGCATTTGCTATTGAAGATCTGGCGTATACCGATCGTTTTAATATCGTTGAATTTAACTCAAAACCCACTGCGTTGTGGGGCGCATCTAGCACGGCATCTGATGCAAACAAAATGAACGCAGTTAACTTTTTGCAACAACTTGAAGCCGATGGTGGCACGGAGATGTTGAGTGCGCTTGAGTTAGCATTCAAATTGAATCTTTATCGTGAAGTAGAAGGTGATCGCATACACCAATTCATTTTTATCACGGATGGCAGTGTTGGCAATGAATCAGACATACTGGCGAAGATTAAGCAGGACATTGGAAGCTCGAGGTTATTTACCGTTGGAATTGGCAATGCGCCAAACGGATATTTCATGGATGAAGCTGCAATAGCGGGTAAAGGCTTATCAGTATTTATCGAAGATTTGTCGCATGTTGAGCAAGAGATGAAGCGTTTTTTAGATAAAGTAAAACACCCTTCATGGACTGATGTCTCAGTAAACACGTTACAAGCAAATAGCACTATTTCGTATTTTCCAAAAAAGCTCCCGGATTTATATGCGGGTGAACCTTTCTTTCTTTTTTATCAAGCCAACTCTCAAGAAGGACTGATACATTCAGATGCTTTGACAGTTTCGGCGAAAAGCGCGTTACCCGGTGATTTTGGAGGCATTGTGCTAAAGGATATTAACAGGAAACTGGCACCATCATATATTTCTGGACATGTCAGTATTTCCAAACAGTGGGCGCACGAGAAGATTCAGCATCTAATGCGAATGCTAAATACATCAGCGAGGCCCCATCGGAGTCATGAGAGCACAACTAACGACTACCAAGCATTAGAAAAGTATGTCCAAGAGAACGTCACTGACCTTGCATTAAAACACTCCTTAGTCACCCAGTTCACGAGCTTGATTGCGATAGATCACGAAGCCGATCGCGCGCTGGCAGAACGAACAAAAACTACCCAGCAAACAAACGTCGATTCCCTTGCAGTCATAAAAATGCAGCATCTACCTTCAACATCTGCTGATGTTTTATTTACCCGAATTTTGGGCGCTATACTCATACTTTTATCAGCGCTTCTACTGGTAGCAAGAAGGAGTTTGAGATGAGGCGCCTTAATCTATTGCCAACGCAAATACCAAGGCGAATTCCAACAGTAATCCTCATGGCCGTTTTCATTATTGGTATATTGGGAGCGGTTATATTAGCTAAAAGCTATTATATTCCCGCGAAAGCGACGCTAGCTCAGGTATTGATTAAGAAGAGTTATAACGATAGCAAAGGCAAGAAAGCTATACCCCCATGGCCGTGGGCAGACACTTACCCAGTTGCAAGACTATTGATCGGCGAGAAAGAATTGTTTGTATTGGAAGGCACAAATATGCGCAATCTCGCGTTTGGCCCAACCCGCGTCGATAATGCATATGAATTAGATTCAAAAGGAACCAAGATTGTCATCGGGCATCGGGATACACACTTTTCTAGTCTCGCGCGCCTTCGAGTGGGCAGCGAGATATTACTAGAAACGCCGCCTTCTAAGGTATCAACGTTTGTCGTTGATGAGATTGAAGTGGTTCACCGAGAAACTACGAAGCTACCTGTAATGAGCAGTGACGATAAGCTGATTTTGGTGACCTGCTATCCTTTTGACGTAATCGACACTGATCCAGAATTTAGATATATCGTTACAGCCAGGAGAAGTTAACTTTGCCTGACTCTGGTATTGCACAGCGCCTTTTTAGACGCTAAACAAACTTTCTATAAATAACAAATGTCTAGCTACCAGCGCTTTGCAGGGCAGCGGCTAGTGCGGGAGCAGGCTGATATCCAGGAACAACAGAACCGTCAGGCATGATGATGTTTGGCGTACCATTGACACCGACACTTTGTCCAAATCGGTATTGTTCTGCAACGTTGTTTTCACATGAAGCAGCGGCAATTTCTGCTCCTGCCTTCGCCAGATTCATCGCTTTATTTGGATCCTCAGCACACCAAATTGACACCGTGTTATCGTAGTTTTCTCCAGTGAGTCCCGAACGCGGAAATGCCAGGTACCTTATGGTGATGCCAAGCTGATTATACTGGCTGATTTCTCTGTGCAATTTACGGCAGTAGCCACATGTAGCATCAGTAAAAACATCAACGACATATTTTTCATCTTCTGCTTTAAAAACGATTGCTGAATCAGAAAATTTGTCGATGCCAGAGAGACGCATATCTTTTAACGCATTTTCAGTTTCATCAATTATGCCGTCGGTAATATTGTAAACCCTAGCTTGCAAGAAGTAATTGCCATCTTCACTGGCATAGAATAGACCTTTGTCAGTATACAATTGCAATAGTCCTTCTACCGGCGAATCAGCAATCGCCGTTATGTCCAGATTCAATCGATTACCCAGAGCCTCTTCAAGACTTGCAGTATCCACTGACGAAGCATTAGCTTGCTTTACCACCTTGGGTTCGGGTGTTGTTTCTGAGGGTGTTTGGTCATTAGCCACTTCAGAACATCCCGCACTTGTTACAACCATCAGCGCGACGATACTGATCAGTTTGATTTTGGTGTTTTGTATAAACTTCATTAAAAATTCTGTCCCCTAAAGGTATAAAATGTTTTAAATGGCCAGCGACCATTTGATCTATATCGTCTACGTAAAATAGAACATTACATAGAGTAGACCGGATTGCGTGTAGAAAATTTCACCTGACGCCAAGTTGTGTGGTTATGGCGTCTATTATTCCAATATATACTTCTTTTTTACCCTCGTGGATGATGCTGATGCACTAATGTCTCAAGTCGATGCGTTGCAACATGCGTATAAATCTGTGTCGTCGACAAATCACTATGTCCCAAAAGCATCTGCACAACGCGCAAATCTGCGCCGTGGTTCAACAAATGTGTGGCGAATGCATGTCGTAATGTATGCGGAGACAAATCAGCTTCAATCCCAACAACCTTTGCATAGTGCTTTATTCTATGCCAAAAGGTCTGACGTGTCATAGTGCTGCCGCGTTTACTTGGAAAAACAGTATTAGTCGGACGAGTTAGTAACGCCGGTCTGGCAAACTTTATATAATCGGCAAGAATATCCTGTGCATTTTCGCCCATTGGCACTAATCGTTCTTTGCCGCCTTTCCCGATTATGCGGATAACGCCTTGTACAAGGCTCATTTCATGCATTTGCAGATTAACCAACTCAGACACTCTTACACCAGTTGCATAAAGCAATTCCAGCATCGCCTTGTCTCTCATTTCAATAGGTTTTTCAGTATCAGGTGCATCAAGAAGTGCGTTAACCTGAGATTCTGACAGCGTATTTGGCAGATACTGGGGTAACTTTGGGTTGCTTATGTTAGCGACGGGAGTGGCCGAAATAAGCTGTTGTTCAAGCTGATAAGCGTAAAATGCTCGCAGTGTACTCAAAAACCTTGATGTAGAGCGTTGAGATAACTTTTGCTTTACTCGCTCCTTGAGATACCGTTGAATATCATCAGTGGTAACAAGCAATAGTGACGTCACGTGAGTAAATTTGGTGAGAAATGCTTCGAATTTGTGCAAATCGGTACGATATGCACTTATTGTATTATCACTTAAGCCTCGCTCAAAATATAGCATGTTTAAAAACTCATCGATCAACTCGATATCACTGACCATCTGATTAACCTAGCTAAATCCGCGCTTTTCTTTTATCAGCTCATACGCGGCTTGAATGTCTTGCGTCTTTTTATTTGCCATATCTAATGCTTGTTGCGGTAACCCCTTTGAAAGTAGTTTATCGGGATGATTTTGCGCCATCAATTTCTTATAAGCCCGTTTAATAGCTTTATCCTCAGCAGTTTTAGTAACACCTAACACCTTATACGCATCTTCTAGTGTTGTTTTGCCGCTTGCGTAGCTGCGTTTTGATTGTTGATCGTTGTACTTTTTGTATCCTTTGTAAGAGCTGCGAAAACGCTGAGCAGCTTCATAACTTGCAATCAGAAACTGCAAATCCTTGTTGTTAAACCCCAATGAGGTTGAAATGTTTTGTAATACCTGTCTTTCTGGTTGGGAAAGTGTGCCATCAGCAAAGGCTGCAGTGATGAGTATTTCCAGGAAAATTTGCAGAATATCTGTCCTACCATGACACTGCTGCTTGAATTCCTTTAACATATCTTGCAGAGGAAAATCGTGTGCCTTCCCTTCTCTGAATGCTTGTTGCGCCTCTTTCCTTACATTGCCTTGTAGTCGCATTTCATCCATTAACTTCGATGCGACTTCGATCTCTGCTTTGGTTACCTGTCCGTCTGCTTTGCTGATATGCCCAAGCGCTGAATAAAGCGCATGGAAGAAAACCGCGTCGTTTTTTATTTCATCTACCTTTGCAAAGAATCTTCCAAACCCGCCTTGTCGGTAGAATTCTTTTTTATACGCAACATCAAAAAAATGTCCAATAACAAGTCCCAGGATAGCACCTGGCAACTTCACAATGGCAAAGCCAATAATTGCGCCAATAACCTTTCCCCAATACCCCATTTGTAATTCCTATCTATTATTCGCCCAATTTCTATCATTTCTTTGCGTAAGAACAGCAGAAAGTAGCTACATAAGTCTTTTTCTTACATTATAATTTGGTTTATCTCTGCTTAACCTATAAACTCTGTGGCGTGATACATTTAAAAAGTTATAAATAAAAAGTGTCAAAATAAAACAGAAAAAAGAGCATTAATCCTCCTCAAAATAAACTCGATGAAGCACCACATATACTCGCCTATATTTTTAATTAGTACGCTCTTTATTAGCGCACATGCCAATTCAGCACAGACATGCCAGGTGGATGTGTATCAATTTGAAACGAAATTGATGCCGCAAGATCAAATCCATGTGAATTCGGACGCCACACAAATTATATCAGATCAATTAGCAACCTTTGTGGGCAATGTGGAAATTGCTACGCCAGACAGACTTATTCAAACTGACTCAGCCATTATAGAAAACAATGGTCAATTTATTAGAGCAGAAGGTAAAGTTGACTACATAGACCCTGTTATTAAAGTGCAAAGCAGTGGGCTTGAACTCAATGCAGAATTAAAATTGCTGCAGATGGAGTCAACTGAATATCAGCTAAGCAGTGTTAATGGCCGAGGTAACTCAGAAGTTTTATCCATTTCACAAGAGCGAGGCGTGTTGCTTGAAGATGTGAGCTTTACGACGTGCCCGAAAGGCGGTGAAGATTGGAAAATTAATGCCAGTGAAATCA
The DNA here is from genome assembly GCA_002340325.1 of Glaciecola sp. UBA2563. GTDB lineage: Bacteria > Pseudomonadota > Gammaproteobacteria > Enterobacterales > Alteromonadaceae > Glaciecola. The sequence goes on along the minus strand of DDLV01000149.1, from coordinate 6,158 downwards.
GCATTGCCAAAGATAAGCCATTTGGAGAAGCTAAACATACCGTATTTTATATTGGTAACATCCCAATTTTTTATCTTCCCTACTTTGCTTTTCCAATCACCACAGAACGACAAACGGGGCTATTATTTCCAGAATTCAGCAGTTCAAGCAGTACTGGAGCAGAATATGAACAACCATTTTACTGGAATATCGCACCTAACTTAGACACAACCATTAGCCTTCGATATATGACCAATAGAGGGTTACAGCTAAAAAATGAGTGGCGTTATTTAACAGAAAACCATGCCGGCGAACTGCAGCTTGAGTATTTGCCAAACGATCTTGATCGCAATGATGATGAGGAGCGCTACTTCTATCGCTATACACATCAAGGAAGCCTTTCTAAAAACTGGTCAATACTGGCTGATATAAACGGAATCAGTGACGACAACTACATTGTCGATTTAGGAAATGATTATTTCAATCAAGCAGACACTCACCTAAACAAAAAGTTGGGCGTATTTTTCTATGATGAAAACCTTAACTTCTCAATGTTTGTTAAGGACTTTACAACGTTGGGCAGTTTTAACACCAACTACAGAGCAATGCCAGAAGCAAAACTCTCCTACACGTCAGCATTAACCGATTGGATGAATTTTACACTGGATTCAGAAGTTGCCTACTTTGACAATGAAAGCAACTTACTGCCAGACGCCGCACGCGCGCATATTGCGCCTTCTATCAATATTCCGTATCAACGTGCGTGGGGCGAGTTGATGGCGGAGGCGACAGTGATGCACACTTTCTACAATCAGGATATTGCAGACAACGAATCGCAGCTAGAAGAAACGGTAAACCGTACTATAGGTCAAGCGCGTTTATTTGGCTCGTTATTCTTTGAACGGCCTGAGTCTGGTCCAGCCGGTAAGTATATGCTAACTTTTGAGCCAAAGGCGCAGTATTTATTCACTAGCTTCGAGGACCAATCCAACATTGGTCTGTATGATACTACTGAGTTGCTCACTACATTTAGTAACTTATTCAGGGGGCAAGAGTTCACAGGACTTGACCGTATCAATGACAACAATCAATTTACGTTTGGTGCAACATCGAGACTGATCGACGAAAGTAACCGCGAAGTCTTTGTCGCCAGTATTGGTCAAATTGTATATTTGGAAGATTCAAGGTTACAAGACAGCTTTAGAACAACCAATCGCTCAGCAGTTGCAGCTGAAATAGACTGGCAAATCAATCAAAATTGGTTTTTACATACGGATGTTCAGGTAAGTGCAACGACGGATAAGGTCGACAGAAGTAGTTTTTCGACGGAATACCTGCTTGATGAAAATAAGTTAATTCAACTCAACCACCGCTACATAAGAGATTTATCTGACGAGAAAATAAACCAAATCGGTGTTTCTGCCAGTTGGCCGCTCAGTGAGAATTGGCATTGGGTGGGCCGCTATTATCGCGATGTCGAATTAGAACGAACCTCTGAGAGTTTTATTGGTCTTGAATACGAGAGTTGCTGTTGGGCAGTTCGTCTAACCATGCAGCGGCGTCTGGCAACTCGCTTTAATAATCAAGGTATTCGTGACCTCAATGAGTTTGATTCAAGTATTGCTTTACAGTTTGTGTTTAGAGGGCTTAGCAATAACAAGCGAAATCGTAGTAAAATAGATATGCTACAGCAAGGGTTGTTTGGTTATCGCCAGCCCTTTTTATTAAATTAGAGAGCAAAAAAGTATTTACATGATGAAAGTTTTACATAAATGGTTTTTGGCATCGTTATTAATCGCATTTTCTAGTCAGCTGATTGCAAAGGAATTGTTGGACCAAGTAGCGGTAATTGTTGATCAAGGTGTAATTTTAGAAAGCGAAATTACAGACTTGGTGGCAAACGTTAAATCAACTGCGCAAGCAGAAGGTCAGCAGTTACCCTCCGAGCGTGCATTGAGAACACAAGCGATTGAACGGCTGATTGTTGAGAGCTTGCAGATGCAAATGGCAGAGAGAATGGGTATCCAAATAAGCGACCCCCAACTTGATCAGACGATTAACAATATGGCACAGCAACAAGGCGCAACACCGGAACAGTTCAGAAGACAAATCGCGTTAGAAGGCTTGACTTACGAAACCTATCGCGAACAGGTTCGCAAACAACTTATTATGGGCGAAGTACGCCGTGCGAATGTGCGTCGACGCATTTATATTACGCCACAAGAAATTTCAACATTGGTTGAATTACTTGAACAACAAGGTGCAACGCAAGCAGAGTATCGACTAGGACATATTTTAGTGGGTATTCCAAGCGGCGCCGATGATAAACAGATATCAGAGTCTCGAGAACGGGCCGAGCGTATCATCGACCTGCTGAATGATGGTTCGGACTTTTCCCGCCTCGCTATCGGTTCATCTTCTGGCTCAGAGGCATTAAATGGCGGCGATATGGGGTGGATGAATATTAACTCAATGCCAACGTTATTTGCTGAAGCTGTAGATGGAAAAGCAAAAGAGGAACTCATTGGCCCCATACGTTCAGGTGCTGGCTTTCATATTCTTAAAATAATGGATACTCGAGGCATTGAAGTTGTTGAAGTAGAAGAAGTTAATGCACGTCATATTCTGATTAAACCCTCTATAATTCTAAGTGACGAGAAAGCATACGACATGCTCGTAGATTTTAGACAACAACTAATGGACGGTAGTGCTGATTTTGCTGAATTAGCTAAAGAACATTCTGAAGACCCGGGCTCTGCGCTTCGCGGAGGTGAATTAGGATATGCTGATCCAGATGTATATGTACCTGAGTTTCGCGATACTCTGGCACTTTTAAAACAAGACGAATACAGTTTACCAGTGCGTTCACAACACGGATGGCACCTTATACAACTCATCGATAGGCGCACAATGGATGCTACAGAAAAACGCAAAGAAGATAGAGCGTCTCAACTCATCTTCAATCGAAAATTTCAGGAAGAGACAGATGCATGGCTTCGCGAACTACGAGACAAAGCGTACATTGAAGTATTAGAATCGTAGGAAGAAAAATGAGTGAATTACCAAGAATTGCTGTAACCCCAGGTGAGCCTGCAGGGGTTGGCCCTGATCTTATGGTCGAACTGGCGCAACAGCAGTGGGATGCGCAGATAGTAGTCTACGCTGATGCAGAGATGATGTTGCAGCGCGCGCAGCAGCTTCGACACAAAATAAAGATGTTGCCATACACAGCTGGGATGGACTATATCCAAAAGCCAGGCGAAATGATTATCCATCATATACCTGTTGCGACAATTGTAGAACCAGGGAAGTTGGATGTAGAAAACGGTGCATATGTCGTCGAGACCCTGCGTATGGCCTGCGACCAAAACATCCAAGGGGATTTTGATGCTGTTGTCACAGGGCCTGTTCACAAAGGCACTATAAATAAAGCGGGCGTTTCGTTTAGTGGTCACACAGAGTTTTTTGCGCAACAATCCAATACCGCAGATGTCGTCATGATGTTGGCCACCGATGGCTTAAGGGTTTGTCTTGCCACTACTCACATCCCTCTCGCTTACGTTTCTAAGGCAATCACCCCCGAACGCCTCGATAAAGTCATCAAAATCATGAATACCGACCTTAAATTGAAATTCGGTATTTCCAAACCTCGGATTTATGTGTGCGGTTTGAACCCGCATGCTGGCGAAGACGGCCATTTAGGCCAAGAAGAAAATCTAGTGATGAAACCCACATTAGATATTCTTCGCAACGAAGGGCTTGATATTATAGGGCCACTGCCAGCGGATACGATATTCCATGAAAAGTATCTGGAAGACGCAGATGTCGTACTTGCGATGTACCACGACCAAGGATTGCCAGTGCTGAAATTTAAGGGCTTTGGAAATAGCGTAAATATAACCTTGGGGCTTCCTTTTATCCGTACATCCGTCGACCACGGTACAGCAGCCGACCTTGCAGGCACGGGTAATGCGAATATCGGAAGTATGGCAAGAGCACTTGAAACCGCCATCGATCTTGCCAAGAGAAGTACGTGAGCAAACGCCACCTCGGGCATCGGGCGCGTAAGCGATTTGGCCAAAACTTTCTCCATGATGAGTATATTATCGATCAAATCGTAAGTGCTATTGCGCCAGAAGTCGGACAGAATATTGTCGAAATCGGTCCAGGTCTTGGTGCGCTAACGGAACCTGTAGCAGAATTAATCTCAAACATGACATGTATTGAATTGGATAGAGATTTAGCAACTAGGCTTCGACAACATCCTTTTTTGCAAGAGAAGCTTACCGTTATAGAGGCAGATGTACTGAGTGTGGACTTCTCATCTCTACTAACAAATGGTGATTCTAAAATCAGAGTCTTCGGCAATCTACCGTATAATATTTCGACGCCTTTGATATTTCATCTGTTTGACCAGATTGATGTAATTGAGGATATGCACTTCATGCTACAGTATGAAGTCGTTAAAAGGTTATGCGCTGGCGTTGGCGATAGCCTTTATGGACGTCTATCCATCATGTGTGCTTACTACTGCCAGGCGCTACCTGTTCTAATGGTACCCCCTCATTCATTTAAACCCGCGCCTAAAGTGGAATCTGCTATCATTCGTTTGCTTCCGCATCAGTCTCCTCCAGTAAAAGTTGATAGCGTAAAAGCGCTTGAGAAAATTGTCTCAATTGCATTTAATCAGCGACGCAAAACACTAAAAAACAGTCTTTCAAGTGTATTGACGGTTGAACAGTTATCACAGTCGGACATAGACCCAAACGTAAGAGCGCAGGATCTTTCATTGGCAGAATACGCTATTTTGGCAAATCTATATGAACAAACAACAAAACATTAAAATAGATGTATCAACGGAGTACTTGGGAATATCTGATAAAACAGACGACAACGAAGTAGTCAATGTTTTCACCTATACCGTCGCAATAACAAATGATACACCCGCTGACATACGATTACTCAGCAGATATTGGCTGATAACCAACGGCGATGGTGATCAGACTGAGGTGCAGGGAGAAGGCGTGGTAGGGAAACAACCGCTTATATCGCCTGGAGATACGTTTACTTATACAAGTGCTTCGATGATCAAAACAGAAGTTGGGACAATGCAAGGATTTTATCTATTTGAAACACCAGAAAAAGAAGAAATCAAAGCACCAATATCCGTGTTCACACTAGCAGTACCCAATAAGCTAAATTAAAAAAATGAAATCGTTTGTCATTGGCGACATCCAAGGTTGCTATAAAGGTCTTCAGCTTGTTTTAAATAAAGCCAAGTTTAATCCTGACAAGCATAAACTTATCGCCGTTGGTGATATTGTCGCAAGAGGTGAAGACTCACTAAACACTGTCTTGATGTTAAAGGATATGGGGCATAGCTTTGATACCGTATTGGGTAACCATGACTTGCATCTCATTGCCATTGCGCACGGCATTCGAAAACCAAAACCAAACGATCATCTGGAAAGCCTCATTCGACATAAATCCTTTTCTTCGATTATCGACTGGCTGTTAACAAAACCATTAGCGATCAAAATAAAACCAAAAACACTTATTGTGCATGCAGGTCTATATCCAAAATGGTCGTTTAAACAAGCCCTCAAATTTTCTGAACGCATCCAAATGGAACTGCAAGGTGAAAATGTTGTTTCGTTTTTGACATCGATGTATGGGAACGATCCTGACGTTTGGCATCCCGGTATGAATGAATCGGACGAGCATCGTTTCATCATAAATGCGATGACAAGGATGCGATATTTAACGCAGGAGTTAAGGTTAGAATTTACGACAAAGTGTCACCCCAGCTTAGCACCTTACCATTTGAACCCCTGGTTTCACGCTGACAACCCCAATTTGACACCAGCTCATCGAATAATTTTTGGACACTGGGCTAGCCTCAACGGCTATATGTCACGCCACATGAGAAGAAATAGTCGATTAATAGGTCTCGACACAGGCTATGTGTGGGGAAACCAAATGACGCTTATGAATCTCCACGATGAAGAACTAACAGTAGTCCAAGCACAAACTTGATGTAAATGACGATGCGCTGATAGTGCATGCAATTATGCGTAGATGCTAATGCTCAAGCGCTGATAGTACATGCAAGTATGCTAGCTGCGGACATGTTTACAGGTAAAAGACGCTAACAACATCCATGTCCGCTCGGGCTCGCG
>DDLV01000141.1 GCA_002340325.1 Glaciecola sp. UBA2563 | reverse complement strand
AAATGACGCCATGGCAAGAGGATATAAAACCCCAGCCACTTTTCAGGCTACCGCCAAAATACCCAACGAAAATGGCAAGGAATAGGAAGGAAGGCTGGGTGCTTCTGTCCTTTGATATTAGTGCATATGGATTTGTCGAAAATATAGCCGTACTTGAATCGTCTCACCGTGGTTTTGAAGAGGTGAGTAAAGAAGCACTCGAAAGATGGCGGTACGCACCCAAGTTTGAAGACGGGCAAGCAGTAAAAGCTGAAGACATGCGGGTACAGTTGGACTATACGTTTGGTAACCGCGACAGAAATTTTAAAAATATCTAGCGCTATTAATGCTAAATCTTTTTTTATTCTTGAGCGTGTCGATGGCGAACGAAAAATCATCCTTTAGTTGCGCCCTCACTCGTTCATGATTTATATTCGAAGTATGAAATTTTTGATATGGGTTTAACGGGTGCAAAACCAAAAAGTGCGATCTTTTTTGCGAGTTTCAGTCATTATCTATGCCGTTTATCTGGTGCTTACGCTGCTTATCATTACGCCAGCGCTGAATTTTTTCCCGCACAAATACATGAAAGACAACTACGGTTGGGAATTATCAACCGGTTGGGTTTTACTCAATCCGTTTACGCTTAGTTTGGATGCAAGCGAAGCAGAGTTAAAAAACGAACATAGTGAACTCGTCTTGAGTTTTAGCGAAGCTGAAATAAACCTGTCGCTTGCAAGTATATGGAAGACTGGATGGGTACTTGACAAGATCTCCTTGCAGAACATTTTTTTAACGGTTTCTCGTCTAACTGAAACCGAATTTAACTTTTCAAGCCTTATTCCGCCGGAACAACCCGATACAGAACCGACGGAAGAAAAGAGCGGTATACCCGGTGTTACAATTCACGAGCTGGATATTCATTCTGACAGACTAACCTTCATCGATCTTGCCCGAGCAAACCCTTATGAAAGCAATTGGGATGGACTACATGTTAAGGTGGGCGAGCTTTCGACGGTCTTTGAAGAAGTAAAACCCTACACTATTGATTTAAAAGCGGATGGCGGCGGCACGTTACGATGGGAAGGAGAGATATCAATACCACAGTCTCGCAGTTCTGGTTTGTTAGTTATTAATGATATGAACTTAAGAAAACTATGGGAATTTGCATCGCCGTTTTTATCATTTGAGTTAACACAGGGCAATCTTTCCGTGAGTGGGAATTATGCGCTTCAGTGGCAAGAGACACTAAGCTACAACGTTAATAACGCGAGTGTTGGGCTGGTCGATATCAATGTCTTACCAAAGAATGTTGAGGAACTACCCGATACCTCAATCAGCCTACCGATGTTAGCCGTAGATAATATCAATGTAGACAGCGAACAACGTGAGATTTCAATGGACAAGCTGTCTATTGATAGTCTTTCAATGGCCAGCTGGATGGAAGGATCGACTATAAGTCTCACTGAGGGTTTTTTGCCTTCTACAGAAGAAGAGAACACAGCTGACGTAACAAAAACCAAGAAAGAAGAAACGCAAAGTGCCACGTCGGAACCTGTACCTAACGATTGGCAAGTTACACTCAAAGAAGCAGACTTGAACAATATCAATGTTAGCTGGCGCTCACCCTTTACAATGCCAGAGACGTTATCAATTGAACCTATTAACGCGAATATCAAAAACATATCGTGGCCTTTTTCCGGTGAAACAGACGCAACCCTCTCTGCATCTTTCAACCAAGCGACCAAAATTGTACTTACAGCAAAGTTGGCACTGGCATCCGGTGCTGGAGATATAGCGTATGATTTGCAGAACTTAGTGTTGCCATTGCTAAACCCTAATTTACCGGCCCCTTTACAGGCGAGTATTCAAAATGGAAATGTCGATGTGACTGGCACCGCCAGGCTGGCTGGCTTTATGCCTTCAAACATTGCATTAGAGGGTAACCTCAATGACTTTGTCATACACACAAACGTCGACGACGCACGTATTTCAAGTCTTGATAGCGTTGGGATCAGCGGTCTTAACGTCGACATGGAAAATCGCGATGTGTTGATCAATAACATCGATATTTCAGGTTTAGTAGGGCGCATTCACATCAATCAAGACGGTTCGATTAACGCGTCCAATGTTTGGCAAACACAGTCGACTGACGCAAAAGAGGTAACAACGAATGAAAATTCACCTGAATCTGAATCACCTTGGTCTTTTAAGATCCCGTCAATAACGTTCGCTAATTCAGATATCGATTTCATGGATGAATCACTACCCATCAATTTTCGAACCGTAGTCGGTGACATGGAAGGTGAGATCCTTAATCTTGACTCGACACCTGGTGCTTTCGCGACAGTTGATATCAAAGGTGCCGTCGACCAATATGCGCCAGTATTGCTATCAGGCACTTTATCTCCCTTTAATGATCCATTGGCATTAGACCTAAACCTTACCTTTGATAGCATTGATATGGCAACACTATCGCCATATTCTGGCACGTATGCGGGTTATGCGATGAATAGCGGCCTACTGAATCTCGATTTACAATATCAGCTTCAAAATAATAAGCTCAAGGGCGATAACTCACTTCGTATAGACAAACTGCAGCTGGGCGACAAAATAGAAAGCGATAAAGCAGTGGATCTACCGTTAAAACTTGCCTTGGCCATTTTAACCGATGCAAACGGTGTTATTGATATGCAAGTCCCCGTCTCTGGCGATGTTGATGACCCTAAGTTCGGGCTCGGGAGCGTTATTGCTGGGGCCTTTTTTAATGTCATAACAAAAGTGATAACTTCGCCATTTAGCTTACTGGCAAGCCTTGCAGGTAGCGATGAAGATTTGCAACGCATAGAGTTTTTGCCCGGTTCTAGTGAGCTGACTGAAGGTGCAAGTAAACGCTTGAACGCTCTTGCGCAAGCATTGGGCCAGCGCCCTCAACTCTCTGTACTCATCAGCGGTCGCATTCAATCTGAACTGGATGAGCTACGTTTGCAAATAGATATCTTAGAGCAACATTTACTTGAAGGCGGTTTATCCAAAGAAGAAGTCGACACTAGAGGAACGCGTTGGGAAAGCGCTATCTTTGAACGCTATAACACACTGGAACTTTCGGAGAAGCCGGAAACAATAACCGTAGAAGAACAATACAACGCTGTCGTTAAATCCATCAGTGTTCCAACGGATGCGCTAACGTCGCTTGCGCAAGCACGTGCGATTGGCACAAAAACCTATCTGATTAATCAAGCGGGTCTTGCGACCGATCGAGCAGTCGTTGGTCAATCGCCCCTAGATGACGAAGCAAATACGTTTAGTGGTGTAGAGCTTAGCATCGACAATTAGTCCCATAATCGAAATTCTACTTGCGAATAATCGTCCCATATTCGAGATTGGAAAACTTTTACAATCCCATCGAACCTAATAAGCATATGATTTTATTGCCTATTTTTTTTGGCATACCCCCTGCACTAATATCCTGCAATTATGTGATGTATCGAGTGGCCAAACCATTTTGGTCTGACTCCCGACATATAAAGAGCAGGAAAATAAAATGGACATTGTACGCAAATCATCAAAGAAATCAGGATTGAAAAATCCGTGGGTTATTGTTGGCGCCGCCTGCGCATTATCGATAGCGTTTATCGCTTATGGCATTGGCTTTTCCACCACACCTAAGATCAACGCAGATGAACTTATCACAGCGACGGTTGAACAAGATGAATTTATTGTAAACGTTCGTGGAATGGGTGTTCTCGCACCAAAAAATGAACGCTGGATAACAACGTCAACCAATGCGAGTGTCGAGCAAATTTTTGTTAAGCCAGGTACCATGATTGAGGTAGCTCAACCCATCATGCGTTTGAGCAATCCAGATCTCATTCAGGAATTAAATGAACGAAAATGGGAGCTCGACGAAATGGCCGCAACTAACATTGCGTTGAAAGCCTCATTGGATAATCAACTACTGGATTTAGAATCGGCTGTCCTAGAAGCGAGACTCAACTATGAACGTTCCCTATTGACGCTAGATGCGCAACGTTCATTGATGAAAGATGGCGTTAATGCTGTGTCGAGAATTGACTTTGAAACCACCAAGATAGACGTCGAGCAAAATCAACAACGCTGGCAACTGGCAAAAGACCGACTTGAGTCACAACGAAAAAATATAGACGCACAGTTAATAGCAAGCAACGCAAGATATAAACGTCTAGAAAATCTGCTAGCAATCGCTCAGACGCGAGTAGACAGTCTTATGGTGACTGCGACGCAAACCGCAGTCATCCAGGAGCTTCCAATTGAGCTTGGTCAGCGTGTGATAGCAGGCACAAATCTCGTCAAAATTGCATCAAGTAACGATTTTATTGCAGAACTTCGTATCCCTGAAAATCTCATCAATCAGGTCAACATAGGGCAACCTGTTTCACTTGATTCACGCACATCTGTGTTCCGCGGCAGGGTAAATCGCATTGACCCTACGGTTGTTAACGGTTTGGTCCAAGTCGATGTAGACATAATCGGTCAAACACCTGCAGAAGCTCGTCCCGATTTAACCATCGAAGGAACCGTTGAAATAGCGAGAAAAGAAGAAACGCTCTTTGTGCGGCGACCAATGTACGCAAGAAGTCTTATCGCTTCAGATGTTTTCGTACTTTCTCAAGATGGCACAAAAGCAATAAAGACAACTGTAGAGTTTGGTCAATCATCAAGTACACACATCGAGGTCGTAAGCGGAATTAACGCTGGTCAGGAAATCATTATCTCTGACGCAACACAATGGGCTGACCTTCCGAACATTCAAATTAACTAAAGACAGATGTTACGTCAGTCTTAGTAGACAGGAGAAAAAAATGACATCTCAAACAAATACACCCGTCGTCAATCTATCAGGCATAAGTAAAGTGTTCATCTCAGATGAGTTGGAAACACATGCGTTATCCGACATCAACTTAACGATTGGAAAGGGTGAATATATATCTATTACGGGCCCCTCTGGATGCGGCAAATCGACGTTGCTAAGCGTAATTGGTTTGTTAGATACCGCAACCTCAGGACAGTATATGCTGGCTGGTCATAAAACAACAGAATTGAGCAAAGAAGAGCGCGCATCTACTCGCAACACCCAAATAGGATTTGTCTTTCAAGCATTTAACCTCATCAGCGATTTAACAGTAGAGGAAAATGTTGAATTGCCATTAACGTTTAGAAAAGACATTGATAAGAGTCAACGTCAAAAGATGGTGAAAACCGCATTGGAACAAGTTGATATTCAGCATAGAGCTAAGCACTTTCCTTCCCAGCTATCCGGGGGCCAGCAACAGCGCGTTGCAGTTGCCAGAGCAATCGCTGGAAAACCTTCGCTCATATTAGCTGATGAGCCAACCGGTAATTTAGAT
>DDLV01000131.1 GCA_002340325.1 Glaciecola sp. UBA2563 | reverse complement strand
AATGGATTGTCTAATATAATTAAAATCGTACGGTGGCTAAGGTGCGGGTACGCTTATTCTTTTTTCAGTACCTTTTATATTTTTCAATCCCCAATTTGCCATAACGTCGAGCACTTCGTACAGACTTTTACCCCTTTTCGTTAATTTGTAACTCTTTTTGCCTGTTTTAATGCTCTTTTTGCCTTCAATGATGAGCCCGTGCTTTTCAAGAGTTTTTAATCGGCTGGCAAGTATATTGGTCGAGATCTTTTCGGGTGAGTCTAAAAACTCAGAATACAGTGATTTTCCAGCAAAGAAATCTCGAATGATAACAAGTGTCCATTTGTCTCCAAAAATATCTAGTGAAGACGATATTGGACAGCATGAGCGATGATTACCCATAAATTACTCTAATTATTCACTTGAAAGATCATGTAAGAGTAGCATAAGAAACTTTCAAAACACAAGTAAGGCTAACCATTGCGATTCAATTGACTCACGTTATATGCATTAAATTTTTCTAATAAATTGATGCTTGTAATTAACAAGTATCACACTATAGTTACTATCGAATTGCAAGTAATTTGGATGTTCGTTAAGAAACGAGAGGTTCGTTATGAATAAAACAGTAAATCAATATGGCAGTTGGGCTGTCGTTACGGGAGCAAGTGACGGCATTGGTAAAGCGTTTGCGCAAGCTATAGCAGCCAATGGTATGAATGTATTTCTTGTTGCAAGAACAAAAGGTCAGTTAGATGAACTCTCGGTAGAGCTTGCATTACGGTATAAGGTGAAGACTGCTGTGATCGTTGCCGATTTATCGATAATGGAAGGAGTTGATGCCGTCTTAGATCATACTAAAGAAAGCGATGTTGGGCTTTATGTGGGTGCTGCAGGGTTTGGGACTTCTGGTGATTTTATTGATACGTCAATCGAGAGCGAGCTTAACATGGTAGATCTTAACTGCAAGTCTATCGTCAAACATGCCCAAGTCTATGCTCAACGATTTAAAAAGCGAGGTAGTGGTGGCATTATTCTACTCTCTTCATTAGTAGGTTTTCAGGGGACTCCTCGGGCAAGTAACTATGCAGCAACAAAAGCATTTGTTCAAACGTTGGCAGAAGGACTGCATGTTGAGCTTAAGCCTCACAAGATTGATGTTTTAGCAGTCGCTCCTGGACCGGTTAAAAGTGGATTTGCTGACCGAGCAAACATGATAATGGCCAACACAGACTCTCCCCAAATAGTCGCCCAACACGCATTAAAGAGATTAGGAAAGTGTTTTACCACAAGACCTGGTTTTCTTGGCAAACTACTTGGTTATAGTTTAAGCATGACGCCACGTTGGGGGAGAGTCCAAATCCTTACTCGTGTTATGGGTGACATGACGAAACACAATGTTCATTCTGGCACGCGTCAACATGAAGCCGGTTAGAGTTTTAGTTCTTTCTTTAGCTATGTCAGGTTTATTTAGTTGTATTCAGATAAGTACGCCATTTCAATCATCAAAAGCTTTGCCAACGGTGTCTTCAGACACTGTTGTAGTGGGCATAACGCACGTAACATTGAACGACAATAGGAAAGGGCGCAAGGCGTTTTGGAGACAAACAATCAACGTTGTTAATTCTCTTGATAGTCAAATGGGTTATTTAGGGCATCGAGTTCGACGCGATCTTGGGGGAAATGAAGGCTGGACAATGACAGTGTGGGAAAACGACGACGCCATTGAGAAGTTTATTACCAGTGCGAGTCATACGCAAGCTATACGAATGGGTATTCCAGGTGTAAAAGAGGCGCGTTTTGTAAGAGTGTCAATATCAAAAGATTCGCTTCCAATGTCCTGGGATGAAGCAGAAAAAGCCATGAATGAAAAAGGGAGAACAAGAACCTACTAGCTATTTCATAAAGCTGCAAAAAAAAGATTTATTCACTAAAAATTGTAAATAGTTCCAACGAAAGTGCGTTCAGTTTTATCTATTTGAAACACGCAAAATGAAAGATTAATGAAACAATTAACCAAAGGTAATTATGATGAAAAACACAATTTATTCTCTAACTTTATTATTAAGTGTAGGTGCTTCAGCATTTGCAAGCACAATCACAGTGAATGTTGAAAACATCAAAACCAATGATGGACAAATTGGGTGCGCGATATTTGATGTGGAAGATGGATTTCCAATGCTGGCAAGACAGGAAAATCAGCAATGGTTGGACGCTGAAACGAATGGAATAACGTGTATTTTTGATGGGTTGGAAAAAGGGGAGTATGCAATTTCAGTTAACCATGATGTTAACGGGAATAAAAAGACGGACACGAACTTATTCGGTATCCCCAAAGAAGCATGGGGTGTTAGTAATAACGTACGCCCGGCGATGCGAGCACCAAACTTTAATGAAGCGAAATTCACGGTTGAAGATGATACTGTCATTTCGATAACATTAGATTAATGTGTAACTCTCTGTAAATATAATATTAGAAAGTTCAGCCCCCTAAAACCGCCTTCTTAGGAAGGCGTTCTTTTTATTGATGACCCAAAACACGCGCGCCATCAACTATTTTCTGCGATGTAGGACTGCATTTTGCTCATCACCGCCTCAATACCCTGATTTCTCAAAATGGGTGCATATTGATTACGCGCATTGTTGATGATGCTGTTTCCTTGAACGATGAGGTCGTAATTTTTCCATGGGCCAGTTTGTGTAGCTTGCCGCAATTTCAGTGATAAAAATACGTCCAGTTCATTTTGCTTTTTCAAAGTGGCCCGAAGCGTTAAGTGGTTCGAACTCTGTTTAGGATGTGGATCATAAAACTGAAGCATTGAATGCGTGTGTTGGGAAAAAATTTCCGCATAGCTTAGCGTCATATATTCATAAAAAATATCAACGTACTCAATCAAAATATCACTTGGTACGTTCCTAATATGGCTGCCAAGTACTTTAAAAGCAGCAAATTGATGGTCAACCAAAGGCATAAATTCAATCTCAAGCGACTTAAGGAGCAAGGCGTGTCTTTCACTGGGAGTGATTTTTTCATTCGATGCTTCTGCAAGTATAGTTTGAGTAATTATCTCCATATTGTACGCCGCTTCAATAGCGCTTTTGTTATCCGTCACAATTCCTTGACTTGAATATGCGGTTGTGACGAAGCATACCCCTAAGATGCCAAATAAAATCGCCGACCGTTTAACATAGCATCTAGCTTGCATAGTAACGCGCCATATTGCTTTTCTGTAAATCATTTTAAAACACCCTTGATCATTTTGAATGGTAGTGTCGATAACCGTGAATTTATGAATAAGTTTGATAGCACAATTATTCGACCCGTTGTCGGATGGCGTTAACGCGTTCATTTGCACTTTTAATTGCTAGCGGGAACATTAGCTTTTCAATCATTCCAAAGTGATTATTGGGCGCGTCTTCAGTTGCATAGAATTCACCAACATCGGTGAAGATACCAAACTCTTTTTCGATGAAATCTGGATGAAATTGAGAAAAGCTGGGCGTTTCGCCGTCCCAGCTCAACGATGCGTTTGCTCGCATACCAAGACCGAGTTGATTCGTAAGTTGTCCTTGGACAGCCCGCGCATGTTTACTATCGACGATATAGCTATCAACAGGGATCCATCGATCGTTTAAATATACCTCAACAACCGCATGGTCTACGTAACGTGTCCCAGGATTAATGATACCGCTTAGCACCGAGGCCGATAGCGAATAAAAACGATGTCGAGCTGGAATACCTGCGCCACGAAGTAATGCAGCGAATAGAGTTGATTGATTGTTGCAAAACCCTTTTTTTGCAGCCAACACATCGCTTGCTGACATATCATAGAAAGGTCTTGAAAAACCAAAAATGATTTCATCTCTTACAAAGTTATGAATGGCAATAGCTAATTCTTTTTGCGTCATACTATCGTTCGTTATATCTGACAGTACTTTTTGAATACTGCTGTGACTGAAGTTGAGATAGTTCGTTTCTTTTAAGTACATTTGTGGATCTTCTTTAGCAAAACTATTGCACCCAA
The DNA here is from genome assembly GCA_002340325.1 of Glaciecola sp. UBA2563. Classification (GTDB taxonomy): domain Bacteria; phylum Pseudomonadota; class Gammaproteobacteria; order Enterobacterales; family Alteromonadaceae; genus Glaciecola. Next base: position 35,837 of record DDLV01000131.1, on the reverse strand, counting down.
ACGCAATCGTGAACAACAGGACGATTGCTACCCTATAAGATATAGCTAATTTCATGATAGACCTTATCCGTAATGAAATAAATGAACAAAATTCATTTGTAAGCTTAGACGAACGCGGATAAAACTCAATACAATAATGAATATGATTCATTATTGTTAACGAAATTTAATGTCAAAAGGTCGAATACTTAATAGGTCAGCACACCATTAGTGTGACAAATTACCACGTTGGTTAGGTACAGATAATTTCTCCTAATCTAAAAATCTAATGGATCGCATTTGGCTTGTAATGTTTAAAGACGTGAAATGAGACTATATTTTCACAATTAATATTGCCTTTACCTATAAAATTACGGGTTTTGTCGTTTCAAATCCTAATTCAGCTTTTCTGTGCATTAACTGTAATAGGCTCGGCAAAAATATTAGCGTGAATACTGTACTTATGCTCATTCCTCCTACGATGACAGCCGCTATTCCTCGATAGAGTTCAGCTCCTGCTCCAGGAATTAATAGAAGTGGTAACATGCCAAATAGACTAGTAAGGGTGCTCATCAGGATAGGGCGCAGTCTCATTCGAATTGCTTGTTCTACTGCTTCAATTCTTGATAACCCATCGCGCTCTGCGACCCGTGTTTGGTACACCAGTAAAATCGCATTATTTACGACAAGACCCAGCAAAATAACAAACCCGATCATAGTCAATAAGTCTAAGGGTTGAAACCCTGTGATCCAGTCGGTAATTCTTAGAGACAGAATCCCTCCAACGGTCGCAAGTGGTATCGTTAAAATGACAAGCAGGCTATCTTTAAATGACCGGAACAATGCGGACATTAAAAGATATAGGATGATCAAAGCGAGTAAAAAACTCTGTCCCATATTAGTAAGCGCTTCGGTAAGCGCTTCAGCACTGCCTCTATAGGTAATTATTGCATCATCACCCAACTTGCTTGAAATAACCGTATCGACTTGTTTCTTGAGGGCGGTAATGGCCTCTTCCAATGAAATGTCATTCGGCGGTGTTATTTGCATCGTGATAGTTCGCTTTCGGTCTACCCGCCGAATTTGACTCGGGCCAGCTGTGCGTATCACACTACCTAAAGAACTCAACGCTTGCTGTCCACCATCAGGCGTGTAAATTGGTAATGCGGCTAGTTCTTCCGGAGTTCGCCATTCCTCAACGCGCAAAAATATGTCTAGTCGTTGTTGGCCATCAAAGTAATCACCGACGTAAAGGCCTGTCCCCATTGCTCTGCTGATTTGAGAGAGCTGTTGGCGAGTCCAACCTGATTCTGCAATTTTCCATTCCTCAGGTACAAACAATAATTCAGGCTCAGACAATGTTAACCCCGGTACCGGTTGAACTTGAGCACCTGGCAGTGATTGCATAACGGCGCTATAAGCAGCTCTGGCTGCGATTAATAGTTGGTCTTGATCGTTAGATTGAATGTCAATATCAATGCGCCGTCCACCCCCCAAGCCTTGAAATATTTGTGACTGTTGAGCAAAAGCGATGGTATCCGGGAAACCGGCCAGTATCTCTCGATTAAGAACGCCAAGAAGCGATTCAATTTCATCTGGGTCTGTCGCTCGCCCCCCCATAAAGCCAAAGTTGCCAAATATACCTAGCCAGTCGTGTTTTATCTGCGGTTGTTTTTCACCATCTCGATAAGGTTGTGCGCGTTCATTAATAACATCCATCATTTCCTGCCGGCCTGCGTCAACGCTAAGCCCTGGTGGCGGAAGCAAGAAAGCGCCAAATTGGTTTTCATTACCTCTAGGTAAATAATCTGTTTTAGGAAACAGTAAGTGAGTAATAGTAACGGCAAGCGACAACAACCCTACAACCCAAACAAGGCGCTTTGCTGTTGTGTTAGTAAGTAACATGATGCGGTCTGTGATGCGCTCCCACATAGGTTCGTAGGGATCTACTTGAGTAATGGTTTGAAGCAACTTTGTTGAAGCTGTTGGAATGACGGATACAGCAACCAATAGTGAAGACACAACAGCGACAGATATCGCGATAGCTAAATCGGTAAACAGTTGACCTGCAACGTCATCTAGGAATACGATGGGCAAAAAAATGGCCACCGTTGTTGTTGTAGAAGCCAAGAGTGCCCCCCAAACTTGGTTAGTGCCACTATACGCAGCAGAGTGTGGATTATCTCCGCGTTCACGCATCCGAACAATGTTTTCTAAAACTACAATAGCGGCGTCCAGTACCATCCCTACTGCGAACGCTAATCCTGCCATTGAAATTATGTTTAAGCTTCGGCCTAGGCTATCCATGGCAATGAAAGTAACAATTAATGAAATTGGTATTGATAGAGCAACGGCCAGTGTTGCTTTAAACTTCCTTAAAAACCACCAAAGGACAGCAATAGCTAGCATGAAACCAAGCAATAAATTATTACGAACTAGATGGATGGAGTCTTTAATGTAAACTGTTTGGTCGTACAATTGTATAATTTCAAGTCCGGCACGTGCCAGGGGGCCTTCGTTCAATTCTTTGACGACTGCTTTTAAACCAGCATCAACATCCATTACATTAACGCCTGTTTCTGCTTGAGCGTTGATAGCGATGGCAGGAACTCCATCCAGTGTTAAGGCACCCGTGGGATCAGCGAGTTTTACCTCCACGTTAGCCACATCTTTGAGCATAATTGGTGCGTTGTCTCGCCATTCAAGGACCATCTCTTCAAGGCTTTTAATATCGTACTGGCCTTCAAAACGCAGTGTATATTTTCGACGTCCTAAGTCTTTAAAACCACCAGAGGAATCAACATTGCCCCCAACGATTCCTGCAACATCAATTAAATCAAGTTCTAAAGCTGCGGCCTTGTATGGGTCAAAGGTTACGCGTACTTGATTGGGTAAACCACCGAAAGCATTGGTTTGCGATACGCCAGGTACTCGTTCAAGACGCGATTGAATGACTTCTTCGACATAGTCTTGATAACTTTCGATAGGAGCTTCATTACCAGGTAGTTTGTGTAAGCCGAACCAGGCAACTGCATCAAACTCCGAGTTACCTCCTATTGAGAGTATAGGCTCATTTGCGTCAGGAGGATAAAAGGGGACTTGATTTAATGCATTCATTAAATCGAGCAGTGCTCTATTGAGATTGGTGCCTGATTTATAACGCAATACAATGCTAGCACGGCCTTGCGATGCAGTGGCCTCCATAGAGTCAACACCTTGAAGACTTTTCAACACGTCCTCTTGAGGTTCTAGGATCTCAGATTCTATCTCTTCCGGCGCTGATGATCGCCAACTGGTATTTACAACTATTTGAGGCTGCTCAACATCTGGAGTGAGCTGAATAGGTAATCGATTTAGACTTAAAAAACCAAATAGCAGGACAAGTAATATACCAACTGTAACGGCTGTTGGGTTAGCAAGTGATGCTTGTGTAATTTTCAAAGTGTTACCAATCTGTCGTTAGTTTCACTAATCTTCACTTCCTGCCACGGCTGTATTCGTTCTGCTCCTCTGATTATTACCCTATCGCCTTGGTTAATATCACCTTTAATTTCTATCCAACGGTCACTTGCCAGTCCTGTTGTCACCATTACTTGCTCACTTTTGTTTTCCGACCTAACTCTGATTACATGGCTGCCGTCGCGACGGATTACAATTGCATCTCGAGGCACGGCTAACACCTGCATTGCAGGACCAGTGGGGACAGCTATTTTGATGTCTAAACCTACCGGCCAGTATTCTTCTTTGAGTGAAGCACGTATTTCAATAAGACGGCTTCGTTGCTCGGCAACAGGCACGACAGTGCGGATTTGTGCGAGCCCTTCTCCAAGAGAAGAGCTAAATAATAAGTTGTCATTTCCATTGATAAAAGTTAACAAGTCTATGGGCACTCTCACGCTCAGCTCCAATTGACTGGTCTGTACGAGCCTTATTACTGGCGTGCCTATTGCCACTAACTCGCCTTCGTCAGATAGCCTTTCTACAATAATACCGTCGAAAGGGGCGCGCATCGATTGATAGCTATCGCTGAGTTTTATTTGCTCAAACTGTGATTGCATTTCTTCTAGTTCAGCACTTGCTTGGTCGCGCTGTGAACGCGTAAAGTCCAGTTCGGTTTTCGCACTGAGGTTGCGCTTGGATAATGTGTTTAAACGTTTCACCTCATTGTTTAGAAACTCTAAACGATGACTTACTTGGTTGATTCGGGCCTTTTGTTCATTTAGGCGATGCGGAATATTTTGGTCGACAATCTGCGCGAACGCCTCTCCTTTTTTAATGCGAGTACCTACCTTCGCGATTTGAACAAGTTGACCAGGCGTTCTTGCGGACACTACTGCATCATTTGGACTGACAATCTCTCCAAAATGCATTGCTGTTGGTGCCAGCAATTGCATTTTGACGGGTTCGACATTTACCGGTGAAGGCCCCAATCGAGCGTGCGGTATTGAAACAGTCAGCAACAAAATGCAACTCAACAGAATTTTGTAGCTAGTACGTTTGCATTTTGATTTAAGGAATAAACGTTTATCTCTATTTCTATGTTGTTTTAATTGCATTTTCGAATTCTAACTGGGCTATGGTTATCGATACAAATGACAGAATTGCCAATCACGGCGTCTTATTATGGATTTTGAGACTCGCGTCTTGGTATTTTGTTGCAGATTTTTATTTGGTTAAAAAATATTTAATACAGCTTTCTTTACACCATGAGCAAGCAATACATATTTTATAACATAATGCGGTTTGTGCGTTGTTATACTGCCATATCTTTTCAGCTTTGCTTCGCATATCAATAATAGTTCTATTGCGGATTACTAGTTCATCTAGCGCACCCTTAATGCTATTACAGTCAGTGTAACGAGAAGAAGTTACAACATCCCAACACTCTGAAAAAATTAGAGTTTTCCGACTTTAAAGTAGTTAGTGTAACAATCTCTTTGAGCTCGCTTTTTATACCTTCATTTTAAGACGTTAAGTAAAATTAATAAATAGATACTTGCATATTAAAAGTATAATGCAATACTTACTTGCAAATTAAAAGCAACATATTTTCGACATTGATATGAAAAATATAAAACTCTTCCTTTCAATACTGACTTTCATTGCACTCATCATAGGCGTTTTACTTCTAAGTACTACCGCGCCTTTCGGAATATCTTTTGCAGTAGAAACCACTAAAACTGTTCAATCGGTAACGGTTGAACCTATTGACTTTCAAAATAGTTATAAGCGTGAAAGTTTGTATATTGGTCAGATAGAGGCGCAACAGAGTGCGCAGTCTGGATTTGAAATATCCGGCATGGTAGATGACATCTTCTTTGAAGAGGGTGAGTCAGTTAAGAAAGGAGACATACTGGCCACTCTAGATATTGAACGATTAAACGCGAGACGTAATGAAGCAGAAGCTACGTTATTGCGGGCAGAAGCAGACCTTGTGCTAGCAGAAGCAACTTATCAGCGTGTAAAAGGGGCTAGAGCTGCAAACGCAGTATCAGCGCAAGAAAATGATGAAGCTTTTGAAGCTAGAGAGAGTTCTGCGGCAGCTGTCTCGCTCGCCAAAGCACAGTTAACAACTGTATTAACGGATATCGAAAAAGCGACGCTGATATCGCCATTTGATGGTGCCGTTGTCCGACGGTATGTCGACGAGGGGACAGTAGTGTCAATGGGGATGCCGGTGCTTGAAATTCAACAAAACTCGACCTATCACGTAAGAGTGGGAGTCACACCCGAAATTGCGTCAAGCCTAAATATTGGAGAGCAGAAAACTATTCTGATTGATGATGTCGAATATCAGGCAAAAGTGTCTACAGTACTGCCTTTTCGCAGTCAAAACCGGACGGTTGATGTTTTACTAACACTTGTATCAACCCCTGATTTTATATTACCCGGTGACCTCGCACGGATGCCGTTAGTCCGTGAGGTTGAGCAGCAGGGGCTCTGGGTTCCACTAAAAGCCTTAAAGGAGTCACAACGCGGTCTATGGGCGGTCTATTCTATCGATGAGATTAAGCCTAGTTCCACTGCAAAGCGCAATGTAGTCGAAGTGATTCATACCACTGATAATGCTGCGTTTGTTACGGGTGCCTTAAGAAACGACATATATATTGTGACGAAAGGCGCTAACAAGCTTGTTCCTGGTCAAATTGTGAATCCAGTGCGAGGGGTTGAGATATGAATGCATCATCCAACGTGCCGACCAATAAGAGTGTTTCAACGCTTTATTTGAGAAATAGGCATTTACTGGTTCTAACGATAGTGGTGCTGCTTATTGGTGGTTTGGCAGCAGTTTCAAATTTACCACGCTTGGAGGATCCGCGCATAACCTCTCGCGGAGGCACCATATTGACATTTATGCCCGGAGCCTCAGCTGAACGGATCGAAGCTCAGATCAACAAAAAAATAGAGGACACGCTAGAGGAAATTAATGAAATTAAAACGATTGAAAGTATCGCTCAGCCCGGTGTTTCTAGCATCTCTGTTGAATTACAAGACTATGTAACGAATGACACAAATGAAGAGGTTTATTCAAAAATACGGTCTCGTATTCAAAACATTTCTAATGAGCTACCCGTCGGTGCTTCAACACCTGTTTTGGATGACAACCGCGGAGTCACTGCCTACACCTTGATTTTTGGGATAAGTATGGAGGATGGTGTTGATCCTTCAATGAATTTATTAAATCGTGTCGCGTTGGACCTTAAAGATCGAATGTTGAATGTCGGCAATACTGAGTTAGTAAGGATTTTTGGTGGTGTCGAAGAGGAAATTACAGTCGTACCAGATTATGCGGAACTTGCTGCATTAGGTCTAAATGCAGGAACGCTTGCCAATATTATCGCACAAGCTGACAGTAAATTATCCGCGGGCCAAGTACGCTCATCTGTCAATACAATCCAAATTGAGATAGAGGGTGCACTTGACAATCTAGTCCGCATTTCAAATATTCCGGTGGTTGCCAGTCAATCTGGCACGCTGTTAACGGTTGGCGATTTGGCGACCGTAACAAAAAGCTTTCGAAATCCTCCGGATCAAATAGGCGTAAAAAACGGAAAACGTATTATTTACATTGGGGCGCGAGCTGATGAAAATATCCGTGTTGATAAATGGACTGAGCGCGCACTTTCAGTTTATGAGGAATTTGAGAATGACTATGCCAACGGACTAAGTACCCAAATCATTTTTGAGCAAAATGGATATACCTCAGAACGTCTAACGGATTTAGTTTCCAACTTAGTACTTGGTGCAATCGTGGTGATTCTAATTGTGCTAATTATTATGGGGTGGAAAGCTGCGCTTGTCGTTGGTGCAGTTCTGCCTTTATCCGGCGCGGGTGCTTTTTTCGCGTTCAACTTTTTTGACCAGCAGATTCATCAGATGTCGATATTCGGCATGATCATCGCCATTGGACTTGTGATAGACAGCGCGATTGTTATGACCGATGAAATTCGAAAATCCATCCAAAACAAAGGGATGAACAGAATAGAAGCTATGCGACATTCTGTTCATCATTTATTTGCTCCCTTATTGGCTTCAACCTTTACGACGATATTGGGATTTATGCCAATCTTTTTGTTGCCTGGAAACGCGGGAGATTTTGTTAGTCCAATCGCTACCAGTGTGATCCTTGCATTATCGCTATCCTTTTTTTTGGCGATGACTGTTATACCTGCAATGGCAGCGTCTGCAATGCCAATAAAATCGCCTTCCCAGGCTGATGCCTCTTGGTGGCAAGTTGGTGTAACTAAACCCGCTTATTTTGATGGTTTTAAACAGATAACAGGCTATGCAATCGAAAGGCCGAAGCGGTTTATGTTGGTTGTGACATTGCCATGCATCATGGGTTTTCTATCTATGGGAACCATGAAAATGGAGTTCTTTCCGGCTGCAGATCGCGATATGTTTGAAATTCACCTTTACATGCCAGAAAGTAGCGCAATTAGCTACACAAAAAGCCGGGTTAGTGAAGCTGATGACGTACTTTTTGACATCGAGGGTATAACCGATGTGCATTGGCTTGTCGGTGCTTCAAGCCCAACTGTTTACTATAATTCCATACCCAATCAAGACAACAACAACGCGTATGCGCATGCCATTGTAAGTGCTATAGATGCTAAAACGGCAACGGCAATAATGCCTGAAGTACAAAACAGATTAAATGTTGCACTTCCAGAAGCCAAACCCGTGGTAAAACGATTTGCACAGGGTCCACCAGTAGAAGCGCCCATTGAGTATCGGATAATTGGGCCAAATCTAACAGTACTTAACGATTTAGGTGAACAAGTGAGAAGCATCGTTCACCGACATCCAGACATTGTTCATTCAAGAGCGTCGATTGAAGGCGGTATTCCAAAACTCTGGTTCAAAGCCGATGAGGCGAAAGCAGAACAAGTAGGATTGACTCTTACTGACATTGCCAGTCAATTTCAGAATAATCTCGAAGGATTTACAGGCGGCAGTGTGTTAGAAGGAGTGGAAGAGTTACCTGTACGCGTTCGCCTTGATGATATTCAAAGAAGGGATATTGGCAACGGGTCTAATATTCAATTAGTGACTTCTGACGCCAGGCAATGGATACCTGCTAGTGCCATTGGTTCGTGGGAGTTAAAACCAGAAGTGGCGCGTATCACGCGATATAACGGACAGCGTGTAAATAATATCTTTGCATATACGGTTCCCAGTGCAAAAGCTGTCTCAGTATCTTCTGACATCTATACGGAAATCCAAAATTCTCTGCAGGTGCCTGCCGGCTATCGGATAACTGTCGCGGGTGATAGTGAGCAGCAGGCGCAAGCAGTGGGAGGGCTTGCCACCTTTGCACCTGTGCTTTTCACGCTTATGGCTGCAACAGTAATTCTGACATTTAGAAGTGTTGGATTGGCGTGCATTGTCTTTACAGTAGCAACGCTTGCAGTTGGCCTGGGGATGTTGTCATTAAAAATAGCGGGCTATCCTCTTGGATTTAACCCGCTGATTGGCACCATTGGTTTGGCAGGTGTTGTGATCAACGACACAATTGTGATTTTGGCAGCCATCCGCGGCAATGCTAAAGCAAAACAGGGAGATAGTTGGGCCATTATTACAGAAACATATGGATGCAGCCGCCATGTGCTTTCTACCACGCTGACGACGATTGGCGGTTTCATTCCGTTATTGATTTTCTCTGGCGGGACCTTTTGGCCGCCTTTGACGGTTGTTATTGCTGGTGGCATCGGGTTTAGTCTGTTCCTTGCGATGTTTTTCACGCCACTCGCCTACAAAGTATATGCCAATGTTAAGTATCGAAACACCGAAAAAACAGCCTTTCAAGGTATGCGAAAGATTGCAATATGAAGTGGCAATCCTTACAAGGATCATAGATATGGCTATAATGCAAAATCTGGATATTGAAGAAGTAAAACTTCGATTGAGTGAGTCCAGAGTGCAAAGTAACGAATTCGCGCTAAGAGGCGCGCGCCTAAGTATAATCTCAGAGGTGGCCCGGAACTATTACGAGCTACGAGGGAATCAAAAGCGTCTCTCGGTCTTAAAACGCAATATAGAACTACAATCCCAAACAGTTATTCTAGTTTCAAAGCTAATAAAAAACGGCTTGTGTAGAGAAGTCGATATTAGTCACGCAAAAGCATCATTGGCTAATTCAAAAGAGCGACTTCCTGCAATCGAAGCTGATATTCGCGAGAATAGATTTCGAATAGCCGTCCTAATGAGGCAATCCCCTCATTTACTGGATGATTTAATTGATGACGAGGATGAACTGCCACTTCTTCCCGAAGTTATTGCCATTGAGGTAACGTCAGACTTGATTCATCGTAGACCTGATATACAGCAAGCAGAGCGGCTATTAGCAGCTTCGTATGCCGACGTTGGTGTTGCGGTTGCGTGCCTTTATCCGTCCTTTAATCTAGTTGCCAACATAGGCAGGTTATCTACTAGCTCATCCGAACTTATTGAAAATGTCAGTGAAACATTTCTATCAGCTGGGATGTTGAGGCTACCCATATTTGAGGCCGGTCGATTGCGCAATCAGATAAAGATCGTTGAGATAAGACAATCGGTTGCCGCCAAAACACTAGAGAGGACTGTTCTCAACGCGTTTGAGGAAACAGAAAACGCACTATCACGTCAGCAAACAGAGAAGCAGACCTACCGTGAATTGTCCAAAGCAGTGCTGGCCGCAAAAGAATCAGTCGAGCTATCAAAAATACTTTACGACAATGAGTTAACAAATTTTCTGACATTACTTGATGCAGAACGTGAGCTTACCACCTTTGAAGACTTGCAAGTGCAGTCAGAGACCAGGTTGATGGCGGCGACTATTGCTTTGTATAAGTCACTTGGTGGGGGTTGGGAAATGTTTGAAGATGAACAATTAATCGCCAATGTTGTTTCACAAAACGAAATTTAAAATGGGAAAAAATTATGAAAGTGAATAAGTTAATACTCAATACTGTTGCCTTTTGTAGCATCTGTATTTTAGGTGTCACGTGCGGTAGCGCTAGCGCTCAGCTGCCAAAAGATAGGATATTCGGCTTTTGGGGGTTGGGTGCACTTTCAATCCCTGAGTACGACGGGGCTAATGATGCCGATATCGTGCCATTGGTAATAGGTCGTATTCAGCGCAATCAATATTACCTTGAAGTACAAGGGTTGACGACTCGTGTAAACGTTTCAAGGGTGCAAGGTATTGAATTTGGGCCAATGTTTGGTTTTCGATTTGCACGGGATGAAGATTTGGACAATGAAACAATCGCAATGTTTGAAGAGATTGATAGTACTATTGAAGCTGGAGCGTTTATCAATTTTCTATTTCAAGGCATTTTCAGCGACTCTGATCAAGTTTCATTTAGTTTAGATATTTTAACAGACACTTCTGATGCGCATGACGGTACCATCGCAGAACTAAATTCAACCTATAGTTATATGTCTGGCGAACGCTTACGAGTTAGCGCGTCCCTTATCTTGGAATACGGTAACGATGAGTTTACCGATACCTACTTTTCTGTCAGTGAACAAAATAGCATTGTGTCTGGTTTACCACGTTATGAAGCCGAAGAAGGATTTAATCGATTAAGCGCAACACTGTTTGCTAATTATATGTTGAATCAACAATGGTCTGTTATGGGCCTTGCGGGTTACCAAAGATTACTAGGTGACGCCGCTGATAGTCCGATAGTTGATATTGAAGGGGATGAAAATCAAATGCTGTTTGGCGCTGGCATCGCTTATCATTTTTAACCACATCCCTTAATTGGACTGAACGGTTAACATGCTAAGAATTAGGAGAAATTCATTGTGAATACAGATTCACTTGGAAAATGTAACAAATACTTAAAGGGGCCCATATGCGCATACTATCTATCGCAATAATGTTTTTATTAAGCGGGTGCTACTCGTTTAATTATACGGGCATTGATAAGCCAATCCCTATGAAATCAATACAACCTTTTGTTGAAAAACCGAAGGTGGCGCTTGTGCTAGGTAGCGGTGGTCCAAGAGGTTATGCTCATATTGGGATCTTAAAAGTCCTTGAAGAACACAATATCGATATTGATTTGGTCGTTGGCTCAAGCGTTGGATCAGTTATTGGCGCATTTTGGGCGGCAGGTTATACCGCGGAAGAAATATCAACGCTTTCTATGCAAGGTGGTCCACTGACGCTTTTTGATTTAACGCTATTTGCAGAAGAAGGTTGGATTAAAGGCCAGCGATTACAGGATTATGTTAATAATGGTGTCAATGATAAAAAAATGCAGGATTTTGGGAGGTCACTTATTGTTGTAGCAACGAGACAGAATGATTTGCAGCCCGTATTTTTTGACTCAGGAAACACCGGTGTTGCTGTTCGAGCTTCTAGTGCGGTTAAAAATATATTTTCACCTGTGGGTATAGATGGCATTTCCTACATAGACGGTGATGAGTCATTGCCTGTTGCCGTGGAAGCGGCAAAGCAAGCTGGAGCTCAATTCATCATTGCTGTCGATGTATCTGCAAACCCAGATGATGCTCCCGAAAATACGTCAGAAAAACGCTTGACTCGGGAACGAGAGCGAAGGGATAGGATTGACCCACAACTTGTTTATGCAGATTTTGTCATGCGTCCGCCAGTAGGTTACAGCGCTGGACCTTGGCGCAGCTATTTTATAGAGTCTGAAAATATTGGTGAAGCGTACGCCCGAGATAAAGTCGATGAATTGCTTTTAAAGCTTAACACCCAAAAAGCTTTGATGAGTGCCCATCAAACTCAAGATTAGTGTAGAAAAAATCAATCATCATGTATTAAAGATAATGCTTACAATTTGGGGCGACGAAAAATGAAAAATCTTGAAATGATTACATCAATGACGCTTTATCACTTTAGCAAAAGCCGCAGTAGTCGGGTACTTTGGGCATTGTTTGAAGTAGGTGCTATGGACTTTGACGTAGTTGACATAAATTTAATGGCTGGAGAACATTTACATTCTCAGTTTTTAAAGATAAATCCAAACCATGCAGTACCGGTATTGGAAGTAAACTGGGCAGACGGCACGTTTCAACACATATATGAAAGCACTGCGATTGTGTTATGGGTTGCTGATACTTTCACAGATAGCGGCATCGCACCACCCTTAACGGATTATAGGCAAAGAGCTGATTATTTGCAGATGGTCCATTATGCTGGCACCTCATTTGATAGTATGCTGTGGCAGATGAGAATACACTTAAGCTTTCTTGGACAAGATAGCGACGCCAAAACTATTGAACGATATCGAGCAAAGATTATGAGGGAGGTAGAGCCAACGTTGCTAAGTCGTTTGCAAGATTCGCCCTATATAACCGGCTATGATTTTACTGCAGCAGATATCATAATGGGACATTGTATTGGCTGGGCCAGAGCATATGATCTATGCGAATCGATTCATTTTGAGCAGTACTTAAATCGGCTCAGCAGTAGAGAAGCGTATGCGAAGGCATTCGAATAGAAAATAGGTCAACAATTAGCTCGAGAGGCGGTAATTCATTTATCGAAATAGATTCTAAAAAACTCCAGGTGAACCTGTTTTTAGTAAATCTAGTAAATCTAGTAAATCGGAAAATAGCGGCATAATTTCTCATCCATATCATCTCATGCATGAGAAATTTGATTAGCTTATTCCGTCTGAATATATGATGAAAAAAGATGCAGATTTTCAAATACAAAAAGAAGAGACATCGAAAAGAATGAGTTCATTGCTACAAAAAAATTGTGCAACGCGTTTACATGTAAGAAAGATTTTATTGTAAGCGCGAGATATTTATGAAAGGTAGTCCCCACATTTAATTTAAGGTTAATAGTAAGAGAATTCTCGTAATTCTGTGTATTCCTTAAAATACCAACGCACGATGTTGTGCAAATTGTAAACGGATCTAATCGTTAGATTGCGGGAAAAGCCATAAAATCTTAAGAAATATGCAAAGACTTTTTGACCAGTTTTAGCAGCGTTTAAATATAGTGTCACGTGTTAGCGCAGATGATGTCTAAATAGTATTAATTTCCGCTTTGATGCTGGATTTACTTCGAAGTTAATCACTTTAAGTTTTTACGCGAACAGCCGCTAACAATGTTATTAGGGAGGAGTTGTCCTGGAAAAATGTCGATCATGACTAATTTAACGTTTAAAACAAAAATGCTGAGTGGCTACGGTTTTATTTTTACACTAATGGACATCGTAACATGTATTGTGGTTGTCAGTGTTAAAGCTAAACAAAACAATTTTATTTGGGTTGACCACACGCATAAAGTGCTTGATAAAGCTTAAATGGTTCTCGCTGCTGCCGTGGACATGGAAACAGGTATGAGAGGATTCCTTATCGCGGGTCAGGAAGAGTTTTTGGAACCTTATTATCAAGGCAAGAGACGGTTTACTGAAATTGTTAATACTCTAAAGACCACAGTTTCTGATAATCCGGAGCAGGTTGATCTACTCAATAAAATTGAAAACACAATAAAAACCTGGGACAACGACGTAGTACAACTGCAAATAAATTCACGAAGAGCTGTTGGTGATGACTACAGTTTGTACGATTTAGCTGAGTTAGTTGCCGAGGCACGCGGTAAGACGTTTTTTGATACATTTAGACAGCAAATCGAGACGTTTAAGCAGCGTGAAAGAACATTATTGGAGGAAAGAAAGGCGTCTTACGCTAATACTGAAAACCTTGTATTAACAACCACAATAGCCGGCACAGTGATAGCGATGTTAATTGGAACGGCGGTCGCGATATGGTTGACAAACTATATTATGAGATTAGTAGGGGGTGAACCGAGCTATATCGCCAATATAGCGAAACGCGTGGCGCAAGGCGATATGGAAATACCGAATCAAAACCAACAAAAAATGTCTGGTATATATGCTGAAATGGTAAAGATGACCGATTCGTTAAAAGAGAAAACACGAATAGCAAAGAGAATCGCAGAGGGGGACTTAGGCCATAGTGTTCAGCCTTCATCTGCTAAAGACCAGTTAGGCCTTGCTCTCAACAATATGGTTTTAAAACTAAACGAATCCCTCTCGCAAACGAAACATGTATCTCATGAAATCAGTGAGGGCAGCGTAAATATGACAAAACCCAGCAATACACTTTCTGTGGGCGCAAGTGAACAAGCAGGAAGTCTAGATGACGTATCCACATCTCTTTCGGATCTCGTAAATCAAATTAACAACAATGCTGAACATTCTGAATCCGCGAAACAGTTTACTTTGGAAGCAAGGGATGCTGCACACGCGGGCAGTCAAAAAATGGAAGAAATGGTGAATGCCATGAATGACATATCTGCAGCAACTGAATCCATCTCTCAATTTATAAAAACTATTGATGAGATTGCTGAGCAGACTAATCTATTAGCGCTTAATGCTGCCATCGAGGCAGCTCGAGCGGGAGAGCAAGGTAGAGGCTTTGCCGTTGTGGCAGATGAAGTACGAGGTTTAGCCGCACGAAGCACGGAAGCTGCTGAGCAAATAGCAAACTTAATAGCTGAATCGGTTGAAAAAACACGTCATGGCAGTCAGATCGCAGAAGAAACATCACAAAGACTCAATATGATATCAGAGGTTATCAACAGAACATCAGATATTGTGAACGATATAACGCAAGCGTGTAATGAACAGGCTTCAGGTGCTAAGGTAATTAATCAAGGTATCAAATCAATTGATAAGGTGACGCAGCAAAACTCTAATGTAGCAAATGAAAGTGCATCAGCAGCTTCTAGGCTCGAGGGACAAGCCAATACATTAGACCAGCTCTTGGCGCAGTTCACACTGAATATAGGTCAAGGCGTCAGATGTAAGCCTCGTGTCGATAATTTTGCGAAATCTCGCTTTTAACTTAATTAGGACGGCATTCTACTCAGACGGTAACTAAACTAAACGTAAATTCTGTTCTAAAGAATGCGTTCCAAGCAGACGTCCCCTGATGTCGCACGGTTGTCGTTCTGTCTGCTTGTTCCAATGATGTCGATAACCCGCAAATGTTTAATTACCTTCATGTGCAATCGGTGTATTAACCTACAGCCTTAATTGTCAACCTATGCGAGATGTTGTTTGGCAATCCTTTAATATCAAACTTTGATACACAGCCATGCTACCAACACCGTTCTTGTGTCAATCGGGTAGAACCCGTATGTGTTTTTGATATCTAACGGAAACGTAGTTTGATCGTATCTATCTTTAAAAAGAATTTGGTTTTGGTGACCGAATTGCGGAAAAACATAAGCTCTATCACATGAGCAATATAGATACACAAGTGCTTCTTCGTTTCTCCAATAGTCTTGGCAATCAATGTTGAAGTGACACCATGTTTTTTTCGAAACCGGCGGTTTCATAAGCAGCATGGAATAGCCCAGCAGTCTGCAATAACTCTGAAGCACCCCAACTTTTAAGGATACTTGCTGTACCGGTAAGGTGGCTTATTAAATCACCATTCAGGTATTTGAAATCCCCGCGTTTAATGATTCTAAAAACGTAAAGCGCGAATCCTTATGTGTGGTGTTCATCAATTACAGATCACAGTATGTCGATTGATTATATTCATGGTAGTAAAACGCTTGCAAGGCACCCAGGTTAGAATTGTTAACTGCTTTTAAATTTATAGTGATCACTCATTATCCATTATTGAGACTCGTGTCTTGTTTTAATTCGGCGCGTAAAAATATTGATCCGATACTTGCATAAAGCAAGTATATATAGGCAGTATGCGATGCTATTACTGACTCGTATGTGCAATTTATAAAGTGGCTATGTGAAAAATAATATGACGAACCCAATTAATTCAATACCTAGATATGAAAACGAAGATATTCAACTTCAACGAGCAGTCACAGAGGCAACATCAGTCTTGATGTATGTGACGAATACAAGGCAAGAAGTTACTTACTTTAACCAATCATGGCTTAATTATAGGGGGCGACGATTGAATGAAGAGTTGGGTTTTGGCTGGATTGAAGGAGTTCACTACGAAGACTACGATCATTGTTATAAAACATATACTGAAGCATTTGAAAATCGGCAGCACTTTTCAATGATTTATCGAATAAAAAAATCGGATGGAACATTTGGTTGGATCCAAGATGATGGAGCTCCACACTATGATGCTGACGGCGTATTTAGAGGGTATATTGGTTCTTGTTTTGATATTACAGCAAACGTATTGCGCCTGGAAAAAATGGAAAATCATATAAAGCTATTGGAAAGCACCAAGTCAAAGATAGAAAAGTCGTTAAAAGCCGGTAACGTGGGCATTTGGGACTGGGACATAGAGGAGGATCTTTTGACGTGGGATAATCAGATGTATCACATCTACGGAAATATTAAGGCTACGCAAAAAACTAATATTGAAAACTGGAAATCACAAATTCATCCAGACGAAAAAGAGTATGTATTACAAATACTTGATGGCGCATTGCAGGGGTTAAATGAATTCAATATCGAGTTTCGTATTTGCCATACTGAAACTCGATATAAATACATAAAAGCAGACGCAATTGTAATACGGGACAAAGATGAAAAGCCAATACGAATGTTAGGCACTCATCTGGATATTACTGATCTCAAACTCGCTAAATTAGAAATTCAATGTTTGGAAAGACGAAACAAAGCGTTGTTAGACCATTCCCCCATGTGCCACATGATAGTGGACGTTGACTTCAAGGTTAGATACATAAATGAAAACGGCCTGAGTATATTTAGACTGAATTACGCAAATAGCATGGAAGCATTGAATTATCCATTTGAATTTTTTTCCAAAGACTCCAAGGCTAAAATTATTGATCATTTAATTTGTGTTTTAGAGAGCGGCATTAGACAAATATTTGAAGTGGTAGTAGCTAAACAAACAGGTGAGTATATTTGGGTACACCAAACAATAACTCCTATATTTAAAGAACAAACCAATACAATTGATTATCTGAGTGTTGTGTGTAATGACATTAGCGAAGAAAAAGAAACGCAAGAACAGCTAAAGCATAGAGAAAAACTGGATGCAATCGGGCAGTTAGCAGGCGGTATAGCACACGATTTCAATAACAATTTGTCTAGCATATTCGGTTTCGCAGAATTGATACTTCAACAAAATGCCGATGAACCTATAGATGAATACGCTTCTAAGATCTTATTATCTGCTGAAAATTCAAGAACGCTAACTAGGCAACTTCTTAATTTTTCTCGGAAACAGAAACTTGATAAACGGCCCACTAATATCCATGAAGAATTACTTGAAACCATGAATTTATTGGAACGGACGGTAGATAAAGCCATATCAATAAAAACAGATTTAAATGCAGACAACCCAGTCGTGTTTGGTGATAAAACCCAGTTGCAAAGCGCATTTTTAAATGTTGCGATAAACGCGATTGATGCAATAAGGTCAAGTGGAAAGCTTGTTGTATCCACTTACAATAGCACGACCGAGGATGATAGAAAGGTTCAAAATCAGGACAAGCCTTGTGATGGTGTTTTGCTTCATGTTTGCTTCGAAGATACGGGCTCGGGTATATCCGCTTATCACCTTAAAAAAATATTTGAGCCTTTTTACACGACTAAACCGCAAGGGGAAGGTACTGGTATGGGTTTGGCTTCCGTTTATGGCACCATAATGCAACACGGAGGTACAATAGATGTGGAAAGCAAGCTTGGTGTCGGTACCAAATTCGAAATTTTGTTGCCAGTATTTAATGAAACTGAGCACTGCTGTGTAAATTGTGATGAAGACCTGGTTACAGTCCCTCGAAGTCGGAATAATAATGCCCGTATATTAGTGATTGACGACGAAGCATTGATAAGAGATGTGTTAAAAGACGCACTAACTATGGCAGGATACGAAGTAACGTTGGCTGAAAATGGACGCGATGGTATAGACTTCTATAAAGAAAACATTAGCAGCATCGATTTGATTATTCTCGATTTGTCAATGCCTGAGATGAGTGGATATGAGATCTACCGACAAATAAAGGATATTGATCCTTTGGTAAACATCGTCATTGCATCTGGCTATAGTGCAGATGGTGAAAAAGTACAAAAGTTAAGCCGAGATTTTACCAATACGACATACTTGGAAAAGCCGTTTAATACCAAGGAGCTGCATGCTGTTGTAGAATTGATGCTAGAGAGCCTTTAGTGCAAATAAGGTAAGTCTGCGGATGACAGAACTATGATAAATTATAGTAGCTCATATCTGAACTGACACTTCCATATACAGCTTGAAGTATCATCTGACAGGCAGCTAATAGACAAATTGGCGCCATTCAGCTCATTCAGATTTTGAATGTTTGACATATCACTTTGTTCGCAAAGTTGACACCCATCATCGACCGTTATTACTTCAAAAATCGGTACAGTAAGAGGCCTTTTTCCCATCGGCACTTTACTTGAAAAGCGATATCACTAAGTAGGAGAAATTTGTTCGGTTTTATTTAGACGCAATTTTAAAAGAACTAACAAGCGACTCCCTTTGAGCGGCAACACCCCAAACAATAAAGACTAATACTGGCTAATTTAAACCGAGCAACTTTATGTCGATATAAGATTATACACATACATACCTAAATCTGAATGTTTTCATATTATGCTGTTCATTTATTGCCACTCAGTTTAACTACACGTATTGAAATAGAGGAATATTATCCGTGAGAGCCATTCCAGTCCATACGAAGGGATTTTCTCTTATTGAGCTTATTGTCGTTATTGTGATATTGGGTACGCTTGCAGTTACAGCACTGCCGCGATTTGTTAACCTATCCGATGATGCGACAAACGCTATGATTAAAAGTACAGCTGGTGCTCTAGAGTCAGGTATAAAACTGGCTCAGGCTTCTTGGTACGTGAAAGGCCAGCCATCACGAGCCGATTCTGTGCCTGGTCTTTCCGATAGTTATTCAGATGACGATGTAGTCTTCAATGAAAACGGGTTTATTCTGGATATCTCTGACAACAGGGGCACTGTCGGCTCATCGACAGTAACTCAATTATCTACTGAGCGTTGCGGTCGCATTTGGAATGCAATATTGGATCATAGTCCTTTACTTCATAATTCTGGACGGGGAAGTCGAGCTAATTTTTACACTGATGACAATGGATTATTCTATTTTGCCCGCAACGATAACATCACAAACTGTTATTTTGCTTTAAAGTCAGACAATTCTAAGGTTATTACATATAACTCTGTTACCGGCAAAGTCGAATATACTCTTTAGTTTGACTAGAAAGAAAGTGAAACAGATGAAAATATATGTAAGTAGATTGCACATATTTGCGATAAAACAGAGTTTGAGATGAAGTTTACGCCAGTTCGCGATAGGTGCCCTAAACGGACCATTTGGCTATTCCAAGATTGTAAACTCTAAAGATATTCGGTGCATTTGTGATTTTAGTAAATTGTTCATTTATACTTTTTTGGTTCCGCTGATCTTGCATACCTGCATCTCACAAATGAGTCGTATTGGTCAGCAAAAGACAAATACCCGCCACTTAGCTTATTCGGAATTTGAATAGTTGAAATATCACTTTACGCACATAGAAGACTAACAGAATTGAATCATCAGTATATATGAAACAATCAGATTAAATGACAATTTAACCAGATAAAATGAATTGAACAGTTACCCGATTTACGTCTGTTATGCTAAAAAAACTAATAATTACATCGCGTTTTCTGCTATCTCATTTAAGAGAGTTTTTATCTTTGATGTTGTTATGGGCTTGAAAAGCAATTCATCCCAATATTCATCATTGTCGACCTTGTCAAATGTGAGGTCACCAGTGATAAGTACTTTTCTGCAATTTGAACGGCGATTAATTGTTTTGAAGAAATCCTCTCCGTTCTGTCTTGGCATTTTTAAATCAGATATTATTAAGTCGTAAATATCCAGCTTCAATTTGAGCGCATCTAAAGCGCAATAACATTTATCCACTTTACACCCAAACGATTTAAAGAGCATTTCAATAGAATCTGCTACGAGTTTATCATCTTCGACCACCAATATATTGTAAGTAGACGCATCGATGTCATTTTGAAGGTGCGCATTAGGTAAGTGATTCTCAGCATGTAAAGTAGAGCAGATTGGAAGCATTATTGAGCAACATGTACCAATTGATTGCCTGTTTGAAAGCGACAATTTTCCTTGCATTGATTCGATAATTGATTTGGAAATGGGCAGCCCTAATCCAGTTGTGATGTCTACACTTTTGGTGCTAAAAAACGGGTCAAACACCTTCTCTCTGATAGTGTCATCAATGCCTTTTCCTTCGTCCACGATATCAATAAAAACATATTGATTATTGGTTCTTACGGAAATGTCAATATAGCTTGCCTTATTATTGATGTTTGCATCACGTGCGTTTACCAGTAAATTGACGAGCACCTGTTGAAATGCTGAGCGAGAACCTCTCACATTTACCGCGCTAGTAGGTATGTCCACCCTAACTTCAACGCTTTGCTTTTCGAAAAGCGGTTTTAACAAAGCAGTTGATTTTTGAACTTCTTGAAGAATATCAAATACAGTCGCCGTGGTGTCAGCTTCATAGTTACGAGTAAGCTGTTTTAAAGCAACTGATATTTCAGATATTCTATCGCTAGCATCGGAAATTCGATTTAGGAGCGTTTTGAGGATTTCTGGTTTAAGCGCGTCATAATTCATCAGTTCTTTTAAATGATCAGAACAGATAGTGATGACAGAAAGCGGATTGTTTATTTCATGCCCAACACTCGCTGCGATAGAACCAATCGTATTTAAACGAGAACGTTCCTTTAGCATTGATTTTTGTTTATCAAGTTGAACTTTAACTGAATGTTCACGAGATACGTTAATATTCACACCGATATATTTATAAGGTTTTAAGTTTTTACAAAGAACTGGTTCCGCTACGGCCCTTATATATTTAATTTTATCGGTCGGTGTTATTATTCTAAAATCACATTCATATTTTTCGCCGCACTCTACAGCCTGATTCAGTTTCTCCAATGCTTCTTCCAAATCATCAGGGTGAACGGCTTGTTTCCAGGCTTTGAAGTTTGCCTGAAAAGTTGTTTTTTCTATTTCATAAATTGGGAACATGCCATCGTCCCATCTCAATTCACCCGAATCTAGAAAGTAACTCCATGTGCCGATCCCGCTAGATTGACTAATCAGTCTTATTTTTTGTTGGTGATCAACGTCACTGTGAATTTTATTTAAGCTGCGTTGTACGGAAACCCAATGGGTCCACCAACCGGTTTCATCACAGACTGGATTGATATCGAGTTCCACCTGAAAAGGTGTTCCATCTCGATGATAATTAACAACAGTTTGCTGGACTCTCTGCCAGTTTTGCAAGCCGTTTCGAATATTTAGTTTAGATGCACTCGTTGTGTTTTCGCCCTGCAATATGCGCGGCGTTTTTCCAAAAATTTCTGAGAACAGATAACCAGAATCTTTTTCGTAAGCACGGTTACAATAGATGATACGTGGACCGGGATCTTCAAAAGGCTCGGCTTCTGTAACCAGCACGGCGTCAGTCATTGAATTTAAAAATTGGTCGGAAGTGATATTTTCAAAAGTTGGGGGCAGATTTCCTGAGTGTCTAGAGACTTCAATATGTGGAGAAGCGTCTTTTATAAAAAAGTTGAAATCAAAGAACCCCGGAGTATATACATTACCTTCGTTCTCGATAAAAACTGTGTGGTAAAAGCTATGATTCTTGTTTTCTTTAAGGCACCATTTAATGGTGTGCAATATGCGTCGCTCTAAATGATGCTGATCTGTTAACTGCACTCTAACGTTATTAAACACTATCGACATATCATCGATAAGCAAGTGTACTTTTTTGCTTTCAGGAGTGTGTTTCTCTATGAGTGAAAAAAGCATAATTATTATCCTAAGTATTCATTAAAGGCATCTCTAAAGGCTTTTGGCTTGCTATAGTAGTATCCTTGAGCTTGTAATGCTCCTTTATTAATCAATAACTTATGAATCCATTCATTTTCAACTCCTTCGATTAAGACATTGCTACCTACACGTTGTCCAAACATAATCATTGTCTCTATCATGGCCATCGCATTTGGATTTTGTAATGAATTAAGCGCAAAAAATTTATCAACCTTGATTTCATCGAATCTAAGATTTAGCAACTGTTTGAAAGTACTATTCCTAGCGCCAAAATCATCTAAACTTACTTTAACGCCAACGCCTCTCAAAAAATCAAATGCAGGTTTAACTAGCGCAATATTGTCTAAAACCTCATCCTCAGTGATCTCTAAAACAATCGACGTTGGACTAATTCCGAATAATGATGCCGTGTTTAAAAGGGTTTTTGAAAAATGCATATCATACATTTTTCTCGGCGAACAGTTTATTGCGAACGTATATCCCAATTCTATAACTGATGAGATTTCGCTGAACAATTGGAGTAAGATATGTTTGTCGAGCATCTGCTCGAGGCACCCATTTAATTGAGTGTTGAATAGTATTTCAGGCGATATGTAACCATGTTTCGCATGATCCCAGCGAGTTAACACTTCATATCCGTATACTTTACCCGAATGCAAACTAACTTTGGGCTGATAAACAAAAGAAAGCTGTTCTTCATTTATGGCCCTTTCTACATCTTTTTCACAGATATCGACTATCACGTACTATGCAACCTCTCTTGAAAATTATGATCATTACATAACAAGCAATTCTAGTGTCCGATTTTTTCATTTATACGGACCGGATTTACTTTTGTAACAGCTTATTGACTAAACGATCCTTTTGGTAAGCAATTGGCATACCAAAATGTCAAATTTGCTCTCAAAATGGACACTGTTTTGGCCACTTAATCAATAGCTATTTTTAACCTTTTTAGACATTTTATAAATGTTCCTACCTTTACAAGTCCAAAACTCATACAAATTGATATGTCTAGTCTGAAGCGAGATGTTTGCTTAGCATAGTAAACCAACCTTCCGTCAAAAATCGCTATTTTTACGTTAAAAACGAGCTCATAGAATTAAAAAATACTACTTTATAATTATATTTATCTTAGTCGTTAGTCTGGTCAGTGTGTTCTGTCAATAAAATCAACAAAGATATTTGTGCATTAACATCTACATACAAGATTTAAACGCTTGATATTAAATCATACTGTGCCTTGTTATAAGTCAGACGACGGCTAATAATGTGAACGCTTCCGTTGTTTACAAAAAATGCTCTCTTTTTGTGGTGAGACGATGTAACCAAACTTTATTCAATAAAATTTTCCTTAATGCAGCATTTAATTTTCACCCTATTAAACAGTATTTTACATTGAATTTCCGTGACAAAGTTTATTCACCCGATTACATGGCATTTTCCAATGTCTCTGCTACTTTAAAAAATAATGGAACTGGAATCAGGGAAATGAAAGTGAGATTTTTAACGAAACACTTTTCTAGAATTTTATTGTGTTTAATGGTTGTTTTCGGAAGCGCAGTCGGCGCCAGACACTTCGGTGCGACATTTCAAGCATCCATAGTATTTGGACTTGCTATATTGGCAACGATTGCTTTGATATCGAGCGTTGCTTCCATTTGGCTTTCTAAATATCCCGAGTAAAGGACAAAGTAGACTGCACGATTTAGATTTGTATTTGTAAAAGTGTCATAGGCGGGTCACTGCCTCTATAAAAGCAGAATAGGGGTGCGAATGGGTGTATTAGTTATAGATATTCAGGAAAGTGTATTAAGTTCTTTAAATATACCTTTTAAGTTGCTTGTGATTTTGAGAAGTTTCAAAAAGAAAACTCTTTAAAGCAACCTTCGTTTTGTCATAATTGTGTGTACAGAAGCCTAAAGATATTGAAATGCTTTCGTGTAAGTTAACCTTGGCATATCAACGTAATCGATATGATACGCAAAGAACAATAACTCTCTATTCAGTTACCCTTCGATATACCAAGCAATTTCTCTCGAAGCTTAGGTTCGGATGTTTTTGCACCTAACCAAATATTAAAAAATTGCTCTGTGAATTCCGGGTCCGCCACGTTACCAATGATGCTGCCGTTAAAGTAAAAAGTAGTATGCTGATTGTCGTCTACCAACCCAATAAGCGTGCTTGTATCGTCTACATCCGGAAAAATGTTCTCCATTTTAACTAGCCAAATATCGAGCTTTTTTTGGTTTTTGAAACCTTGGTCTTGTATCTCTTTTATCGAACGTCTAGCAATCGCTCCACCTTTTAACTTTCGCAAATATTTCAATTCAAGTGCAAATGGCTCTGAGGCTTTCCAAATATTATTAGTTGCGTGTAACTTATCGTCATAAACGTCCCATAATACATAGGTCATTCTAGCTTCTCCCACAAGCGTTGCATTTGAAAGGAGTAGTTGTGCGATATTGTAGTGATTAGCAAACGATAAGGTCGATGTAATACATAAAAAAATCAAAATTATACAGTTGATGAACTGACACTTACTTAGCATAATAAGTAGTATTTTTTTTCATTTCTGATTTCCAGTTACCGAGTGTGAACGAGCAGATGAGATGCGTATGGACTTACGCTGGCCACGTTCAAAAAAACAACAAATTCGAATAAAAATTGGAACCATGCCCATCCAAGCAAGTCCAATGCACATGAGCGAAAGGGGCGTTCCAAGTGGAAACTCTACCGCACCTAAACGCATGCCGGCCATGTATGTTAGCGGAGCTGAGAGCCCAGCTGACATAGTCATTAACAAAGGCTTTTTACGCATAAAATCAAGACTATGACGTAGGGTTGATATAAAACCCAGCCATATTCCGACTAGCCAAAGTGGTATAGGTAAGTAGTTTGGCTCTTCACTAAATTGATAGAGTCCCTGTAATGCAAATGCAGAATCAATTGAGATGCCAATTGCCGCGCAACTTAAAATTATTTTTGTTTCTGTTTTCCAATCGTTGCATAACGTTAAATGCAATAAAATCAGCAGTAACAATACCCACTCAAACGATTGCCCACCGAGAATAGCGATAAACCATAATGATTGGTATCCAGCAAAATTCATTACCTTATTATAGGAGAGGGCCATATCTCAGGTCGCTCGTGTTATCGAATGAATCTTGTCGTTCTTAATAGCAAAAGCCATCAAACGAGTTGCGTTGGGCATCCATGCCAAAATGTGAAAACTACCCTCGACAGATAACAAACTTACTATAGCTATGCTTACTGTTGTATGCGCGCTTGAACCACTGACAATTGTTTGTTTCATTTACGCCATCCTTTTGCGAATTCTTGAAACTATACCGCCGATAAGAGGCAACTGTTCATATATCATTGCACCTAAGTCGTAAAAGTCACGTTGATAGTGGATTTTGTTGTTACTGATCTTCAATATGCTCATGCCGTCAATTTCAATTATTTTTCCACCATTTAATCGAGGATGTGAAAACAACATTCTCCACCGTATCCAACCTTGCTCTTTTCCTATTTGTGCTTCCTTTATGTCAAAGCGACATGATGTACATCCTTTAAGCAGACGTTCAAAATAGTGACGAAGTTGTACAAGGCCTTTGTGTGATGCAATAGGGTCCAAAAATTCAACGTCTTCGCTGTAAATTTCAGAGAGTTTCAGAATGCTTTGTATATCAAAATTTTCATAAAATGATGAAACTTGCTCCAGTAGCGTTGGTGTTATTAGCAAATCTGACATCGGGAGAGGTTGTGTCATAAAATTTTCCAAACAGGCTGATATTGTTAGTAGTATGAATTACCCGATATAACAAAAATATGAACAGAACATTACCGAATTTTAACGTTGTTCAACCATAAATTATGCTCATTAATAACAGATGCATATTCTGGGTGAACGTGAACGCGGTTTCTGGACGAACGTGAACACTTCGTCATCCTTGCATAAAGAGTTTCTCTTTTTATCCTATGTGTTCACCTTCCGTCAATGTTGATTGCAGTTTTCGCATAGATTCTCCCTTTAAATTGATGCGATAGGCGTTGTGCATTAGCCTGTCGAGAATGGCATCTGCCAGTGTGTTATCACCAATGGATTCATACCATTGATCTGTAGGTAATTGGCTGATGATGACAGTAGATGAGCTGCCATTTCTATCATCCATGATTTCCATTAAGTCATTGCGCTGAGCTGATTTGAGCGGCTTGAGTCCCCAATCATCCAAGATCAACATGTTGACTTTAGCAAGCTGGTTAAGTGTCTTTGTGTAAGTACCATCCGCTTTGGATTGCGTGAGCGCCAACAGTAAACGTGATAAGCGGTAATAACGCACGCTGTAATGCTTCATGCAAGCAGTATGAGCAATCGCACAGGCAAGGTATGTTTTACCGCTGCCGCAAGGACCTGTCAGTAATAAGTTCTGATGCTTACTAAGCCATTCACAACTGAGCAGTGATGCCATTTTGGTCTGCTTAAGCCCGCGTGGTTGGGTGTAATCAATGTCTTGTGCATTGGCGTGGATTTTGAGTTTTGCGGCTTTGAGTAATCTTGTTTGTTTGCGAGATTCACGTTCGTGTTGCTCACTGGTGGCCAGTAATGCAATGCGCTCTTCGAAGCTTAAATTATCGTAGTTCCCCGGTTGTTCGGTTTGCATCAATAGCGCATCTGCCATGCCGTTGAGTTTAAGGTGGCGAAGTTGGGTTAAGGTTTGTTGTATCATATGAGTCATCCTTATTTAGTGGAAGCTTTGAGGGCCGCGTATGTTTTCATGGTGTTGGTCAAGTGGCGATGCCGCGTTCTCTTCGATATTGACCAATTTGTCCTGATTGGACGTTAAGATGTCTTTAATTTGTTTTAGACGATACAACTGATAGCGATTGGCAATCGCACAGGCTTTATCCAATCTGATGTTGGGATAGGTTTTGGATAAACTGAGCATACCGAGACAGACCCTAAACGCTTGCTCTTTATGGGATTTTCGTGCGAATTGTGTTTCGACCCATTTGCCGCATTCACTGCCTACATCATCTGCCCATTTACGTAGTCGTTTGTCATCCCACTTATGGTAAGTTTGATGTTTTGCGGGCATATGCGCTGGCGTTGTCGACATTCCATACCGGTATTGTCTGACATGATTGGCGACCAACTTGTGTTTGAAGTACAACTCAATCATATTGCACTTGGCGTGCAGTTCAATGCGCTCACCAACTAAGTTGTGAGGCACCGAGTAAAGGTGAACGTCATATTGCACGTGATAATCGATATTCACTTTGACCGTTTTGATGTCGATGTACTCGTATGGGTGTTTTGGTAATGGCAATAACGCCGGTTTATCGATTGTATCGAACCATTGTTTACGACTGGCCTTAAGGTGTTTTGAGTGGCGGTTATTGACGTCTTCTAACAATGCTTTGATGGTGTGATTCAGCTCTGCCAGTGAGAAGAAGGTCATATGGCGGATGCGAGCTAATATCCATCGTTCAATGACTTGCACGCCAACTTCTACTTTGGCTTTATCTTTGGGCTTTCGTACTCTGGCAGGCATAATGGCAACGCCATAATGTGCCGCCATTTGTTGATACGCCGGATTGATTTGCGGGTCGTAATTACACGCTTTGGTGACACCGCTTTTTAAGTTATCCGGCACCACCATCGTAGTAAAACCACCAAGATATTCAAGCGCTCTAGCATGGCTTTGCACCCAATCAGATAATGTTTGGGTGTAGGTTGCTTCCGCGTAGGTATAATTCGATGCGCCCATGACAGCAATAAAAATCTGGGCATAACGCACCTCACCAACAGTATGGCCTACGATGGATACCGTTTGGCCCGCATAATCCACAAAGAGTTTTTCTCCGGCGTTGTGGATTTGCCGCATAGACCGTCGCTGCTGTTTTTGCCATTCTCTAAAGTAATGACAGTATTGTGAATAGCTATAGCTGCGGTTGGGGTATTGCTCTGCGTACTCTTCCCTCAGTAATGTTTTGGTGACACCAGGTTTGGATAATTCAGCAAACACATGCAGCCAATCGGGTAATTCAAATTTATCCGATTGTCGAACATCAGACTTGGGATAGAACAGTCTGGCGAGTTCAACATTGTCTAGGCTTTCAACATAGTCCCATGTCAGCCCATACTGATTGGCTTTTTGCAGAAGTTTGGAGACAGCTCCAACACTGGTGCAAAGGCTTCGACTGATTTGTCGCACGCTAAGATTGGATTGTAACTTCATCCTCAGCACGTTTCTTAATTTACGCATTGATAATCTCTGTGCTGGCATTACCTGTCCTTTGAGAAAAAAGGACAAGCTAGCAGTTAAATATCAATGCAAGGATGGCATTCTGTTTTAACGTGAACACCTATTCTGGAAATGCCGTAAAAGTGTTCACGTTCGCTAGAATAGGCACCTTGGCTCCATGAATTTACCGGTAAGGTAGGTGATTACATATCCCAAGATGAAGTGCAAACATTATATGCTGGTCATGAAATCGCGGGGCACAGTTACTCCCATCCCGGATTAGCCCAGGTTGAGGAAATTGAGCTTTTTCGGCAAATAGAACTTGATATGCAGATATTGTCTCCGTTGAAGAGAGAAAGACTTGTTTCTTTTGCATATCCTTTAGGCTCATATAACAAAACAGTTATGGAAGCTTTAACTATAGTTGGTTTTAGTAATGCAAGAACAGTGGAAGACACAAATGCATTTCGGATCCCTGAAAATTTTATGTCTTGGCATCCGACCATTCATCATTCTAAAGCCTTGCCTGTTGCTGCAAAATATATTGCGCTGCAACCCGAAAACTTAACTGTGATGATGGTCTGGGGACATTCCTGGGAACTAGAACAAAATAAGGCCAATAACAACTGGCAATACATAGAATCCCTGTTTAAAAGCATCAGTAAAAAGAAAGATATTTGGTACGTGTCGGCTGGCGAATTTGTGGACTTTATTCATAAACATGAAATCAAGTAAATGGTTCGATTTAAGTGCGACAAGTTTTTCCAAGCGCCCATAAAACAGATGACTTCAACTTCCGAGGGCTTTCTGTTCCATCCAATATTTGCTTTTTTAAGGTGCAGCTCAACGCACACAACCAACCATAATGACAGAAATCCGGCTGTCCGCTTTCAGCCCAAGCTGTGTAAAAACTCAAGAATTAAATCAAACTCAAGCTCATTACTTACTTTCCAGTATTCGTTAGACGGCATTAACTGCTAATTCTGCGTTTCGCCTATATTCAGCTTGATAGTAAAGGAATCGAAGAAGTAGCTTTTGTGATCATGCTCTGAGTCATATAACGCGGGTTTTTGGTAAATGAAGCTCTCTATTGCGTTATTGCATGCCTTAATTGAACCGTACCTTTTATTGTCATCATTCGTTTCAGATTGAAGGCCAGCACGTGAAGATTGGTTTCGGTACTCACATTTTTTAGGCGTTTAGTCAGATAGTGAGTCGCACCCATCCACATCTTTATCGTACCGAACGGGTGTTCGACCGTTTGCTTGCGTATCAAAGACGTGTTTCTGGTGTTTTTAAGACGCTGATGCATGTCATCGATGACATCTTCATGCATCCAACGCCTCATTTTCCTTGGTTCATAGCTAGAACGGGTGCACTTTGAGCGGATAGTGCAGTCTCTACAGGCAAAGTGGTCAGCGTATATTCTTAATTTAAATCCTTTGTCCATTGCATCGCGTCGATACGGTAAGATATTACAGGCAGGGCAAGTATACTCGTCTTTTTCTTTGTTATATTTGAATAAACTCTTGTTGAATATCCCCGCCTTTGCACTGCCCGATGTATCGCCTTTTGGTACGAGTATTTCAGAGCCAGTATCGAGCACGTTTTTAATATCTTCCCTGCTGTAATACCCGTTGTCAGCCATGAAGGTGATATCGGTAGTTTGAAGGGCTTCCTGTACTTTACTGGCCACTAAGTGCAACTGTCCTCTGTCTGATGTTTGGGTCACTTCATGGCTGATGATTAAATGATGTGTCGTATCTACCGCTGACTGCACGTTGTAGCAAACTTTAAGCATCATACCGCTAGTTTTCATCAGTCTTGAATCAGGGTCGGTCAGTGATAATTGTTTATCAGGATGCGCGTTTACACGTATTTCAAGATCAGCAAGCTCTGCTAATCGTTTCTTCATCCATGCGATTTTTTCCTGCATGACCGTGACATCTTCATCTGACGTTTCTTGTTTGTCTTTATCAGCTAAAACAGATAAGTAATGGGCGATACTCGCTTCAAATCGCTCAATCAAATCCCTCGCTTTTTTTGGTGTGTAGGTCTTTTGTTTGTTATTCACCGCCTTGAACTTACTGCCATCAATGGCAACAACTGCATCGGTAAACATATTCATTTCACGACAGAGTTGGACAAACCGAACGCAGGTATTTTTTATGCCTTTACCGTTGTCTTTTCTGAAATCAGCAATGGTTTTAAAATCCGGTTGCAATCGTTCTAGCAACCACATTAACTCAACATTACGGTGCGTTTCTTTTTCTAAACGGCGTGAGGATTGTATACGGTTTAGGTAACCAGAAATATAAAGTTTGAGCATCGTGCCTGGATGTTAACACGGGCGACCTGTGGCTTTGGTTTCGACCTTTTCAAATCCCAATGACGCTAAGTCCAAACTATCGACGAAGGTATCAATAACAAGCACAGGATTTTCTTCTGTAACAAAGTCGTCAAGTGCCTCTGGGAACAGCGTGGCTTGTGTTCTGGATTGGCCTTTTATGTGGTGGGACATTCAAGGAAACCTTTTTTTGACGAACGATATTATTATACAAAAATCGTCTTACTACTTGGATCCCCTGCTAAGACCGATTGATCTTATTAAACTTGTACTTAGATAAAAAGGTGATCAAAACAGACTTTTCACACAGCCTGAGCCCTTTTTCGACACAGTTCAACCTAAAATGCAAATAGCCTTAAAGTTTACTTAACGCCCATGCTGGCTTGTCAGTAAACACTGCGTCAACACCATATTCACGTAGACGTTCAAGCAGATAATCATCATTAACGGTGTAGCACCAGACTTCAAGTGCCAAGCTGTGAGCATGTTCAACAAATGCTTGACTCATTACATTCGCATCAATTGCAGCGATATCGACATCAAGTTTGTGCGCATACAGTGCCAAATCTGCAGGCAGGTGAGCAATAAGTGCTGCATACTGTATATCCTGATAGTTCCGCGAATTTCTCAATAATGCTCTTAGTTTCATTACAATAGGATGCGAAAAACTGGATAACACTATCTGAACATCATGCGTAATTCTCAATGCGTTTAATTGCGCGATAAAGCCAGTAAAGTCGACGAGGTGCTTTACCTCGAGATTGAGTACAGCGTGTGAAGATACGCACTCGCATAATTGAGCTAACGTTGGGATTTGCTCATTGTTTGGCAATAAAAGCCCATTAATTTCAGCCAACTTAAGGTTAGCGAGTCTGCCGCTAATGCCGCACATACGGTCCAATGTATAGTCGTGAAACACAAAAAACTCACCATCGACTTCCTGGATATCACACTCGATGTACTTCGCGCCCGCACTGATTGCGTTTTCAAACGCGGACATCGAGTTTTCAATATAGTTACTGCTATCGCCTCTATGGGCAATTATTTTCATTGACGTTTTCGATCCTTATGTGTTTTTACAGTTTCATATATTGCCGCGGATATTACCAATGTACCACCTAAAAATGTCTGCCAGGTCGGCGCTTCTTTTAAAATAATGATGGCAAATACAACGCCATACAAAGGCTGCATGCAAGATACCAAGGCAAATGTTTTTGGTCGCAAGTGTTTCAATGACGAGGCAATTAAAGAATGCGGTAGAGCCGTGAAAACCGAGCCAAGTAGTAACAATAACAAAATCGTTTGAAGGCTAATATTGAAAGTTAAGGCTTCTTCACTAACAAAAAAGATAATGCATGGGCAAACAAT
Organism: Glaciecola sp. UBA2563; assembly: GCA_002340325.1. GTDB lineage: Bacteria > Pseudomonadota > Gammaproteobacteria > Enterobacterales > Alteromonadaceae > Glaciecola. The sequence continues at coordinate 3,517 of DDLV01000131.1, read as the reverse complement.
CATCGTTTGCCACGCCATGGCTTTAACACCGCTATAATTTGAAAAATGCTTGCGATGAATGAGATTTCTCAATGAATATAAAATCGCACTTAAGACGCCAATAATAACGCCCAGAGTCACGTTATCTTGAAGTGAAGTGCTTGGCACAATCAAATATATCCCGAATAAGACGACCAACGCACTGAAGACATCTTGCCAGGCTAGTTGCGTGTTCTCAAAAAGCGGCTCAAGAAGCACGGTAATAACAGGAAAAGTAAACAGCGCAATAATACCCACTGACACTGATGCATATTGCATAGACATAAAGTATGTCACCCAGTGTGCAGCCATTATAATCCCAAGCATTATCGCTACCAGATAATCTCTTTTGTTTTGAAGCGCTAACGTTTGACCACTGATGTACACAACGAACGTTAAACATAAAAAAGCAGTTAATGAGCGACCAAACGTAATGTCGATAGCTGATAGCGGTATCAATTTAGAAAATAGCGCTGTGCCACCAAGTATCATAACGGTTATGTGTAAATTGATTAAACTTCGATTAACGGGATCCATGTAGATTATGTTTGTTGTGTACTAGCGCTATAAAGTGAAGGCTCTGATCTGTTAAATTCTTGCGGCGTTTCTAATGTATAGATTAACAGTTGATTAAAGGTATCGGTAATTTGAAAGCTTCGAAAACATGGATGTTTTCGCAGAGCCTCCATGGATGGATTCATGGCGACTTTCAAATTACCGATACCTTTAATCAAATGAGCGATGTTTATTCAAGAATTTAACAGAACAGAGCCATTAAAAATATGTAAATCTGCACAATGCTAATTCATGATTCCAAGTGGCTGTCCCAGGCGGGTTGTCATTTTCGGTGCTAGTTCCGTAAAGGTCATCTTGTCAGGTTCAAAACAGAGAATAACGGTTGAGCCAAGTTTAAATCGTCCCATTTCATCACCTTTTTCAAACGTGATGTTATTTTCTGAATGATGCCAGTGCTGCACTACTTTACCTGCTGGCGGTGTTATTGTGCCAGCCCAAACAGTTTCAATACTGGCGACTACGGTTGCACCAACAAGGACCATTGCTAGTTTTCCTGCTGGGGTATCAAATAGGGCCACTACGCGCTCGTTTCGAGCAAATAGTCCAGGGACATTCTCTGCTGTTAACGGGTTTACTGAAAACAATTCGCCAGGAACGTGAAGCGAATCGGTAAGCTTGCCGTTGATGGGCATGTGGATCCTATGATAGTCACTGGGCGCAAGATAAATAGTGGCGAATTGCCCACCTTTAAACGGTTCTGCTAACTCAGGTTTACCGCCTAACAAAATCGTCAAACTGTAATCATGCCCCTTAGCCTGAAATATATTATCACCCTCAATTTTTCCAAATTGACTAATAGCACCATCTACGGGATGACAAATACCGTTTTCATCTTCATCAATGGGTCTGATACCCTCTTTCAATGGGCGTGTAAAAAACTCATTAAACGTTTTGTATGCTGCGGGGCTTTCTTCGGCAGCCTCTTGCATATTAATGTCAAACGCGCTTATGAAGCGTTTGATAAAAAACTGCGTGACTGCACCCAGGTTCCGTTCAGCAAAAAAACCGATAAACCGTGATAAAAGGTGTTTTGGTAAAACGTATTGAGATTTGATTTTTATCCAATCAAACAAGCGGGTAACTCCAATTTCAACTTGGGTGTTGTTTTGCGAGGATTGTAGCGCATCGGCTTTCGATTTGCTTATTAATTCTTAGTATTCGTCGGGCGGCTCGTAGCAAGTGACTCAATTATTTTGACAAAGCTGTAATATCGTTCATACGAAATAGCGCCTTTCTCGACGGCTTCAGTAATCAAGCAACCGGGATCGTTAATATGTTTGCAGTCTTTGAACTTGCAACCGCCTAGGTACTCTCTAAATTCGATAAAGCCGCGTGCTATCCTCTCCTCGTCAATATGCCAAAGTCCAAATTCCCTCACGCCTGGTGAATCAATTAATTCACCTCCATTTTCAAAATGTATCAGTTTGGCGGCAGTCGTTGTGTGTTGTCCCAACCCAGAGTTAGATGATACTTCGCCAATGGCTTCATCAGCATCCGGTAATATCTGATTGACGAGGCTAGATTTGCCGACACCACTTTGACCGACAAACACACTTGTTTTGCCCAACAAACGCTGTTTTATATCCTCGATTCCTTGCCCAGATTTACAACTGACATAGTGCACAGGATAGCCTAAATCGACATAATCCTGCATTTGCGAAGAAACGTCATCGAAGCTATCCTCATCTAAAAGCTCAATTTTATTAATGGCGATGACAGGAGGGATTTCAGCATCTTCGCAAGCAACGAGATATCGGTCAATAATATGCGTCGAGAAGGCTGGTAGTATTGAACTTACAATAATTATCTGATTAACATTGGCGGCGATTGGTTTTATGCCATCATAATAGTCTGGTCTCGTAAGTACTGTATGACGCGTTTTTACGACTTCAATGATGCCGCGCTGCCCTTGATTTTCAGACGGTCTGAAAATGACAAGATCGCCACACACAACAGAATCTATTGTGCGTCTGATAAAGCATTTATGTTGTGTTCGATCGGTTTCATTTTCCACAATTGCGTGTTTGCCGAAACGTGAAATAACTCGACCGTTGTGCTGTGGTCCAAGATCCTTTGCATCTTTTGCGTCAGTGTACGAGAGGCGTCTGTTTCTGTTTTCGCTTACTTGACGTTTCTGTTTTTTAGATAGCTTAGGTCTTTTTGCCACAAAAATATGAAGATTGCTTTATTTGTATGCCATGATACCTTGTTGCGTTCATACCGCAATGACCAACACTCTCGCTATAAAACCAATAAAGTAGAAAAATGATGAAAGACGATAACCTGATTTGGATAGATTTAGAAATGACAGGACTCGACCCCGAAATCGATGTCGTTTTAGAAATTGCCACAATCGTCACCGATAAAGAATTAAACTTGGTGGCAGAAGGGCCTGTAATAGCCGTTTTCCAGCCAGATGAGGTTCTACAAAATATGAATGAATGGTGCATAAAAACGCATGGTGAAACTGGTTTAACAGCGCGATGCAGAGAAAGTAGCATTGACGTACATGAAGCTGAATTGCAAACAATAGAATTTCTTAAGCAACACGTACCCGAGGGCTTATCTCCGCTGTGCGGTAATTCTATCGGTCAAGATAGACGATTTTTAGTAAAATACATGCCAGCGCTAGAGAGCTATTGCCATTATCGCAATATTGACGTAAGCACAATCAAAGAGCTAGTCAAGCGATGGCAACCTGATATTTTAAATGGCGTTAAAAAGAAAAATGTCCATTTAGCACTTGATGATATAAGAGAATCGATAGAAGAACTCAAATATTATCGAAACACCATTTTCACCATATAAAAATGATAAAAACGGTTGACGAACAGCCGCGCTTAAGTAAAATCCTCGGACTAAATTTTTGCACTGAATTTTTAAACGCGGGAATAGCTCAGCTGGTAGAGCACGACCTTGCCAA
>DDLV01000064.1 GCA_002340325.1 Glaciecola sp. UBA2563 | reverse complement strand
TATGAGTGATGTGCTCTAACCAGCTGAGCTACGTAGCCATCGTCAATTCAGGCCGCGTATTATGCTAATATGGTCTATCTCAGTCAACCGTTTTTTACGATAGTTTTTACATTGCATTTGGAAAAGACCGACAAGCGCTCAAATACTGTTCAGTATTCATTCCATAGTCGTATTTGATGGCTTAAACATTGAATCTAAAGTGAATTACATCGCCATCTTTGACGATATATTCTTTTCCTTCCAATCGCCATTTCCCGGCATCTTTTGCACCTTGCTCACCGTCGTACTGAACGTAATCGTCAAACGAAACAATTTCTGCGCGTATGAAGCCTTTTTCGAAATCTGTATGGATTTTACCTGCTGCCTGAGGGGCTGTTGCGCCTTCAGAATAGGTCCAGGCCCGCACTTCTTTAGGACCAGCGGTGAAGTAAGTTTGTAACGTCAACAGGTCATATCCGGCTCGTATCACGCGATTTAGTCCTGGTTCTTCTAATCCTAGCTCTTCTAGAAACTCTGCTTTCTCTTCGTCATCTAATTCTGCAATTTCAGATTCAATAGCTGCACACACGCTAACAACGATTGCATTTTCGTTTTTTGCTATTTCTTTCACCTTGTCAAGATATGCATTATCTTCAAATCCGTCTTCATTTACATTGGCGATATACATTGTGGGTTTTAAGGTGAGGTAATTCATATAAGCGATAGCCGCCAGCTCTTCTTTACTCAATTCGAGTGAACGCAGCATGCCACCCTCGCTGACATGAGGCAGGACTTTCTCAAGCACCTTTAATTCATATTTGGCATCAGCATCGCCACCTTTTGCGCGTTTACCCACTCGAATTAATGCTTTTTCGGTGGTCTCTAAATCTGCAAGTGCAAGCTCAGTATTGATAACATCAATGTCATCAGCGGGGTCAACGCGTCCCGAAACATGTACAATATTTTCATTGTCGAAGCACCGCACAACATGACCAATTGCATCTGTTTCTCTGATGTTCGCAAGGAATTTATTGCCCAGACCTTCACCTTTTGATGCGCCAGCGACGAGCCCAGCAATATCTACAAATTCCATACTGGTTGGGATTGTTTTTTGAGGGTTTACAATCTCAGCAAGTTTGTTAAGCCTTATATCAGGCACCGGAACGACACCCGTATTTGGTTCAATTGTACAAAACGGAAAATTAGCAGCTTCTATTCCTGCTTTTGTTAACGCATTAAAAAGTGTTGATTTCCCTACATTGGGAAGGCCAACGATGCCACATTTAAATCCCATGATCGTAATCCTGTTGTTTATTCAGCTTTAAAACTATGAAGTTCTTGCTGAGCTGCTTTGAAATCGTCGTTAACGATAACTGGAGTGCAAGAAATTGCATGCTCGATTGCCAGTAACATTTTGTTGTGTTGTGCGTCGGGTGCTTTGCTCAATACATGCCCCGTGACTTTACTGCGGTCACCTGGATGTCCGATGCCAATGCGAAGTCTTAAAAAGCCTTTTTGATTCGCTAGGCTCTTCACAATATCTTTTATTCCGTTTTGCGTTGAACTACCACCAATTTTGAGTTTGGCCACGCCTGGAGGAAAATCAAGTTCGTCATAAGCTACGAGTATTTCATCCGGGAGTATTTTGAAGAAGGTTGCAAGTGCAGATACTGCTTTCCCGCTGTTATTCATATAAGTCGTTGGGATTAAAAGTCGTACATCTTGGCCTTGAATAGACAACCGACCACAAAAACCAAAAAACTTAGCTTCGAACTTTAATGACGTATTAAAGTGTGAAGCTAAGTTTTCAACGAAAATGGCACCAGCGTTGTGTCGAGTGCTTTGATATTCGGGGCCTGGATTACCCAAGCCCACGATAAGTTTTACTTTTGACACAGGAGGTTACTCTTCTGTATCAGATTCACCCTCGTCTTCAGATGAATCATCATCAACACCGCCACCTCTAGCGACTTTGATTGTCGCAACACTCAAATCATGGTCATCACCTCTTGTCAATTCGACAGATTCGACACCTTCAGGCAACGAAATTTCTGAAATGTGCACCGTTTGATCGACTTCCACGTTGGTCATATCGACTTCAATATACTCAGGAAGGTCTTTTGGAAGACATGAAATTTCGATTTCAGTCATCAAGTGCTCGACGTAACCACCCTGTAGTTTAACGCCTTTTGACGATTCTTCATTGATAAAATGAAGTGGAACGTTGGTGGTTAATTTCTCGCCCGCGATAACTCTTTGAAAGTCTAAGTGTGTTACCTTAGGTTTATATGGGTGACGCTGCATGTCTTTAACTAGCGCTTCAACAGCTCTCCCGTCAATATTGAGTGTTAGTACGTGTGAATAGAACGCTTCAAACTCTTGTGCTTGTATGACTTTGTTGTGTTCGAGTGTAAGAGCGACAGGCGCTTCGCTTCCGCCGTAAAGAATAGCAGGTACTTTTCCAGCATGACGTAGGCGGCGGCTCGCACCTTTCCCTAGGTCAGTGCGGATATTAGCATCCAAATTAAATATTGCTTCAGACATTATTGTCTCCAGGTTGATTTATGTTGCACGGTTTTGCGACCAAACCGGCGTTGAATGTGATTTTTTCTGTTGAGAAAAAACAAAAACGCCGCCAACTGTCGGCAGCGGCGGCGCATTCTATCACTGCTAAACAAGGAACTCAATTTTTAGCAGTGACCAAACTCAATTATTTTGCGTCAAAGATTACGTTAATACTCAAACATAGCTGAGATAGATTCTTCGTTGCTGATCCTGCGTATAGTCTCGGCCAGCATTTCCGACAGCGTAAGCTCTTTCACTTTTTCTAATTTTTTGATTTCGTCACTGAAAGGGATACTGTCAGTGACTATGATTTCATCTATGACGGACTCTTCTAGATTTTTAGCAGCTGAGCCTGAAAAGACAGCATGTGTAGCGTATGCATATACTTTTCTTGCGCCATGTTGTTTCAAAGCATCCGCTGCTTTTGCCAGTGTACCACCGGTGTCGATGAGGTCATCGACAATAATACAATCGCGGTCTTTAACGTCCCCAATAATATTCATGACCTGAGCAACATTTGCTTTGGGTCTTCTTTTGTCAATGATAGCTAGGTCAGTATCGTTAAGTAATTTCGCGGTTGCTCTGGCTCTAACCACACCACCAATATCAGGTGAAACCACAACTGGATCAACAAAATCGCGTTTAAACATGTCGTCAAGTAAGATGGGTGTGCCAAACGCATTATCCACAGGAACGTCGAAAAAACCTTGAATTTGTTCAGCGTGTAGATCAATTGTCAGCACTCTATCAACGCCAACGCTTGAAAGAAAGTCCGCAACAACTCTTGCTGTAATTGGCACACGGGCACTTCTGACTCGTCTGTCTTGCCTTGCATAGCCGAAGTAGGGGATAACAGCCGTGATCCTTCCTGCTGAGGCGCGTCGAAACGCATCAATCATAACGATAAGTTCCATTAAGTTATCGTTTGTGGGGGCACAGGTAGACTGTATTATAAATACATCAGCACCGCGCACATTGTCATGGATCTCAACAGATATCTCTCCGTCACTAAATCGACCAACTGACGCGTTTCCAAGTTTGGTGTAGAGTCTGTCTGCGACTTTTTGCGCAAGTTCAGGAACCGCGTTTCCTGCAAATAGCTTCATGTCTGGCACTAGTTTATCCTCAGCACTGATGATGTGATTGCCTCACAAATATAAGGCAATAATTTGGTTTTTTACACTCATTACGTTGCAGCGACTAATCCGATTTGTTCATGCAAAGTCGAAAAATGAGTTCCACGACAGATGAACCCGGCATACTCTTTTGGCAATTCGTTGAGTATTTGTTGTGCTTTATCTTGGCTATCGAACACTGAAAAAACACAAGCACCTGTTCCTGTCATTCTCGTCGGTGCGTAGTTTACCAACCACTGTAATAATTTTGCAACCTCGGGGTAGCGCTTACAAACAAAAGTTTGGCAGTCATTGGTCGTATCTTCAAACGTGTATTTGTCAAACGAAATAGTAGGTGTGTTACGAGGTAAATCAGGAGCGGCAAACACTTCCGCAGTACTGATATGTACATCGGGTTTAGCGATCAAATACCATTTTAATGAAATGGCACTTGGTCTTATGATATCACCTATGCCACTTGCAAAACCGCTAGTACCCTTAATAAAAATAGGAACATCTGCGCCGATATTCGCACCAATTTTCATCAGAGTCTCAAGCGATAGGTCTAAACCCCAGAGTTTATTGAGTGCAACAAGCGCAGTTGCAGCATTGGAAGAACCGCCGCCTAAGCCTCCACCCATAGGAATTTTTTTTACGATACTGAAAATCGCACTTTTTTCGGAGCGAGCATAGCTCTGTAATGTTTTTGCTGCTTTTATGATCAGGTTGTCGTTGTCATCGACATCAGGCAATGAAGAAGACATTTCTAATCGTTTGCCTTCGCTAATTTCAATGCCTAACTTATCACCGTAATCCAGCAATTGAAAATAGGTCTGCAGTTGGTGATAACCATTTTCCATTCGACCATTCACGTGCAGGAACAAATTTATTTTAGCAGGGCTGGGAAACCATTGAATTGCCATATTTATAAAGCCTGCCAGTCATCTATTCTGATGATAAGTTTTATATTGTCGCCTTGCAGCGTTAGCCTGCTAGGAAGCGTAAGTGAATTACGCTTATCCACATTAAAAGATGCATATTTTTCATACTGTATTTCCCAATTTTGGCACGATGAACACATTGGCGTTAAGGACCTAAGTAAACCATTATCATAAAACGATGTTTTATCCTCTGATCCTGCTTTTCCCGTCATCCACATTGGCATCGATGACGTTGGGATATGCCACCCTGTTATTCGTTTTAACAGCGCATTTGGTGAAGTGTCTGAATACGAGTCGCCATCAACATCAAGTGTTGCTTGTTTGCCATCAAATTGAAGCTTGGCAATATTGATACCGACAAGCGTATTCAATGACATTGCGAATTCATCGTTTTCCTGTCGCCATGACAAGTAAGCGCTCTTTCTCTCTTCTGGCGTAATAATGGCCAATCGACCTTTAATTTTCCATTGCTGATTTATAAACTGATTTTGCTCGACATTCTGCGAGGTCGTCAGGTCAGGTTTTACTGCACATGCACCCACAGATAGAGTGAACGCCAGCAGCAATAAACGTATTGGGTTATTGGACAACATTGAATTGCTCTTGGTTAAAGGGGTGCATTAGATACGCCAAAATTTGATTGATGCGCGTTGTGTCCTTTTATTATGGTGTTGATTTTACTACAATGCGTGCCTTTGATGATAGTTTAAATAAAATTAACAATGCCGTTCGTCACTATTGGGATTAATCACAACACTGCACCAGTGTCACTGCGAGAAAAAGTCGCATTTACACCGGATAAGCTGATGCAGGCGTTGAATCATTTTGCCCAAACTGACAAAAATGACGAAGTTGTTATTTTATCTACTTGTAATCGAACCGAAATTTATCTTGCGAGCGAAACGATAAAACGCAGCAACATCGTTGATTGGCTGTCGATGTTTCATGACCTGGGCAGTCCAAGTGAACTGAACGGCTATTTGTACGAGCATAAGAATGATACGAGTGTGAAGCATTTAATGCGCGTCGCTTCCGGTTTGGATTCTCTTGTATTAGGCGAACCCCAAATTTTGGGGCAAGTGAAACAAGCGTTTAATGAAGCAAAACGCGCAGGTACGGTTGGACCACGGTTTGAGAAACTTTTTCAATCAACATTCGCTGTCGCCAAGCAAGTTAGAACAGATACAGATATTGGAGCTAGCGCGGTCTCTGTTGCGTTTGCTGCGGTACAACTGAGTAAAAAAATCTTTGGTAAGTTATCAAAAAGCCGCTGTTTATTGGTGGGTGCGGGCGAAACTATCGAATTAGTTGGCCAGCACCTCTCAGAAAACAATATCGCCTCGATTACTGTTGCTAATAGGACCTTAGAAAATGCAAAACGCCTCGCTGAAAAATATGGCGGCGAGGCGATTTCTATCACACAGGTCCCTTCACATTTAAGTGCATCTGATATCGTGATAAGCTCGACGGCTAGCGCATTACCAATCATCGGCGCAGGCACTGTTAGTACCGCGCTAAAACGCCGAAAGCAAAAGCCAATTTTGCTAATCGATTTGGCAGTTCCGCGCGACATTGAGACCGAAGTGGCTGAACTAGATGAAGCGTATTTGTATACTGTAGATGATCTACAAGAGATTGTTGCTTCAAATATTGCGAATAGAGAGCAGGCCGCAAATCAAGCTAATGACATCATTATCGAAAGAACTGACGAGTTTATTAAGCGGCTTGAACAGGAGCAACACGTTGATTTGATTAAAACATATCGCATCGAAACTCAAGCAAGTGCTAATGAACTGCTTAAAAAGGCGCTTATTAGTCTGGAGCAAGGAGGCGATCCTGAAGAATTGCTAAATGAATTTAATAACAAATTGACGAAACAATTGATGCATGGACCTACCAAAGCACTTCAAGAGGCAATCAGAAGGGGTGATCAAGACATCATGTCGGTGTTAAAGTCGACGTTGATTCCGAACAAATAGTGGCTCCATGACATGGGATACAAACAAGTAAAACTATGAAAGAATCTGTATTGCGTAAATTAGAATCATTGGTTGAACGATTCGATGAAGTCCAAGCGTTGCTTGGCGATCCAGAAATCATTGCAGATCAAGAAAAATTCAGAGCATTGTCTAAAGAATTCTCTCAACTGGAAGAAGTCGTCGAGAAATTTAACGCATTCTTGCAAGCACAATCTGACTTAGCGTCGGCAAATGAGATGTTGCAGGATGATGACGCAGATATGAAAGAGATGGCGCAGGAAGAAATTAAGATCGCCAAATCAAGTTTGGAATCGCTGCAGCATGACCTTCAAATTCTTCTATTGCCGAAAGACCCAAATGATGACAATAGTTGTTTCTTAGAAATCAGAGCAGGTGCTGGGGGCGATGAAGCAGCAATTTTTGCTGGCGATCTGTTCCGAATGTATCATCGATACGCTGAGAGCAAAGGGTGGCGTTTAGAAGTGATGAGCGGCAATGAAGGTGAGCACGGAGGATATAAGGAGATAATTGCCAATGTGTCTGGCGATGGCGCATATGGTGTGCTCAAATTCGAGTCTGGAGGTCATCGTGTTCAACGCGTGCCGGAAACTGAATCACAGGGGCGTATTCATACGTCAGCGTGCACAGTTGCAGTATTACCAGAAATTCCAGAGTCTGAGGCAATTGAAATAAATTCTGCCGACTTGCGAGTGGATACATTTCGGGCGTCGGGGGCTGGTGGGCAGCACGTAAATAAAACAGATTCGGCTATTCGCTTGACACATATTCCCTCAGGCCTTGTCGTTGAATGCCAAGATGAAAGAAGTCAGCATAAGAACAGAGCCAAGGCAATGTCGGTGCTGCAAGCGCGGTTAAATCAAATGGAACAGGAAAAGCGTGATCAGGAAGAAGCAAGCACCAGAAGGAGTTTGGTGGGAAGTGGAGACAGATCGGAAAGGATCAGAACATACAATTTTCCGCAGGGCAGAGTGACCGACCATAGGATAAATTTAACACTCTACAAACTAGATGATGTAATGGAAGGCGAGCTAGGGTCGCTGTCTGATCCCATTAGACAAGAGCATCAAGCGGATATGCTAGCAGCATTGTCGGGAGATTAATTGATGCTTTTTGATTACCGTTTGTATAGCACGAAAATACCTACGACATAGTTATTAAAATGACTTTTTCTCCTTTTAGCATCGGTCAGGCGATTACCATTGCCACTCAAAAATTCATTCAAGTAAAAGTTGAAAACCCAAGATATGAGGCAAGATTATTGATGCAACACTGCATTGATAAAGACTTAGCGTTTTTAATTAGCCATAACAGTAAAATACTTGAACGCGTGCATCAGGAAAAGTTTTTTGAGTGGGTGCAACGCCGTGAACTCGGTGAGCCGATTGCTTACATAGTGGGTGAAACTGGATTTTGGAATTTGGCACTATATTGCGATAACAGCACATTAATTCCTCGAGATGATACTGAGACGCTAGTGGAATGGGCGTTATCATTACCCGTCCCTGATAATGCTTCTGTGTTAGATTTGGGAACGGGCACCGGCGCTATAGCACTAGCACTGGCGAGTCAAAAAAAGGAATGGTCCGTTGTTGGCGTTGACAAAGTACAAGAAGCAGTTGAACTTGCAACTCGTAATGCCCAGAGAAACCAGCTAGACGTCGTTTTTAATTGTAGTGATTGGTTTTCATCGCTTGCGCAACGTAAATTTGATCTTATCGTCTGCAATCCTCCCTATGTTGAAAGCAATAGTCCTTATTTACAACGCGGAGATCTTCGCTATGAACCTTCGACAGCGTTAGTGTCATTGAATGAAGGTATGGCAGATATTATTACGATAATAAACACGGCAACAAGACACTTAAACCACAATGGCTGGCTGCTCATTGAACACAGTAATGAGCAAGCGATAAAGGTTCAATCCGTGTTGAAGCAAAATGAGTATATTCAAATAAACACTCGCAAGGATTTAAATCAGCTTGACCGAGTCAGCGGCGGTTGTTACAAAGCACACTAACGCGGTATATATTTGATTCTACCTGGATAGTGTTAGGTGGTTGTCAGCTGGTTTAAAAGAATAATTAGAATAAAGAAAGGGGTTTTCCATGTACATGGCACTGAAACATATCCATTTAACCGCAGTATTTCTATCGTTTGTTGTATTTTTGATAGTTTTTACAGCATCGATTCTACGTTCGCCACTTGCCGAGAAAAAGATCCTAAAAATTCTCCCGCACGTGGTCTATACCATTATTCTGCTTACGGCGATTACCATTTGGGTGACGGTTAATGCATATAGTTTTGAATGGCTAGCTTCAAAACTACTTGGATTTGTCCTCTATGTGTTATCAATCAGTTATGCAACTAAATGGGCAAAAACGAACAGGATGCGTTATATCGGTCTAGCGAGTGCCTTTGCGTGGTTATTACTAACGGCAAGTATCGCGTTTTCGAAAAACGCATTGTTTTAACTCGTTGGTATTACAAGTGAATAATTTTGTAATAGGGATGTGCAATCATAAATCTTGGGGGAAGTAAGTCACATGAACAAAATCGAACACGTGCAGATTAAAGGTATAGCGGTAGCAAACCATAGTCCGTTTGTATTGTTTGGTGGCATGAACGTACTAGAGTCGAGAGACTTGGCGATTAAAATTGCGGAAACGTTCAAGAAGGTTACGGATTCCCTGAATATCCCTTATGTGTTTAAGGCGTCTTTTGATAAAGCGAATCGTTCGAGTATGTTTTCATATCGAGGCCCTGGCTTGGAAGAGGGCTTGAGAATTTTTGAAGAAATAAAAAGCACATTCGATATTCCCTGTATAACTGATGTGCATGAGCCATATCAGGCAAAGCCAGTAGCTGAAGTAGTTGACGTTATTCAATTACCTGCCTTTCTTGCCAGACAAACAGATCTCGTTGTAGCAATGGCGAAAACGGGTGCTGTTATTAATATTAAAAAGCCTCAGTTTCTTGCCGCGCATGAGATGCGTCACATCATCAAGAAATTTGCTGAAGCCGGGAATAACAACATCATGTTATGCGAACGTGGAAGCTGCTATGGATACAATAATTTAATTGTTGATATGCTTGGAATGGATGAGATGAAATCGTTTGCACCTGTCATATTCGATGCAACACACGCGCTGCAAAAACCCGGTGGTCGCAGCGATTCTGCAGATGGCCGTCGACGTCAAGCGGCTGAATTGGCGCGCAGCGGCATGGCGCTTGGGCTCGCAGGATTATTTATCGAATCACATCCAGAACCCGATCAAGCAAAGTGTGATGGGCCGTGCGCATTACCACTGCATCAATTAGCGCCTTATCTTACGCAGATGAAAGCTGTAGATGACTTAGTCAAATCGTTCGAAACACTAACGATTAAATAAGGTCATCCACTAATCGTTGGGCATCACCGATGTATGAAGCAGGTGTCATCGCTTTTAAGCTTTCCTTAGCGTTTTCTGGGATATCTAAAGTATCGATAAATTCTGCAATGGTTGTGGCATCCACTTGCTTGCCTCGGGTGAGTTCTTTTAGTTTTTCGTAGGGCTTCTCAACGCCATAACGGCGCATGACTGTTTGAATCGGCTCTGCCAATAACGCCCAGTTATTATTAAGTTCGTCGCGAAGACTTTGTTCATTGACTTCGAGTTTGTTCATACCTTTCAGCGTTGATTGATAAGCTACGAGCGAATAGCCCAAGCCAACCCCTAAGTTTCGTAGCACCGTTGAATCAGTCAGGTCACGTTGCCAGCGACTAATAGGCAGTTTACTGCTCAAATGTTCTAGCAATGCATTGGCGATCCCCAAATTCCCTTCAGAATTCTCAAAATCAATTGGGTTAACCTTGTGCGGCATCGTTGATGACCCGATTTCCCCCGCAATTGTTTTTTGTTTAAAGTGACCGAGGGCGATATAACCCCATATATCTCTGTCTAAATCTATCAACACTGTGTTGAATCGCGCAATCGCATCAAAAAGCTCAGCAATGTAGTCATGCGGTTCTATTTGTGTGGTGTAAGGGTTATGCGTAACACCTAAGGAGGCCACAAATGATTGTGAGAACACATGCCAATCAATGTCGGGATAAGCACTTAGATGCGCATTGTAATTACCGACCGCACCATTGATTTTTCCTAAATATTCGACTTGATTGATCTGCGTAAGTTGGCGCTGTAATCGCACCGCAACGTTTGCAAGCTCTTTGCCCATTGTAGAAGGGGAGGCGGGTTGACCATGTGTACGAGACATCATCGGCAAATCTCGGTATAACGCAGCCATCTCAGTAAGCTTTTCAACGATGGCCTTTCCGGTAGGTAAAATCGTTTCTTCAATACCACTTTTTAACATCAACGCATGCGATAAGTTGTTAATGTCCTCGGAAGTACAGGCAAAATGAATGAATTCTGAAACAAGCGCTAATCCCTCTATTGCATCAGCTTTCTCTTTCAGATAATACTCGACGGCTTTTACATCGTGATTTGTAGTCTTTTCGATATCTTTTATTCGCTGAGCATCTTCTTCATTAAAGTTTTCAATCAGATGTTCGAAAGCGGCATTGGCTTTTTCGCTAAAAGGGGGGACTTCTTCTATAGCAGAATCTAGCGATAATGCTTGTAGCCAGCGTATCTCAACAACGACTCTATTTTTAATAAGTCCAAATTCACTAAAGTGTTGCCTAAGTATTTGGGTTTTGTCACCGTAACGACCGTCAATAGGTGAAAGCGCAGTTAAACTACTAAGTTGCATGTGTGTTCCCTGAATTACCGTTTTATTAACTTATATCTCGAAGTGTATTTTTGGCTTGGTGAAGAATCTTTTTCCGAGCGAAAAGTATCTGCCGACGTTTACCACCAAGTTGCCGCCATAAAACAGCGGAACGAATACCCGCAAGTAAAAGCGCGCGCACTCTTTTTTGATTTGCTTCAATGCCTAAATATTGAGGATTTCCAGCTACCTGTATTTTGGGGGCTAGAGGACTGACGATATCGCTGTATATACTCGCTAGAGACGCGAGTATCTGCTGATTTTCAAAGTCAACATAGGCGAGCTGTCTTTGCACGTGACTGACGCGGTCTGACAACTCATTTAATGCTGCAGGTTTTTTGGCTAATTTTCTTTCTAAACCAAGCATCGAGGCGATGTAGCGCGTGATTTCAGCGTCTTTCTGAACGCTACCGCTGTCCAGTTGCGAAACAAGTGTTGTGAAACCTATGCGTAGATTATTCAATGCACCGTACACTTGCTGTGTATTATCAGGTGTTGTCACCAATATACTAGAGGCGCTTGCCTCAAACGCATCTCTGTCTGCTTCGCCTCTTCTCGCTATGGATTTTACTAATGACGCACACTGACAGACGCCTGCTAACGCTAATTGAATATCGAATTCATTATTTGCCACTATGCTGACATCCTTTTTACTAATGATGGCGGTTGTTCATTTACAGGCATGCTCTTTTCGATTATCCCTCCACCTAGGCATATATTTCCGCTATAAAACACAGCAGATTGACCTGGCGTTACGGCCTTTTGCGGTTCGTCAAATTTAACCATTACAGATTCATTATCAAGAGGAATGATTTTGCAGGCGATGTCTTGTTGTCGATAACGTGTTTTGACACAGACGTCTACCTCATCAATAAGTGACTGTCTATTCACCCAGTGTAACTGGTTAGCGATGAGCCCGTCAGAAAACAGAGCTGGATGATTGGCGCCTTGCGCGATAATTAAGACATTGCGTTCTACATCCTTTGCAACAGTATACCAAGGCTCGCCGCCACGATCTTTTTGACCGCCTACCAAAAGTCCTTTGCGTTGACCAAGTGTGTGAAACATAAGACCATCGTGATTGCCGATAATTTCGCCATCTATGGTTTCTATGTTGCCAGGTTGTGCAGGCAAATATTTTGATAAAAAGTCTTTAAACTTGCGCTCACCGATAAAACAGATACCTGTACTGTCCTTTTTATCATGCGTAACTAAGCCGTGCTTTAATGCAATGTCTCGTACAACAGGCTTTTCTAGTTGCCCAATCGGAAACAACGTTTTACCAACTTGTTCATGACTGAGTGTATAAAGGAAGTAACTTTGGTCTTTGTTTTCGTCTTTACCTTTTGTCAATTGCCATCTATCACCCAGGTATTGCTTTTGGACGTAGTGGCCTGTGGCAATATAGTCTGCGCCTAAATCTTCTGCAGCATATTCAAGAAACGCCTTGAATTTTATTTCTTTGTTACACATGATGTCTGGATTGGGTGTCCTGAATGCTTTGTATTCTGCCAAGAAATATTCAAATACATTATCCCAATATTCGGCGGCAAAATTTATACGATGCAGTGTAATACCCAATTTATCTGCGACGGATTGCGCGTCGGCCAAATCTTCAGCGGCAGCGCAATATTCATCATTATCATCTTCTTCCCAATTTTTCATAAAAAGCCCTTCCACCTGATAACCCTGTTGTAACAACAGTAATGCAGAAACAGAAGAGTCAACACCACCAGACATACCAATAACAACTTTTTTGTTGCGGTTTTCTATTTTTTGGCTTTCGAATTGTGAAGAAGGTGAGGTTTCAGACATGAAATGAAGTATCCTTTTTTCAACGTGGGATTATATCAAACAATGAACAAAGGTCTACATCATCTGGCGATGAACACCATTCAGTCATTTTATATTTCTAGTTGCCATTCGGCGTCGAAGCTATCTCAATTTACTCACAACACAAATAAGATCCATTTTCGATACCATCGATGGTCCAGTTACCGATTCTGTAGCGAATAAGACGTAATGTTGGATGTCCAATGGACGCAGTCATCCTTCTGACTTGTCGGTTTCGACCTTCCTTTATAGTAATGCTCAGCCATGTAGTGGGAATATGTTTGCGCTTGCGAATAGGAGGATCGCGCGTCCACAATTCTTCAGGGCACGCAATTTGTTTAACCTTTGCGGGTAATGTAATGCCATCTTTCAATATTACGCCTTCACTAAGTGAACGCAGAGACTGAGCTGAAGGGATACCTTCTACTTGAACCCAGTAGGTTTTACTTGTCTTATTTTTTGGATTAGTCAGCCGATGGTTTAATTTGCCATCATTGGTAAGTAATAATAACCCTTCACTGTCGTAGTCTAAACGACCTGCTGCGTAAACACCTTTTACTGCAATGATGTCGCTAAGGGTTTTTCGTCCCTTGTCATCGGTAAACTGACTCAGCATATTACAAGGTTTATTTACTAAAATGATTTTGCGATGCATGATAAAAAGTGGCGTAAAGTGAAGTGTGGAGTCTCAAAGGCCTCATCATTTAATGTTGTTTAGCTCAAAGCGCTATATTTCATATTGAAATTGACATTAAAAAAGCAGGTGTAAACAACCTGCTTTTTTATTCACTCTAGCGCACATAAAAAATAAAACTATCGAGTACTCTCTTCGTCTTGCACGAGGTCAATATTCTCTGCATGCAATCCTTTAGGGCCCTGTTCTACATCAAATTTTACTGTCTGTCCTGCCTTGAGCGATCGGTACCCATCCATTTTTATGGTTGAGTAGTGTGCAAATATGTCTTCTCCACCATCATCCGGGACGATAAAGCCGAATCCCTTGGCGTTATTGAACCATTTCACCTTACCAACTGCCATTTTACTTCTTCCTAATTTAATCCTTGAAAACTTATGATCTCGTTGCCACTATGTATACTACAAAAGAAACAAAAACCGATTCATTACAAGTGGTTTGGAATGCAATCTTTACAACATGATTACACAAGATACTTTGGGTCGGTATTATACTTTTGTCAAGTAAATGGAACAGATTTAGGACTAAATAATTAGGACCTGCTCCACAAACAATGTACAAATTTAAGCAGGCCCTAGTTAGTTTTAGATAGGATTAATTCGCTAGCGCATATAGGCAAGTATGAGTGATGAAAATGTAATTAATACAGATGGTGAAAAGGTCGCGCAGAAAGAACGACAGAAAACGCAGCCTCCACCAATGTATAAAGTGATACTCAATAACGACGATTACACACCGATGGATTTCGTTATTCAGGTGTTAATGAAGTTTTTTTTGATGGATTTAGAAAAAGCAAACCAGTTAATGCTGACCGTGCATTATCATGGAAAAGCCGTATGTGGTATATATTCTGCAGAGATAGCAGAAACAAAGGTAATGCAAGTAAACCAATATTCCCGTAAACATCAGCATCCGTTGATGTGTACGATGGAACCAGCGCAGGATTGAGGGGAAAAGATGCTAAATAAAGACCTAGAACAGACACTAAACGAAGCCTTCGTATACGCGCGTCAACACCGCCACGAATTTATGACGGTTGAACATTTGTTGTTAATGCTGCTAGATAATCCAGCAGCTAACGAAGCGTTGAAAGCGTGCGGAGCTAAGATTGAGAATCTTCGCACTGAACTGACCGAATTCGTCAATGAAACGACGCCATTATTGTCAGAAGAAGAATCTGGAGACAGAGAAACTCAGCCTACGTTAGGGTTTCAGCGTGTGTTACAAAGAGCTGTATTCCATGTTCAATCATCTGGTAAAGGTGAAGTGACCGGTGCTAATGTACTCGTTGCCATATTCAGTGAGCAAGAGTCCCAAGCCGTGTATATCCTCAAGAAAGCCGACGTAACGCGGCTTGATGTGGTTAATTTCATTTCGCATGGTGTCACTAAAAACGACGATGCCGAAGACAGCAACAACGAAGAAGTAAGTGAAGAAAATGCTGATAATGATGACAATCAATCAATGTTGGCAAAATACGCGACCAATCTTAACCAAGCGGTTAAAGAAGGCAAGATCGATCCGCTAATCGGCAGAGATAGTGAAGTCGAACGCAGTATCCAGATACTGTGTAGAAGACGAAAAAACAATCCGTTGCTGGTTGGCGAAGCAGGTGTTGGTAAAACCGCAATTGCCGAAGGTTTGGCGTTTCGTATTGTTAATGAAGATGTACCAGAGGTTATCGAAACAAGCACTATATATTCACTTGATTTGGGCGGTTTACTAGCAGGTACAAAATACAGAGGTGATTTTGAAAAGCGCCTAAAGGGTATTCTAAAAGAGCTTACCAAAGATAAACACGCCATATTATTTATCGATGAGATACACACAATTATCGGTGCTGGAGCAGCATCTGGTGGTGTGATGGATGCGTCGAATTTATTGAAGCCGAAGCTAAGCAGTGGCGAACTGAGATGTATTGGCTCAACAACCTATCAAGAGTATCAAGGTATCTTTGAAAAAGATCGCGCATTAGCAAGGCGATTCCAGAAAATTGATGTATTGGAGCCAAGCGTTGATGACACCACAAAAATTCTGATGGGGCTAAAATCCAGATACGAAGAGCATCATAGCGTACGCTTTACGCAAAAAGCGCTAGCTGCGGCTGCTGAACTTTCTGCAAAATATATTAATGAAAGACAACTGCCTGATAAGGCAATTGACGTTATCGATGAAGCGGGCGCAAGGCAGCGCATGTTACCTGAGTCAAAAAGGAAGAAGACGATCAGTGTCTCAGACATCGAGAGCATCGTCTCGAAAATCGCGAGAATACCCGAGAAGTCAGTATCTGCATCTGATAAAGATGTACTGCAAAACCTATCACGCAACCTCAAAATGGTGGTATTTGGTCAAGATGAAGCAATTGACAGGCTCAATGATGCCATACAGCTATCTCGCTCCGGTCTTGGTGCTGAAGCTAAACCGATAGGGTGTTTTCTTTTTGCCGGTCCCACAGGTGTTGGTAAAACAGAAGTGACGCAACAACTTGCAAAACAAATGGGTGTTGAGCTAATCCGATTTGATATGTCTGAATATATGGAACGTCACAGCGTGAGTCGTTTGATTGGTGCACCTCCTGGATACGTAGGTTATGACCAAGGTGGACTGATGACAGATGCAGTGATTAAGAATCCGTACTCTGTTGTACTGCTTGATGAAATCGAAAAAGCACACAGTGATATCTATAATATCCTACTTCAAGTCATGGATCATGGAACGTTGACAGATAATAACGGACGTAAAGTAGATTTTCGAAATGTTGTGCTTGTTATGACAACCAATGCGGGTGTCCAGGCGACGGTGAAGAAATCTATCGGTTTCCAACAACAGGATCATAGCCATGATGCCCTTTCGGAAATTAACAAAACCTTTACACCAGAATTTAGAAATAGGCTCGATGCTATTGTCTGGTTCAATCACTTGAATCAAGACGTAATATTGCAAGTCGTTGATAAATTCATCATTGAGCTGCAAGCACAGTTAGATGCAAAAGGTGTATCACTTGAAGTGTCTGAAAAAGCAAGAGCATGGTTAGCAGAAAAAGGTTATGACAAGTCAATGGGCGCAAGACCTATGTCAAGAGTCATACAAGAGCAACTTAAGAAAGAGTTAGCCTCAGAACTGCTTTTTGGTAAGTTAGCGAAGGGTGGGGAAGTAATTGTTGATTTGAAAGACGACGAACTTGTGTTTGACTATCCTGTAGCGGCTTCCGGTGCACAAGAGCACTCATAAAACGCTAAGTAGAAAATCAAAGAAAAACCCGTTGAAGAGCGGGTTTTTTTATCTGGCGCGATAAATGATACGGCCTTTGCTAAGGTCGTATGGTGTCATCTCAACGGTTACTTTATCACCAGTCAAAATGCGTATGTAGTTCTTGCGCATCTTTCCAGAAATATGAGCTGTTACAACGTGTCCGTTTTCTAATTCCACTCTAAACATCGTATTAGGCAGTGTATCTAACACTGTTCCTTCCATTTCAATACAATCTTCTTTCGCCATCTAAAGTAAACACCTCGTTCATTAACGTTTAAGCCGCGCGAAAGATACATAATGTTTCTGCATTAGTAAAGCAATAAGTGAAAATTAACGGTAAATTATCCAGCGATTAGAGATGAATCGCTGATGGGGGGTATACTGTTGCTTGTAGTTCATTTTTTTACACATATCTATTTGGTAGCCTAAATATAAAAAAGGCAGCTGAAATCTTTTGGTGATTTCAATTTGTTGAAGAACCATATATGTACCTAAACTTCTATTGCTTTGCTCAGGTTCATAAAAGGTATACAACGCCGATAATCCATCCATGAGCTTATCAGTGACAGCGACGGCAACCAGTGTGTTGTCTAATCGGGCCTCAATAAATATTGGTCGTTGCCAACTACAGCGAATAAAATTTGAGTACTGCTCAAAATTTGCGGGATACATACTACCATCAGAATGCTGCGAATTGATGTATCTCTCGTATAGAGAAAAGTAATCATCATGCTCATCAAATCTAACACTTATATCTAGATCTTTATTTTTGTTGATAACGCGTTTTTGGGAGCGGGATAGTTCAAATTCATTACATAAAATTCGCAAAGATTGGCATGCATTACAATTTTCACAATGTGGTCTGTAAAGTTGTTCGCCGGAGCGTCTAAATCCTACTTTGACAAGTTCAGAATAAGAATCTTTTAGTTGAGAACTGGGCAGCATACACACCAATAACTGCTCTTCCTTTTCAGGCAAGTAAGAACAATCAAATTTTTGAGTAATTCCAAATTTCATTAAAGACTCAGGGTTGTTTGTTGCCACAATTTTTCGTTAGCCTTCGGTCGATTAATGAGTACTTTCAGTTCGGCCAAAAATTCAGCTCTGGGTATTTCAATGCAGCCCAAAGACTTCAGGTGTCGATTATTCATTTGGCAATCAATAAGGGGAAGTTTTCTTACTTTCATGTAGTTAACTAATGCAAGAAACGCTGCTTTGCTCGCATCAGTGCCTGTATGAAACATGGATTCGCCACAAAAAATTGCATTCATGCCAATCCCGTATAGACCGCCTGCTAATTTATTATTTGCGTCCCATACCTCTATAGAATGTGCATATCCCGAGTAGTGTAAATCAATAAATGCATGGATCATTTCATTAGTTATCCATGTGCCATGATTGTTTTCTTGATGGTCATCGCTTCGAGATACGGTCGCGCATGCTGTTATAACCTCTTTAAAAGCATAGTTCATGGTGGCGCGATAGTCATATTTACGTATTGATTTTTTTAAACTTCTGCTGGGTTTAAAATCTTCTGTGTAAATGACACCTCGGGGATCTGGCGTCCACCAAAGTATTGGTTCGCCCTTGCTAAACCATGGGAATATACCATGCTTGTAGGCGATGATTAATCGCTCAGGACTTAAATCACCTCCAAATGCTAATAGTCCATTTGGTTCATCCAAGGCGAATTGATGTGCAGGGAAATTAAGGCTGTGATCTAGTTTAAAGAGTTCAATCATGAATTAAAGACCACAGCTCATAATTACTTTAGGGCGTCCAGGTATTTTTCAGCATCTAATGCAGCCATACAGCCTGTGCCGGCCGATGTGATCGCTTGCCGATAAACATGGTCACTGACGTCGCCGGCCGCAAAAACACCAGGCACGCTGGTACATGTTGCTTCACCGTCTAATCCGCTTTTTACAATAATGTAACCATCACGCATATCTAGCTGGTTCTCAAAAATAGATGTGTTGGGTGAATGTCCGATAGCGATAAATAAACCCATAATATCAAGGTCTGATACGTCATCAGTTTGTGTATCTTTTATTTTGATACCCGTCACACCCATTTCATCACCAAGTACTTCGTCAAGCGTTTTATTTAGGTGTAAAACAACATTGCCATTCTTGGCCTTGTCGAGCAACCGTTGAGATAATATTTTTTCGCTTCGAAAGGTGTCACGTCGGTGGATCACATGTACTTCAGAAGCAATATTAGACAAATAGAGCGCTTCCTCCACAGCTGTATTCCCACCACCAACTACCGCAACCTTCTGGTTCTTATAGAAAAAACCGTCGCACGTCGCACAGGCGCTAACGCCTTTGCCCATGAATGATTGCTCGCTTTCTAAGCCCAAATACTTTGCGGAGGCTCCTGTCGCAATAATGAGTGCATCGCATGTATAGGTGCCAGCATCGCCTGTGAGAGAAAAGGGGCGATTCTCTAAATCAACAGTATGTATATGATCGAAAATGACCTCGGTATCAAATTTTTCCGCGTGCTGTTGCATTCTCACCATTAAATCCGGCCCAGTCAGTCCTTCGGGGTCACCAGGCCAATTTTCAACATCAGTTGTCGTCGTAAGTTGTCCACCTTGTTGCATGCCTGTTAGCAAGACAGGGTTTAAGTTAGCCCTTGCAGCATATACAGCTGCGCTGTAGCCCGCTGGACCAGATCCTAATATCAATAGTGATACATGGCGCTTTTCAGCCATTAAATTCTCCTTTCATTATATATGCTGAATATATACGGCTATTCTCTCGCAAATCAAGTTACTTCAGTTTAGGGAAACAGAAAATTACATATATTTTTTTAAGAGGTTAAAAATTGGTATTTTTGGTTTATTGCAAAGACGCCTAGGTTGTATTGGTTCGTAACGGCCGCAAACGTTTTTATTTTAAAAAAAAGTTTACATTCCGATACATAATTATCAAATTGCTTTTGTTTGTGTACACAGCCCATATGTTATAGTACAGTTAACAAGACCGTGAGAATATACATCAATATATGATTAAATTGAGCCCTCAAGTTATTCGTGATGGAAAACACTACATGGATACTTGGCCAATGCAGCGTCAGTTGTACAGTCTCTTTCCTGAGTGCCGCATAATTGCTGCCACGAAGTTTGGCATCCAAGTGATGCCCGCTATTGCGGTTATGACCGTGGCGCTACAGTTACATTATTTAGGGGCTGAATTCCTACCACAGGCATTGGCGATAGGGATTTTCTTTTTTTCTTTACCTATACAAGGTCTCGTCTGGCTTGGTAATCGGTCCTCACAGCCACTACCTCCTACCATAAAAGGTTGGTATTTAGATATTTATCACAAAATGCAGGCCCAGGGGTGTGCACTTGAGAAAATTCCGCAAACACCGAGATTTAAAGAGCTCGCTAAACTGCTAAATACTGCATTCAAACAATTAGATGACGCTTTCACAAATCAATTGTTTTAAATGCTAATTGTCGGTTCAGCTTATTTATTACCTTCAAATCTTAATGTTGAGCCGCAGTCTTTGCAGACGTAAGTTGTCTGTCCTCTTTGGACTTTATTATGGCGTCTTATCCCCAATTCTGTCGCTCTGCAATCGCATCGGTATCGAAACAATTGAACATTAGCGTGTTGTAGAGGTAACTCGTGACATCTGTTTGCAGGTAACAGAAACACTTCAGTCATAATCATTTTCCATTCCTTTCCATGGGGTTTTACCCGTCCAAAGTGATAAAACACAGCAAGGTGAGCAAGTTCATGAGGAACGACTTGCGCCGTGAAAAATCGTGGATGCTGTTTTAACAACGCTCGATTCAGTCTTATGTGATTTTGATTGAGTATGGCCGTTCCCGCAATTGCACCGCGTTGATTGAATGATAATGACGGTAGTTTTGTTAATGCGAAAGGTGTGGCTGAAAGTGTATTGTAATGTTCCTTTAAACTTTTATATGCAGAAGCTTCAAGTTCCTTTTCTTGGTCATTCATATTGGTGAAATCAGTTCTTTCTTAAGTGCGTGTACTTCTACGATTTGTTTCTACAAATACAAGTAATGCCCCATAAACGCTATCTGACATGTTGAGAAAACACTGTATTCTCAACATGTCATCATCAGAAGCTACAAATTAGTATATATCGCACACATCGCAAAGCGCATATGTTGCTCTTGGATCATTAAGTGTAGTTATCAATTCCACTTGTTTTTCCATTTTGTTAGCAAGCTCCATGATAGGACTTTGCTTGACGTTTAAACCGTTCTCGCCGACGAAATTTGCAGCAGTTTTAAATATCTCTTGTAACAACTGTTCTCGCTCAGATAACTTAGGCGTTACATAAAAGGTCTTAAAACTGTCAAGTTTGGCAAGTTCAGCTGCTTTATTCACCGCTGTGTCAAGGTCGCCCAGTTCATCTACCAGGCCGATTTCAAGCGCTTGTGTGCCAATCCACACGCGGCCTTGCGCAATTTCATTAACCGCTTCTTTGGTCATGTCTCTTGCACCAGCAACCAGTGAAATAAATTGGTCGTATCCATGCTCTATGTTCATTTGAATAAGCTGTGCGTATCCGTCTTTGAGCGGTCTGTCTGGTGCAATACCGCTAAGCTCATTTGTTGCAACCCCGTCGGCATAAATACCAAGGTAGTTGAAAGAGCGTTCAAACGTTGTGAACATTCCAAAAATACCAATTGAACCAGTGATAGTCGATGGCTCTGCTACGATGTGGTCTGCACTTGCAGATATCCAATACCCGCCAGATGCGGCAACACTTCCCATGGACGCCACGACAGGTTTACCTGCTTCTTTTAACAGGACAACTTCACGTCTAATAACCTCTGAGGCGAATGCACTACCACCGCCAGAATCAACTTGAAGTACAACTGCTTTGACTTCATCGTTATTTCTTGCTTCTCTCAACAGTTTCGCCGTCGAGTCGCCGCCAATAGTGCCTGCTTTTTGAGTGCCATCTAATATTGTCCCCTTAGCTACAATGATTGCTACCTTGTCTCCTGCTGGCGGAGGAAGCACAAAATCAGGCGTAATCAAGTCTAAGTATCCGCCAAAGGAAACATAGTTATAAGGGTTATCGCCAGTACCTTCACCGAGAAGTTCTTTCATTTCATTGCGAAATTCTTCACGCGTTCTCAAACCGTCTATCCAACCATTTTGTAAGGCGTATTGCGCAAAATCACCATCTACATTTTCAAACTTGGTGATAACAGACGCAAACGTCTCGTCAAAGTTATCCAAATCGAAGTCTCTCTGTTCGACGATCTCTGCTTTATATTGCTCCCATAGACCATTTAACCAAGCGATGTTTGCTTCTTTTGCCTCAGGCGACATGTCGTTTCTCGTGTATGGCTCAACAGCGGATTTAAATTTACCTACTTTAAATACATGAGTGCTTGCTTTGATTTTTTCTAAGGCTTCGGCAAAGTAGTTCCCGTAGCGTGAATAGCCTTCTAAAATCATACCTCCCATTGGATGCAGATATATGTTGTCTGCCTGAACGGCTAATAAGTATTGATTTCGGGTGTAATAATCACCAATTGCATAAACTGGCTTGCCGTCTGATTTGAAATCTTGAATTGCATCAGCGACCAGCTTTAGCTTGTCTAAGCCGCCGCCATTAAAATTTTCTAAATCTAGTATTAGCGCTTCTATACGTTTATCAACTTTTGCATTATTAATTACCTTTACGAGATCACGGACTAAAATCTCCTTTGGTCCACTATCCTGTCCTGTAGCCTCCTGCATAAATGCGTCGACAGGGTCAACAAAGGTTTTCTCAACGACAAGATTTCCCGATAAATTTAGGATTAACGCGCTACTGTCGCTAACTTTTACCTTGCCATCGTCAGCGGAAGAGATTACTACGATCAATCCGACTACAATTATGACAAACAATATATTCAATACTAAACGACGACTAAAGTTCAGCGCATTCCATAAGCCAACGAAAATAGTTTTCGTTATACTTCGGTTTCCAGACATTCTATAACCCCTATATTAAGATCCGCATAAACTACCAAAAACGCCGAGTAAATCAAAATTGCGATTTGTAAAAATATGTTTCAACGAAGCAATGTGACAGGTTGAAAACAAAATGACAAAAAGATGAGCGCGTTGTGATGGTTTAACGTACAAAGTTTAGAAAAGTGTATTCTTTAAACAATGTTTATTTGTTTTTTTGGTCATAAAAGATCACTCATCAACAAAGCAAGGCCGGGAATACGGTTTTAGTTTAATTTTGAAGTTAGCGTATGTATAGGACGGTATGCCAAAATAAAGTGTCAAAAAGCATGGATGTTTTTTGCCAAGCGCCACATGGAGGTGCTCGCAGCGGCTTTATTTTGGCATACCGTCCATTGCATTAAGCGATTCCAAATTTAACGAAAAATATAATCTCTGCCTTGTTAACAAAGTAGGAAAACCATGCAAGCAATTGACCTTTTATTAAATCGCAGTTCTCAGCCTCGTTTACAATTACCAGCGCCAGAGGGCAATGACTTAGAGCAGATATTGCAGGCAGGATTGCGCGCACCTGACCACAAACAGCTTACGCCCTGGAAATTTATTGTGTGTAAGGAGCAAGGTTTAGACAAACTGGGTGAAATTTTTGTACAGGCAGCGGTGGAGAAGGGAGCTGAGCAAACCTTTATTGATAGAGCTTCACAATTGCCAAAGCGCGCGCCTATGGTGGTTATTGGTATTTGCAAATACACCGAAAAAGAAGGTGTGCCCAGAGTAGAGCAAATATGTTCAGCTGCTTGTGCTTTGCACGATGTTCAACTTGCAGCAAAGGCGTTGGGATTTGATTCCATCTGGAGAACGGGGAGCTATGCGCTAGATAAACACGTAAAGCAATCACTTGGATTAGCGCATGAAGATGAGATCATCGGATTTTTGTATCTGGGTACGTCACCACTAAAAGCGATAAAAAAACCTGAGAAAAATACTGCCGATTTTGTCGATGTCTGGCAGTGAGATGCAAGAAAAGGTGCTAATCCGCCGCAAGTACGGTCAGAATATTATCGCCGATTACTCCATCGTTGCTCAGCGGATTGCAAAGCTTTGTGGAGAGATGCGAGCTTGACATAAAGCACGCTTGATGAGCGCTACTTTCAAGTACTGCTCGTTGCCATCGATAATTATCACTATCAGTATTTGGCATACTCGAATGATAGGCGAGGACAGAAAATAGCGAAATGATTCTACCTAATTCATATTTGTCAATTCCAAAATCCAGCTTCTGATTGTATGACCAATTTTCAGCTTCCTTCTCTGCTTTAGCGACTCGATATCGAGAGGCATTACTTGAATACATTGCATCTGTTGCGTGATGACCCATCTCATGGAAGAGAACATCGAGAAGCGCTAATTTATAAAATGGAAAAGTCTCTTCATATTCAGTCGTGTCTTGCAGATGCTCACTGAAATACGCTTCGATAAGTGGCGCGTAGGCATTGACAGCTAAAATGTACTCATCGGAAATTAAAATTTCTCTATTAGATTCATGAAATGCGTAGGCGATAGACGGAAGTGTGAGTTCGTTTGAAATGCGAATAGATGTGGTTTGAATAATCTCAGCGGTATTGAGTTGCTCTGAATTTTCGGCATAAGACACTAAACGACGTTGCCAGTTTTCTAAAAATAATGCGGTTTCTGCCAATACACTGCGTTCGTCGTCAGTATATTGACGACTGTCAGCGTAAACAGCAGAATAGGTTGCAAAAAGTAGTATTGCTGAGAGTAGTTTTCTTATCATCAATAACCGCCTAGCAAAAAATTTACCAACGTTACGGTATTAACGACCAAAGTCTCATATTAGTTTAGAGCTAATGCATCCTGAAAACTGAATATGATATTGTTACCAGCTGATGCGAAAACTTATGCGATTGATTTTAATTAAGAAAATAGAGCAGAATAACCCTTAAAAGTTTATGGTTAATTAACGTTAATTAAACGGTGAGATTCACCTGATGAATGTTATTAATGACGTCATTAAACTACATTATTGTGACTACTTTACACGTATTGGTCGCCCCGGTTGTGTACATTGTATCACCATATGTGAGGATAAATTTATCGCCAGTACTTAGAAGGCCTGAGGCTTCTAGCGTGGTTACTACGTCCTTCGTTATTTCGCCTGGCGCGCTTGCAGATGTATTAAAATAGAGCGGAACCACGCCTCTGTATAACGACATTAGACTCAATGTTCTTTCATGTTTGGAAAGCGCAAAAATCGGTAATGATGTTGAAATACGAGACATGAGTTTTGGCGTGTAACCACTCTCAGTCAATCCCACAATCGCTTTAATTCCGGAGAGGTGATTGGCAGCATAGACTGCTGACATCGCGATAGCTTCGCTCACTTCATTAAAATTTTCCGAAACGCGATGCTTACTAATGCGAACACTAGGATGTGTTTCAGCACCCTCGCACACTCTCGCCATTGCCTTAACAGTTTCAATTGGAAAAGAACCCGCCGCTGTTTCTGCTGATAACATGACCGCATCTGTGCCGTCCAAGACGGCATTAGCAACGTCCATAACTTCTGCTCGCGTTGGCATTGGGTTATCGATCATTGATTCCATCATTTGGGTTGCGGTAATGACCACTTTATTTAGTTGACGCGATCTGGCAATAAGTTTCTTTTGCACGCCGACAAGTTCCGCATCGCCAATTTCAACACCCAAATCACCTCGTGCTACCATCACTACGTCAGACGCACTAATAATATCATCGATTGCTTCATCACTAGCAACCGTTTCCGCGCGTTCTACTTTTGCGCAAATTCGAACCTCAAATCCTGCCTCTGTTGCTAGTTTTCTAGCATAGTGTAAGTCTTCACCTGAGCGGGGGAACGAAACGGCAAGAAAGTTTACACCCATAGCAGCAGCTGTTTTTATATCTTGCTTATCTTTCTCAGTTAGCGCATTGGCAGAAAGCCCACCTCCTTGTCGATTTATGCCTTTGTTATTGCTCAGCTTACCGCCAATAATGACGTCAGTGATGACTTTTCTTCCCTCTACCGAGATAACCTTTAACTGAATTCTACCGTCATCGAGTAGCAAAATGTCGCCTTCACTCACATCATCTGGTAACTCTTTATAATCAATCCCTACCTGATGTTCATCGCCGTCGTCTTTGTCCATTTCGGCGTCAAGAATGAACGATTGTCCATTTTCGAGCATCACTTTATCGTTTTTGAACCGGGACACGCGGATTTTGGGTCCCTGTAAGTCGCCAAGAATAGCCACATGTTTTCCCAGTTTTTCAGCAGCAGCGCGTACGCGCTGACATCTGTCTATGTGCTCCTCAGCGGTTCCGTGTGAAAAGTTCATTCTGAAACAATTAGCGCCCGCTTTAATAAGCGCTTCTATTTTTTCTGAAGAGTTTGTTGCCGGGCCTAGCGTTGCAAGTATTTTGGTGCGACGTGTCATTTTAGTGGTGTCCTGTTGTCATCTTTCAATGCACTCTATGCTTGAGTGCGCGCAATAGCTTATGAATAACTCTTTACCCTAGCGAGTATTTATTCCTGACGATTAAAACGGGAGCCGCGTAAGGTATCTTTCACGCGTTTTAGATTTTCCCGAAACTTGTTGCCTCTTCGAAGTGTGAAACCTGTGGCAAGCACGTCTATTAATGTCAGTTGCGCAATTCTAGACGCCATTGGCATGTACAAGTCGGTATCCTCGGGAACAGAAAGGGAGAGTACATAGTTACATGCTTTTGCTAGCGGGCTTCCCTCAGATGTTATCCCGATGACCGTTGCGTCGTTTTCCCTTGCGATGTTTGCAATGTCTACCAGGCTTTTGGTACGGCCGGTATGGGAAATAAAAATAACCACATCACCTTCCGTGCTATTCATACAGCTCATACGCTGCATAACAATGTCATCAAAATGCACAATTGGCACGTTAAATCGGAAAAATTTATTCACCGCATCTTTACAGACTGAGGCAGATGCACCCAAGCCAAAAAAAGAAATGTTGCGCGCCTGGGTCAGCAGATCAACCACCCGATTTACCATCGTGATATCAATTGATTGACGCGCGACTTCGAGGGCCGCCATGGTAGATTCAAAGATTTTATTCGTGTACTCGTTTGGGCCGTCGAATTCGTCTACGTGACGATTTACATAGGGTGTGCCATTAGCAAGGCTTTGCGCCAGGTGTAATTTAAAATCTGGATATCCCTTGGTATCCAGTCGCCGACAAAATCGATTCACAGTCGGCTCGCTTACACTTGCCATTTTAGCGAGGGTTGCAATACTCGAATGAATCGCAATCTGCGGATCTTCTAGAATGACCTCGGCGACTTTCTTTTCTGACTTACTGAACTCATCCATATCCAATGAGATCTTTTCAAGAATGTTCATGTTCGCCCTCTGTTGTTGATTTTCAAACCTTTCCGAAGAATGCCGCGCACTACAAGCGCTAGCTGTAACAATATTACTAACAAAAGAAAGGTTTGTCATTAAATGTGTAAAAGATATACAAAATACATGAAAATTACTTGCGTAATCATTCAAGAACAGCATCTTTTTATTATCAAATGAATAATCAGGAAAGTCGATTTTAACGGCGTATAACGTGAAAATATCAAATAAAACAAGAATGTAATCTCCATTGGAATGCGTTGTGAAAAAACAATAATTAATTTGTAATTTTACTACATTTATAGAATACTATTACGAATCATCGGCGACTAACGACGAACACTCATGCCAGTAGCTTCAAAATATGAACCTGTAGATTTTGTACTTTTTGGTGCGTTAGGAGATTTATCTAGACGCAAACTTCTACCCGCTCTGTATCAGTTAGAAAAAGCGGAATTATTGCACGAAGGCACCTTATTGCACGGTGTTGCGCGACATGACCATTCGCAAGAGGATTTTGAAACACTTGTGCTTAAAAATTTACAGACATTTGTGAAAGAAGAGTTTTGCGACGAAACATGGCAAAAAATGAAAGCGCGGTTACGTTATACAAAAATTGATATGACTGAACCCGACGCTTACAACGCACTCAGTGGAACGGTCAATAAAGAACGGACAATGGTGTGTTATTTTGCTACACCTCCTTCAATTTTTGGTGATATCTGCAAAGGGATGCATGCTGCGAGTTTAATTGATAACAGTGTTCGGGTAGTACTGGAAAAACCAATTGGGCACGACTTGGCCTCTTCGAAAATAATAAATGATCAGGTCGCAGAATACTTTCATGAGAAACAGATTTATCGAATTGACCATTACCTTGGTAAAGAGACTGTCCTTAACTTGATCGCACTGCGTTTCGCTAACTCCATCTTTGCGACAAATTGGGACCATGACTGTGTTGATCATGTTCAAATAAGTGTATCTGAAAGTGTTGGAATTGAAGGTCGTTGGGGTTATTTTGATGATGCGGGCCAAATGCGTGACATGGTACAAAACCACCTTTTGCAAATCCTTTCACTTATCGCGATGGAGCCTCCAGCAGTTTTGGATGCAGACAGTATTCGAGATGAAAAACTGAAAGTGCTAAAAGCACTGCGGCCGATTAACAGCAGTAACATTTCTGATAAAACAGTACGCGGACAATACTCTGCAGGTTTTGTTGAGGGCAATGAAGTGCCAGGCTATCTAGAAGAGCCTGATGCAAACAAAAACAGTCGCACCGAAACCTTTGTGGCAATAAAAGTGGAATTGGACAACTGGCGCTGGGCCGGTGTGCCATTTTATTTGCGCACGGGCAAAAGGATGCCAACCAAAGCCAGTGAAATTGTCATTCATTTCAAACCCCAACCTCATAACTTGTTTACTGAAAGTTTCCAAAACCTACCTGCAAATAAACTGGTTATCAGACTTCAACCTGAGGAAGGCGTTGAAGTAACTGTCATGAATAAAGTGCCAGGTTTAACCAGTTCAGGGGCAATGAATCTACAAAAATCAAAGTTAGATTTGAGTTTTTCAGAAGAATTTGCGGATGAGCGAATTGCTGATGCATACGAAAAACTTTTGCTTGAAGTAATGATCGGCAATCAGGCGTTGTTTGTTCGCCGGGATGAAGTAGAGCAAGCCTGGAAATGGGTCGATAGCATAATAAAGGCATGGAATGCTAGCAGTGACGAACCAGAATTCTACCAAGCTGGCACATGGGGTCCAGTGTCCTCGATTGGATTGTTGGCAAGTGAAGGTCGACGCTGGTATGAATCTCGCGCAAAGAAAAGACGATAGTGACTGAAGATTATTAATATGAGCCTACAAGAACATATTTTCGAAGACGCTAGTCAACTTACCGATGCACTAAACCAGCGTATTCAAGCCGGCTTGTGCGAGGCAATAGACAAAACAGGAAAAGCGACGCTTGCAGTTAGCGGCGGGAATACGCCAAAGCCACTATTTGCAAAGCTAGCTGTGAATTCTGCTATTGATTGGTCAAAGGTAACTGTAATGTTGGTTGATGAGCGCTGGGTAGATGACGAATCTCCAGCAAGTAACCAAACATTAGTAAAAGAGCATCTATTGCAAAAAAATGCTGCAAAAGCGAATTACCTGTCAATCAAGGATGCGACAACACCCGTCCACGAAGCAGTGGCAGACATGGCGGCTCTAGTATCAGAACATTTACCAATAGATGTAATTATCCTCGGCATGGGTAATGACGCACATACAGCGAGTTTGTTTCCGTGCAGCCAAGAACTTGCCGATGGTCTAAACTTAAATAATGACGATGTTTTACTTGCGACTACGCCGAAGACCGCACCGCATAAACGCATTTCGTTGACACTGAAAAGTATAGTGGAGGCTAAAAGCGTTTTTCTACACATTACAGGTGACGAGAAACGCGCCGTATTGTTGGATGCGATTAAAAACGGCAATGCAATGGAAAAACCTATAGCTGCAGTTGCGCAGCACACTGAATTACAATTAATGTGGGCACCTTAAAGATGAATCCAGTTATCCAAGATGTTACTGAACGAATAATTGAACGCAGCAAGCACACACGAGCAGCATATGAACGCAAAATAGATAAGGCTCGTAGAGACGGTCCGCACCGCGGTGCTTTGTCTTGCGGTAATTTAGCACATGGTTTTGCAGCGTGTGGGAAAGAAGACAAGTCTGATTTGCGCAGCATGATTAAGGCAAATATCGCTATCGTATCCTCTTATAACGACATGCTGAGTGCGCACCAACCCTATGAGACATATCCAACTGTGTTAAAAGAAGCGGTTGCCGAAGTTGGAAGTGTCGCGCAGTTCGCTGGCGGAGTTCCTGCGATGTGTGATGGCGTCACACAGGGTAATGCCGGAATGGAGTTGTCTCTTATGAGTAGAGACAATATCGCGATGGGCGCTGCTATTGGATTAAGCCATAATATGTTCGATGGTGCGTTAATGCTTGGCATTTGCGATAAAATAGTCCCTGGATTGTTACTCGGTGGATTAAGCTTTGGTCACTTACCAATGGTATTCGTGCCCGCAGGGCCAATGCCGTCTGGATTGCCAAATAAAGAAAAAGCGAGGGTGCGCCAAGAGTACGCAGAAGGGAAAGTCGGAAGAGATGCACTTCTGGAAGCTGAATCTCAATCATATCATTCTCCTGGCACATGCACGTTCTACGGCACAGCTAACAGCAATCAGCTAGTTGTTGAAATAATGGGCCTTCATTTACCCGGTGCTTCATTTGTCAATCCTGGCACACCATTACGCTCTGCATTAACCAACGCCGCCGCTAAACAAGTAACAAGGCTGACCGACCTTGGTGATAACTATATGCCAATCGGACACATTGTAGATGCCAAAGCTATGGTCAATGGGCTTGTTGGCTTGATAGCAACGGGTGGTTCGACTAATCACACTATGCACTTAGTAGCCGTTGCTCGTGCAGCAGGCTACATTATCAATTGGGACGATTTTTCTGATATATCTGGCGTTACGCCATTAATCACGCGCATTTATCCTAATGGTTCTGCTGATATCAATCATTTTACAGCCGCCGGCGGTATGGCGTTGTTGTTCAGGCAACTACTTGATAAAGGCTTATTACATAACGATGTAAACACAATTTGTGGAGAAGGGCTGGAGCGTTACACCAAGGAGCCCAAGCTTGTTGATGAAGAGCTCACTTGGGTCGAAGGTCCTATGGAAACTTACGATAAAGAAGTCTTTGCTCAAATTGAAAAACCATTTAAACCCGACGGAGGCCTGTCTGTTTTATCTGGTAATCTTGGGCGCGCGGTGATTAAAACGTCTGCATTAAAAGATCCTGTATGTCGTATGAAAGCACCAGCAATTGTGTTTAACGATCAGTATGCGTTGGATGAAGCGTTTAAGGCGGGCGAATTAGACAAAGACTGCGTTGTGGTAGTGAGATTTCAAGGTCCAGCAGCGATTGGTATGCCCGAACTACACCGTCTAACACCACCGTTAGGCGTTTTGCAGGATAGAGGATATAAGGTCGCACTTGTGACTGACGGCAGAATGTCAGGCGCTTCTGGTAAGGTACCCGCTGCCATTCATCTAACGCCAGAAGCATATAAAGGTGGTTTGATCGGAAAAGTGCAAGATGGAGACATGATCGAAATAGATACAACGTCAAATTCGATTACGCTACATGTTAACGAACAAGAACTCGCATTGCGGGAGAATGCAGATGTTGAGCTTGCTGATTCACATCAGGGAATGGGAAGAGAGCTATTTGCTGGTATGCGTTCAACGTTAACGGGTGCTGAGCAGGGCGCATGTTCACTATTTGTGGGTCAAGACGAGGGGTAATGGTGTCAGAAGGAAGTTTTATATCTGATGTTGGCGGCACAAACATTCGTTTGGCCCTAGTCGAGAATAATGAGATCTATGGAATCAAAAAGTATTTTTGTGCCGATTTTGAAACCATCGCAGATGCTATTGAACAATTCCGCCTCGACAGTGGCTTAGTTCGGTTCAGCAATGGTTGCATAGCTATTGCAGGACCGGTAAGTGACGACCGCATAACAATGACAAATCACAGCTGGGAGTTTTCACGAACAGCACTCGCTAACCAGCTTAAAATGGATGACCTTCAGGTAATAAATGACTTTACTGCCGTGGCTTTTTCATTACCAGAACTCGGCGATGGGCAGCTCATTCAAGTTGGAAATGGTAGTCGTTTGCCACAAGGGAATATTGCAGTTTTTGGACCGGGTACAGGATTAGGTGTTGAACATTTAACGCTAACAAAAAATGGCTGGCAGACACTCGATGGTGAAGGTGGCCATGTCGATTTTGCACCTAACGATGACATTGATCTTCAGATTTGGCGCTACTTGAAGTCGAAATTTGGACGAGTATCGACCGAAGAAGTGTTGTCAGGCAGAGGTCTCGTGAATGTTTACACTGCTTTGTCTTTGGAACATGGGCAAGAACCTTCTTTATTTGATCCCGCTGAAATTACCCAAGCGGCACAGAGTAAAAGTGATGCAGTTTGCGAATTAGCGGTTCAACAGTTTTGCCGCATAATGGGAGCGTTCGCAGGAAATTTAGCGCTTAATCTTTGCGCGACGGGTGGCGTGTTTATTGGCGGTGGTGTCACCAGTAAACTAGGTGACATGTTTTTGCAAAGCGATTTTAGAAAATACTTTGAGGCTAAAGGCGCTATGGCTGACTATGTTAAACCCATACCCACTTATCTGATAAACGAACCTGAACACGGCTTAATCGGTGCTAAAGCATATTTAAAACAACATATAGAGCAGACAAAATGAGTAATAATTGGATACAAAACTCAACAGAGATTTTTGCACAAGGACCTGTGGTTCCCGTGCTGGTCATAGAAAAGTTAGAAGACGCTCTTCCCATCGCTAGCGCCCTAATGGAAGGTGGCATCAATGTATTAGAGGTTACGCTGAGAACAGATGCAGCAATCAAAATAATTGAAACAATTGCAAAGGAAATTCCCGAAGCATATATAGGAGCAGGTACTGTCACTAATCGTGCAGAACTCGAAGACGTTACTTCAGCCGGTGCTAAGTTTGCTATCAGTCCCGGTTTAACAGCCGATTTACTCTCAGCTGGCCAAGAGGGGACTATCCCTTTGATCCCTGGTATTTCAAACATCTCTGATCTAATGAGAGCAAAGGATGCAGGATATGACCATTTGAAATTTTTTCCTGCAGAAGCCGCGGGTGGGGTAAAGGCGCTTAAGTCTATCGGTGGTCCGTTTCCGAATATTTCATTTTGTCCAACGGGCGGAATCAGTCCAACAAATTACAAAGATTATCTTGCATTAAAAAATGTGAAATGCGTTGGAGGTTCTTGGTTAGCACCTACAGAGGTCATTGAAAACAAGCAGTGGTCTATCATTACCGAAGTAGCCAAAGAAGCAATAACTATCTGAGGCAATAACAATCTAAGACAGACAATAAAAGAGCGGCTATTTGAGCCGCTCTTTTCACTTTGACGCTTCGTTACTTTTGAATATGCGCAACGAGGTCTAGTACGCGATGCGAGTAGCCCATTTCATTGTCATACCATGAAACGAGTTTCACAAAATTATCCGTAAGTGCAATACCAGCGCCCGCATCAAAAATACTAGAACGACTATCGCCTATAAAGTCCTGTGACACTACATGTTCGTCTGTATAGCCTAATATGCCATTTAATGCGCCATCTGATACTTCTTTAATTGTTTGACAAATTTGTTCATAACTTGCCGAACTATCTAGGTTTACTGTCAGATCTACTACGGATACATCAGCAGTCGGCACTCTAAATGCCATTCCTGTAAGCTTTCCTGCAAGGCTTGGAATAACTTTACCTACTGCTCTGGCAGCGCCGGTAGATGATGGAATGATATTTTGTAATGCGCCTCTGCCGCCGCGCCAGTCCTTCAACGAGGGACCATCGACTGTTTTTTGAGTTGCAGTGGTAGCGTGTACAGTTGTCATCAACCCATCTCGAATACCAAAACAATCGTGGATAACTTTAGCTAATGGCGCAAGACAATTGGTTGTGCACGAGGCATTTGACACTATCAACTGGCCGTCATATTCCATCTCGTTTACCCCAATGACAAACATCGGCGTATGATCCTTAGAAGGGGCCGACATCACGACTTTTTTTGCACCAGCATCTATGTGTTTTTGGGTAGTGAACTCTGTTAGGAATAATCCAGTGGCCTCAACGACGACATCGACGCCGACATCACCCCATTTGAGATCTGCTGGATTTTTTTCGTTCGTTACTCTAATAACGCTGCCATTTACAACAAGTCCATCTTCAGTCGTATCGACTTCGCCATCAAATTTTCCATGCGTAGAATCGTATTTCAACATATATGCGATGTAATCAAGTGGTTGCAAATCATTGATTGCAACAACTTTAATGTCGTTGCGAGTGGTGGCGGCACGTAAAACGAGTCTTCCAATTCGCCCAAATCCATTGATCCCTACTTTTATTGTCATAACGTCCTCAATAACTGTAAATAAATTACGAAAATTATGCCTCAATGATTCTGGCAATGCAAAGATATATGTAAAAAATGTTGTTAAATTACAATATTGAAATATAATTTGAGGTTGCAAACGTATTCAGCTTTTTGTCATCGTTATATTGTGAATAATCTCGTTCATTGCGTCGTAAACTAATATACGTTGTGACATTACAAAAAAAATTCGGCACACACTCAAGACAACTGATGTAAAGGCGATGCAACTTCATAGAAAAAAATGGGTTTTCGGACACTCGACATGACAGAATTATTAGAAACATTGATAGAAACCAAGGGTATCGGCACGGAATTTGTTGATGCGTGGGGTAATCCAGCTGAAATAGCTGAAGAAAATCAGCAAACCATTCTTAAAGCAATGGGGTATACGGTAGATGACGCTGAGCATCTTTCAAAGCAGCTTAAAACAGAAACAGAACATCAATGGCTGTCTGCATTAAACCCCGTAAATGTTTTTCGCAAAGGAGCGTCAATTGACATTCCATTTCGAGTTTCAGTTGTCAGTGCGGCAAAAAAACACTCGCTTCGCATCGAAACGGAAACAGGCGCGCTATTTAATTTATCCTTCACACCGACTGATTTAACATCGGTTGGAAGCGAGATTGTCAATGAAGTTGAGTATCATCAGTTTGTTATAACACTAACTGATGAATTAGCGTGTGGATATCACTCGTTAACATTATTGGAAGGCCGCAAACAAAAAGCTCAAAGCAAGCTCATTATTGCGCCTCAACAATGCTATATACCTCAGGCGCTCAGCCAAGGTAAAAAAGTCTGGGGGTTAAGTGTTCAGTTGTATTGCTTAAAAAGTGAGCGCAACTGGGGAATCGGTGATTTTACTGATTTGTCATATTTAATTGAACACTCAGCAAAAATGGGCGCCGATTTTATTGGCTTAAACCCGATACATTCACTTTATCCTGCAATGCCAGAGAATTGCTCACCTTATGCACCCAGTTCGAGACGATGGATGAACCCTATATATATCGACGTGAGTTTGGTACCGGGATTCAAATCGTCTGCGGTTGATAAATTGACAAAAGAAATTGACCTTGAAAATCAATTGGCAGCCTTAAGAGCAACGGAATATGTTGATTATCCATCTGTCACACAGCTCAAATATACCGTACTTAGGGCGGTTTATGATGAATTCTTAGAGAAGTACTCTTCTGAAAAAAGTAAATATCAGAATGCGTTTAGGAAATTTAAGGAAGATGGTGGTGAAAGTCTTCAAACACTTGCAACGTTTGAAGCATTGCAAACGTATTTGAAATCTGAAGGGGTTGACTATTGGGGATGGCCAGTTTTTCCCGAAAAATATAAAGACCCAAATAGCAAAGCAGTAAAAAAATTTGTAAAAGAAAACATTGCGCTTGTCGATTTTCATATGTTTTTGCAATGGCAAGCGGCCGAGCAACTTAAAGTTGCAAGTGACGTAGCTAAAAACAGCAGTATGCTGATCGGTTTGTACAGAGATCTTGCTGTTGGTGTTAGCGAAGGTAGTTCCGAGATATGGGGAAACCAAACGTTATACAGCACAGACGTATCAGTTGGTGCACCTCCTGATGTACTTGGACCTTTGGGACAAAAGTGGGGCTTGCCGCCGATGGATCCTGGCGCACTTTATGAGCAGGGTTATCAACCGATAATAGATCTTTTTTCCTCAAACATGCAGGATTCTGGTGCTCTGCGTATTGATCATGCAATGGCGTTATTACGTCTATGGTGGGTACATAAAAACGACACTGCGGATAAAGGGGTTTATGTCAATTATCCAGTTGAAGATTTACTTGCGATTTTAGCGCTTGAAAGCCAACGAAATAAGAGTTTGGTGATTGGCGAAGACCTCGGCACTGTGCCGGATGAAATTCGCGATATGTTGCAAGCAAATGGTATTTTTTCGTATCGCGTTTTCTTTTTTGAACAAGCAGAAGATGGTGGTTTTTATTCACCATCTCACTATCCGCAACAGTCTATGGCAACACTAACGACGCATGATATGCCGACATTGATTGGATTTTGGCATTGCGATGACTTTGAGCTAGGCAAAGACGTCGGTATTTATCCAGACGAAGAAGTGCTTAAAACGCTTTATCAAGATAGACATGAAATGAAACAACAAATTTTAGACTCGCTACATGGTCATCATTCAATTCCCGACTCAATTGGCCGAGATGTGAATTACGTTGGCATGACTAAAGAGCTAAATTTTGGGCTACAGACACATATGGCAAAAGGAAGTAGCTCGCTGTTGAGTTTGCAGTTAGAAGACTGGTTGCAAATGGATAAGCCTGTCAATATACCTGGTACATTCAATGAATACCCGAATTGGCGAAGGAAGCTCGCTGTCAATTTAGAGGACATTTTCAGTAATCCCGAGCTCACCTGCCTGGCGCATGCACTATCGGAAAACCGAAAAAACGTCAGCTTCAAATGAACTAGTATTAGTTCGCCATTAATTACCAGGGGATAGTTTATGCTAGGAGTTCTGACGATGCAGGCACTATATGACAGAAGGTGTGCACACCCGTTTGAATTGTTGGGCCATCAGGTTCACAACGATACAGTGACGATTAATGCTTTCGTGCCTGAAGGTGATTCTGTTAGCGTTTTGGATAAAAACGGTAAAGCTTTTTGTGAGTTACATGCAAACGCACCTGGCTGCTTTACGGGTAATTGCAAAACCGATGAATTTATCTTTCCGTATTCGCTAAAAGTGACCCAAAACGACCATGAGTATAGCTATGTAGATAGTTATCAATTTAAAGATGACGCATACCATGCTGTACATTTTATTGATCATGCGCCAGAGAACCTTTACAAGCAGGCTGGTGCGCAATTAATCGAAGCGCATGATGGTATTAAGGGCGTTCGATTTGCTGTATTTGCGCCGAATGCAAGCAGTGTTTCTGTTATTGGAAGCTTTAATTTTTGGAACGCGTTAACGCATCAAATGCAAAAAACCGATATGGGTTATTGGGTGCTTTTTGTCCCCGGTGTTCAAGTTGGTGATGAATACAAATTTTCAATAAAAGACGCCGCTGGTAACGCGTTACCTGATAAATCTGACCCTGTCGGTTTTCATCAACAGCAGTTTCCATCACACGCCTCCGTTGTGCACGATCATGATGATTATCAATGGCATGATACGAAATGGTTTGAACAACAATCAGTCAATAAATATCAGCAGCCGATGAGTATTTATGAAGTTCACCTTGGTTCTTGGAAGCGACCAAATTCAGATGCACGCTATCTGAGCTATCGCGAACTCGCCGCTGACTTAATTGATTATGTCGCAAATATGGGATATACACATATCGAGATACTCCCAGTGTCAGAATTTCCATTTGATGGATCGTGGGGATACCAACCCGTTGGATTGTTTGCACCCACTAGTCGCTTTGGCGGACCGGATGATT
>DDLV01000059.1 GCA_002340325.1 Glaciecola sp. UBA2563 | reverse complement strand
AATGCAG
Organism: Glaciecola sp. UBA2563; assembly: GCA_002340325.1. GTDB lineage: Bacteria > Pseudomonadota > Gammaproteobacteria > Enterobacterales > Alteromonadaceae > Glaciecola. Next base: position 5,171 of record DDLV01000059.1, on the reverse strand, counting down.
ATGACTGGAAATAAGAGCGTTTGATTAAAAGCGATAGGCGGCCATTAACGATATCGACGTAACATCGCCAGTCGTTGCCGGAAAGGTAATCAATCCATCGTTGCTAAAAAACTTTGCTGCGATAAGGGTAAATTCCCAATTCCTATCGTATCGATAGGCGATTTCAATATCCAGTTCATCGCCGATTGTGTCATCGGTGTTATCCGCGCTAAATCGGTGATATATCAACCGCCATCGTAATTTATTGATACGAGCACGGTATGATATTGAAGTATCAACCAACCCTCTGTTACTCCTAACCCCGGCAAGTAAATCCGTCCAACCGAGAAAGAGATGGTTGTTGCCCAACGAGGTGCGGAATGTCACATTATTGTCTTCGCCAAGTTTTTCATATCCAATACCAAAGCGATGGCCCTTGTATTGAGCGCTTAGATCGGCAAATACATATGAGCTTCGGTAATATAATGGCGAGTTTGTAGAAGAACCTTGAGTGGCTAATTCAAATGCATATTGATAGCGAATGTCGCTTGGCTTTATCTCGCCTTCCACACGCGCGCCATAGGTATCGCTGGAAAGCGCTGGGGCCGATTCATTCTCAATTAAGATAGAATAGCCAATAATTTTTAGAAAATTTGATGGTTTAAACGAGAGATTTACAATATGACTTTTGTGCTTATGATTTCCGAGTTCACCAAGTGGACGCTGAGGGTTTGACTGAAAACGTGGATCAGAGTCAGGCAAAAAACGCTTCGCATCATCGGAAAAGATTCGATGAGCTTTGTTGAGATAAAAATACTCTACAGATAATGACTCTTGGTCATCATAACGCAGATTTATCGCATCAAATGTTTGATCGTTCTGCCAAAACTCATTGCCACTGACATGACGTTCATTATTGAGATTGATAAGTTGCCGACCACCTATGATTTCCCAATTGCCTTGAGTGGTATATGACAACCATAGCTGATTAATTTCTTCTCCAGAAGGGTCAGGAATCGGGGCGGTAGACTCACCAAATGCTATGGAATTGTATCTGCCCTCATTAAATGCATGGACCGCATCTACTTGTAATAAGCCCTGTATATTTTCGTCATCACTGTACTTCGCTGAAAGTCTTGCTTTAATCGTATTCGCTATGGCATCGCTACGGAAGTCATCATTTATCGATTGGTATCGATATCGGGCAGATGGTTCCCACGTGATGTCACTGGCTAGCGACTGTGAAACCCCGGCGATTGCAAGAGAAAAAGCGATTATCAGATGTTTGTTGTTCATTACTGCACTTAAAACATGTTAACTACCAACGTTACTATAGCAGATAACTTTTAGGAGGATTCCTCCCAGGCTGACAATCTGACACATAGGCCACGTGATAAAATTTCATCACTCGGTTCACCAATTGCCGAACCACCTGCTTCTTCAACAGATACTATCAGATAAGAGGAGTCGACAATTAGCCGCCATTCTGCATCGCTAAGTTGTCTCTCAAAGGCAGACGTGTTGATCGGAATTTCACCTAAACTTCTCAATTGGTTATCGGTTTTTGACGCCACCCAAAGTTCAAATGACTCTTCCTGGTCGATTTCTGGCAGGTCAATAATGTCCAATACTAGCCTTCTTGAATCACCATAAGTTGCTGCCACCAATTTCGGCGAGTTTTGCTCATCTTGCAGCACCGCAACATAGCTCAATGGGTCGTTTTGTGTTGGGCTCTGAAGCAAAAATGCGATCAGAACCATGCAGCTAGCAAAACTGACCGCACCAAACCAATTATCTTTTGCAATACTAAGCCAACGACCAATTACGCTGTCTTTCGATTCATCAGTGACGTCATCTATCATACTTAACCGCGATTGAATGTTCGTCCAAGTCTCAGGTAAGGGAGCAAGCTCAGGAATTTTTTCATTAAGAGGCGATAATTTTACCTCCCAATTTTTGATAGCTTTTGAGAGTTGCGGATAGTCTCCAGATCTCATCAAAGATCGCACCCGGCGACGACAAAGTTCGCTGAGTTGGCCAAGGACATATTGTGAGGCAATATGATCGATCACAATCTCAGACTGATAACGTTGAATTGGGGAGTTTAGTTTCCTAGACATGCTTTCAACCTCTCTGCGCCTCGTCGAAGCCAAGACTTAACAGTATTGACCGGTCGCTCAAAATGGCCGGATAATTCTTCACGACTAAAACCAAAGTAATAAGCAAGAAGAATGGCCTCATGTTGGTATTCATCCAAGATAGATAAACAATGATTAAGTTCCTGATTTATTTCGCACATCTGAATGGCAGAAGGACGACAATTTTCAATTTGGTCAACGTCTTGCAACATCGATTTAATTGCTGCCCCTTCTATTCTGCGTTTTTCGTATTTTATTCGGTCATACGCGCGATATCGCACAATAGCTGTCATCCACGTCATTGGTTCATACGCATCTGAGCGATATTCACCCGCGTTATTCCATATTTGAATAAAGCCTTCTTGCAAAACTTCATTAGCGCTTTCGACGTTATGCAAAATAAGATAAGCAACACCGTTAAGCTTTCCAGCCACTTTTTGGTAGAGCTCAGCAAATGCTTGCTGATCCTTTAACGCGCATCGAGATAGAAGCTGTCTGAGATATTGTGATTCGTCTGCATTCATTATATTTAGAGAAACAGCTATTGGTCATAAGGTAACAATACTACCCTCATTTTAAAAAGTTGCATGTGCAATAAAATAAATTCAAATTGGTCGGCTTTATCAAGAAGTGAGGCAGCTGCCAAAGGTTGTTGATTTTTAAAAAACCATTTCAAACCTAACGCCAATATAATTGCACCGGTGAAATAATCGTTCACAGAGAAATCATCGAAATAGAGACGGTTGCAGGTGCTATTGTCCAGTGGTAAATTTTTTATCCTGTGCATGCGATCACGTATTGCTTATCGAATGAGATTTACAAAAAGGAATACAAAATAAAATGATAATAATAACCGCAGTTTCTACTAGACACTCGCCTTTAAAAGTACTGATAGTCTTTTTCGGCTTTACTATTGGCATAGTGAGTCAACTGCACGCGCAAGAAGGATTATGGATATCCACCAATGAACCTTCTGGAAAACCAAATATTGTTGGTGAAATCACCACCGTTGTATGTCCGTTTAAGCAATCTGTAGATTATGATGAAGGAAGAGTGAAATGTGGCTTTATTACTGTCCCAGAAAACAGAGAAAAAGAAGATAGTCGTTCTATCAGATTACTATTTACGCACATCGTCGCCGAAGGACGCTTAAAAGAAGATGATGCAGAGGATGAAGGTGAGGATGAAGAGTTAGAAGTCAGAGAAGATCCTATCGTTTATCTCACGGGTGGTCCAGGTGTCAGTATCGAACCATATGTATCAAGGTTCTTAAAGCATGATTTAACGAAATCGAGAGACCTCTACATACTCAATCAGCGCGGCATTGATCCTACAGGAAATTTGTGTCCATTTTTCTCTTCGACAAGTCGCGAGAATTTGACTGCTGTTACGCTTGAAGAAAGCGAAATTGAAAACGCGCAGCGCACCAAAGCATGTTTTGATGCTGCTAGTGCAAGCGGTGTTGACTTGAGCGGTTACAATACCGTCGAAAATGCCAAAGATGTGCGTGCTCTCCGATTAGCACTTGGATTTGAAAGCTGGAATGTATGGGGGATAAGTTACGGCAGTCATCTCGGGCAAATGCTAACGCAATTTGATTCTGAAGGTATTCGTGCCCTCGTCCTAGACGCAATCGTGCCAAATGACTTAGGCGACTTAATGCGCATACACAGATGGGTATCGCGAAACCACGATCTTATTTTCGCTGAATGCGAGCGCCAAGGCGCAGAAATTTGCGACGGCTTGAGAGAGCGTTATATCGCTGCGTACAACTCGATTGTTGATGAGCCGATTATTGTCGATGCGTTGGATGAAGAATTATACCCTAGCGGCAAATACAGCGTTCCAGCATTGATTGTAGGCTTTGCGCCTTTTTCGATGCAATATGAACAAGATGAGCATCCGGCCATTCCCGCCGTTATGCTTGCACTTACTCAATATGCTGAAGAGCGCGATGAAAATCGTTTTCAAGCGTTTACGTTAGATGACGATGGCGAATCAATTGTATCTCCAGGAATGAGCAATGCCATTCGATGTAATGATGGCTATGTTGCAGAGACCGCAAAAATCGCAGCAGAAGATCTTAAAGAAATAGATTTTATCGCTGGTGTTTTTTCAGTAGAGGGCGCAATCAGGATGGCAAAGGTTTGCGAGGACGCAGGATTGCCACCGCGCGATCGCAGTCATTATCAGCTGGTAAATACTGACATTCCAACACTTATTGTCAACGGTGATTGGGACCCAATAACCCCGCCGCCACTGGCAGAACGGATTGCACCTGGATTTAGCAATGGCAGGTTGATTATTGTGCCCTATGCAGGTCACGGACCCACACGTTCAATGTCTGAATGTAGCACGCAGGTGATGAATGATTTCTTTGATGCACCAAACCAAGATCTGACAACACTTGATGCTAGTTGCTTAGAAAAAGGCGCAGATGCGCCAGAGTTCCTCGACTATCTGTACACCGATGCAGCGTTAAAATTAGCCGCTAAAGCCGGTGACGACCCTAAAAAACTCATCTTTCCCGGCGCAGTTGTCACCATTACAGTACTGACTGTTATTTCTGGTTTCTTCGCGATTCTGTCGGGCTACACCGTAAGGCGATTCACCAGCAGCCCCAGCTTACCTCACGGCATCGGCCCGGTACATCCGCGTTTTTTCGGGTTTGTTACCGCATTGCTCAGCATTGGCGGACTAGCGTTAATCGGCACTGGTGTCGGGCTTACAATAAAAATCTCAGAGCTAAGCATCGTTGCTGGTATTGCACCACCAGCATATATCGGTGCATGGCTATTACTGATCTCGGTGTTCACTGGCGCTATTACTGTTTATGCAACGGTGCGTACGAACAAGCAGTCAGCTTTGAGAAAGCGCACACTTATTGGTCTCCCGCTTGTTAGCATAAGTGCTATTGTTTTAGCATTGTATTTAATGCAGTGGGGAATCAACGTTTGGTAGAATTGAGGGCTCTGTTCTCTTTAATAGTTGCTGAGATGAGCATCGCACATTTGATCATAGGTTTCGGCGAATTGAAAGTCGCTGTGAACCCAA
>DDLV01000015.1 GCA_002340325.1 Glaciecola sp. UBA2563 | reverse complement strand
CAGCGACTTTCAAATTACTAATGCCTCCAATGAAATGAGCGATGTTTATGTCAACAACACCTAAGCAGAACTTAAGCGCTGTATTGAGGTGTGTTTAGTGTGTGGTTTGCTCAGACCACCACTTAGGCGCTTGCTCACCTTTGAGAAAATGGTCAAAAAACTCTTTCATTTTTATGGAGTAGTCTAGCTTATTTGCATATTGCTTTAAGTGGTGCGGCTCTCCTTCATATTGTAAAAATACCGCTGGTTTTTCTAGCCGCCGCATTGCTAGGTATAGCTCAATGCCTTGTGTCCATGGCACTGCTTCGTCTTCGTCACCGAATTGAATCAACATCGGCGTATTGATGCGATTGGCGAAAAAAACCGGTGAGTTTTCAATATAACGCTCCGGATATTCCCAAAGGCTTCCACCAATTCGGCTTTGGCTTTGTTCATACTGGAACTGCCGCGCTAACCCGCTGCCGTAGCGTATGCCGCTGTAGGCGCTTGTCATGTTTGACACCGGTGCACCGGTCACCAACGCTTTGAAAATATCCGTTTGTGTGACCACAAAAGCACTCGAGTAACCACTCCAAGAGTGTCCGTGCAAGCCGATAGCATCAGGGTCTGCAATGCCCATGTCGATTAATTTTTTAACGCCGGGAACGAGGCTTTTTGTCGTTGCAAAACCTGGACGACCAATTTCAAATCGCACATCCGGCAAAAACACTGCATAGCCGTTGCTAGCATATAACGGAAAACTCGGGCGATGATTAACAACAGGCTCATTGAATTGATGCAATCTTTGAGAGAAAAAGCGATAGAAATAGACTAAAACGGGATATTGTTTTCCTTCTTCGTAGTTGCCCGGCTTAATCAACACGCCATCCGTAAGTTCACCATCAGCATCGCGATAGCGCACTAGTTCAGCGTCTCCCCATGCGAATTCTTCAATTTGCGGGTTAGCATCGGTGATTTTACGTTGGCGTTTTAGCTTTGCTCTTCGTAGTTCCACATCAACCAAGTCAAGCTCAGCACTCCAGAGATCGGGGAACTCATTGTAATTTTCTCGGGTGAAAACCAACGCATCAGATGATTCTGCCTTTGTGATGAATGTAAATCGATGGTTACCCGTTACTTCAAGTTCTTTTGATTCAGCCTGTTCAGTATTAAACGCATAAAATCCGTCATACTTATCACGCGCTGAGTAGCCGCGCACCAGAATATTTCCATTGCTTACCGCTAGCTGTTCTGAGTCAATATCAACGATTCGATATTGAGTGCTTTGCTCTCTGCCATTTATTGTGAGTCTAATTGGCTCGCCACCGTCAACGGGAAAGCGCCATAAATCAAATTTGTCAGCGATAATGACGCCTTGACTGTCAGATAACCATTGCGCGCTACCATAACCACCCGCCGGCAACGGATAATCGTGGTCTTCATTGCTAAAAGGGGCTGCTAATTGACTGGTAAGATTGTGTTTTTCACCGGTTGTTTTATTCCAAAGATGCCAGTGTTCATCTTCATACCACGCGATGAATTGCCCATTTGGCGAAAGCGCTGCGCTATTAGCATGATATAACGCTTTCGCTATGAGTGTTCTTTCACCACTTTCCAGCGAAATATGATAGAGGTCGTCAATGAACCAATCCCAAGTCATGCGTTTTAAGTAAGGCGTATCTGCATACCCCAGCACGGCGCTTTCGCTATCTCCCAATGACACTTCCCGCACCATTTTATCCGCCAATAAAATCATCGCCGAAGGATCGTCAACTTTCACACTCGCGAGATATCGCCGTTTGGCTTCTTCCTTTTCTTCTGCTTTGCGTTGTGTTGCTATCCGGTCGTCATTCCAATGCCAACGCACGAGGGTTTTATTTTGTAAAATAGTGTTGATGTCAAAAATACCTGCATTGTCATTGTCCGATGCATCACTAGCGATTTCTTTATCCAATGCATTATCGTCGCTTGCATCGCCATCTGAGCCTTTCTTCTCACCAAAACCAAAAAACAGTCTTTGTCCGCTTTTCGACCAGCTGAGTGGATTATCCATGACGGGTAAGTGAAACCCTTCTGGAGCTTGATTGACATCTACCAAAGGCGTGAGTTGAAATTCATTATTCCAAACATAGACGTTGCCATCTGTAGGTTCGCTTTCGTTATTAAGGAAAGTCGACAGAAATGCTAACGAATTAACGTTACTCGGTGAATACCGGGGTGTCCATGTTAATTGCGTTGCGTACCGCTCTTCATTGGGAGAATCTGACTGAGCTTGGTTGGCTAATGCAAGTAAATCATTGTCTTGTGTATCGTCATTCAATAAATCGACTAACAGTAGTTGGTTTTTGTCGGCTGCATCTCCTGTGCTTGTTGCCAGTGCCAGCCATTGACCTCTGTTATCGAAGCTGTATTGATGTACGTATTCAAATTGACGCTCCAGCCCATCCGCCATTCTTCTTAATACAAGTGACGTACCTGACTTCACTGCTTGTTTTGAGGGTGCTTTACTATCACTAAGTTCTTCGTTTTCGTTGCTTTCTTCTGTTTTCGCTGTGTTTTCTACCTCTTCTTTTTCTTCAGTTGAAGTCTGCTCGGTTTCTTCTTTAATGTCTTCTTCAAAATGATACGCTAACCATTGTCCGTCACCGGAGAACGCATACGTTTTTACGTTATCTGCTGTGAGCATAAGACCGCCATTTTTATCAAACACTGCAAGCCCACTACTTAGTTTTATTTTTTTGTCCTTATTTTGCTCACTCGCTGCAGCAAGCTTGTCTCCAAATGAAGGTTGCACTTCAAATGCAACCCATTCACCATTTGGCGCAAATACCGGCGAAGCACCTTGTGGTACTCGCACTATCTCTTTCCCTCTTGATGTTTTCATCATGCCAATGCTGTCGCCTCTATCAGGCTGCAAGACATAGGCGACTAACGACCCATCATGACTTGTCGTGACAGATTCAACTTGATGAAATTTCATCAAATCCTCAAACGTCAGTGGCTTCTTCGATGCAATAGCATGTGAAGTGGTGAAAACTAATGTAATCGCAGTAAGCATAACGAGTAAGGTAGAGCGACTTGGCATTGTTATTATCCTCGAATCATTGATTATGTGTTGACGGTAATCAGCATATAGAAAGAGTATCGCTAGTTTTGAATTGTGACAGCAATTCGCGAAAATACCATAGCGGCTTTTCCCTTAACTTCAGAACGACGCGAAAATGTAAAATCAATTTATACTATGCGCTTGCAATAGATTATTGGCCACAATAAAGTGTTGTAAAACACGGAAATATATACTATTTTCGATAAACAGCAGGCAAATTACACTGTGTTGAGTCAATATCGTTCTGACCAAATGCCCTAAGTGTGGTTATCTTGTCGGTGTAATTTATACCCTTCCACAATTGGATTTATGTAGTCGCCAGCGTGAAAATAGAGTAGATACGTCTGTTGAGCTTTGCACAACGAAGGAGTGTTTAAATGGCTCGAAATCATGCTTTACTCATTGGCATCAACAAATACCCGATGCTAGACCCTAGATATGAACTTGGTGGTTGTGTTGGTGACGCCAAGCTTATGAAATCAATTCTACAACTGCGATTCGGATTTCAACCTGAGGAGTTCATTGAGCTCTACGACTTAGATGCTACCCAATCAGCCATAATGAGCGCGATGGAGAAGGTAGTAAATGCTTGCCAACAAGACGATTGCGTCTATTTCCACTTTGCTGGTCATGGTTCACAAAAATTGTGTTCTGATGGCACAGAAAGCAGCGGTTTAGACAGCACAATTATGCCTTCAGACAGTGGCAGACAGAAAAAGCCCAACCGTGATATTCCAGATGACGACATCGGCGAGTGGCTTGAAAGGCTTAGCAAAAAAACGGACAACATCACATTGGTTTTTGATTGTTGTCATTCTGGGACTATCACACGAGATCTTACTTCAGCTAAAGCGCGCAGCGTTCCCGCTGATTTAAGATCGCCAGACGAAATGAATCTTGTTCCAAATCTACGAAGTAAAACGCGCGATTTGGGCGGGTCTAATTTCCTTCAGCGTAGCGATAAGCTTGTGGTTTTTTCCGGGTGCAGAGATGACGAATTAGCTAATGAATACACTATTCATAAAGACGGACACCAACTTCGCCACGGTGCCCTAACCTATTGGCTCAGTCAAACGATGTTAGCAGCAAAACCAAAGACCACCTATCAGGATCTGTACGAAAGCGTCAGTGAACAAATTACTACCCTGTTTCCAACCCAGCACCCTCAAATTGAAGGTCGCAGAGACAGAGTAATATTTGGCTCTGAACACGTTGAGCCAATAAAGTACTTCAACCTGCAACTATCAGAAAATGGTGATGTCACGTTTGATGGTGGCGCGGCGCACGGTGTTGTTGTAGGCAGTACTTGGTCGGTTTTCCCGCCAGGAACGAACGATACAGACGGGTTGACCCCGCTTGCTACCGCAACGGTAACGACTGTAAACGCAATGACATCTGAGCTCGCTGTCGAGCCTAAAGACGTGAAACTGTCTTCAGGCGCACGATGTTTGATGGTTAGTACGCCGGTGACAGTACCTAAGTTCTCTGTCAGTATCGAGGATGCACCGCAAGATACTGCTCCCGATTTAACAAGCCGCATTGAAAATTCGAATTTATTAACGATTGCTTCAGATACGCTAACTGCAGATGCCACCTTGCATCACGCCGACACAGGTTGGACGGCACTTTCGCGCGATGAACATCCTATGATCCCGTTTCAAGCCTTGATATCTTCTGATGATCATAGCAGGCTCATCGATAATCTTGAGACCAAGGCGCGCGCGCAAAATGTTTTCGCACTTACCAATCCGCAGAGCACATTGAATGTAGCCTTTGTCTTGCATCGTTCAACAGATGGCGGCGTTAGTTGGGAAAAGGTTGATGGCAATACTAGGTTTATTCATGGTGATCGGATTGCCTTTGAAGTCATCAATAATGATGACCGTGATTTATTTGTCAGCGTTCTGGATATCGGGTTAACCGGCAAAGTTTCACTGTTTTACCCACCGGGGCACAATAGTGAGAAGATAAAAGCAGGTTTGACATTAAAATGTGGCTTTGATCACATTAAAATTCGCCTAGGTGTACCTGATAATTTTCATCTTCCGGTCGGTCGAGAAACCTTTAAAGCAATGGTATCAACAGACGAAACCAGCTTCGCTTGGTTACAACAAGGCGGGACGCGTTCGCTGTCGAGTAGTTCCTTGTTACAACAGATGATGTCGCAATCACTCCAAGGTAATAATACTAGAGATCCGATTGTCAGTTGGGGCGAGCCGGCTGATGACTGGCAAGGCATAAACTGTAGTTTTGAACTTGCAAGAACAAGTTAAATAAGTTGCGCTGAGATAAGCAGAGGAGTCTAGTATGGGACGAAGTATTGTAAATGAAGCAGCGACATCAGGCGCGACAACGAGAGGTGGCCCAGTCGTCGGCGCTCCAAGCGGTGCTGATGGATATGGCGATAAATTATTAAAACTTATCCCTGCTGAAGTTATTGCGCTTTACATGGCCATGGACGGTGTTATTAATGACAATGGAGATAATTCGACATTTTTGACACTTCTAGTGTTTGGCATTGGTATTTTTGCCACGTGGTTTTATCTTAAAATATTCCTTAAAGTCGATAATTATCCGCAAATAATCATCAGCATGCTAGCTTTCGCGATTTGGGCGATTAACATCGGCCATGGTTTTCAGCAAGAGGCGTTAGTAAAGCCTAGCTATGCTGCATTAGCACTTCTAGTCTTCACGTTCTTTGCTCCCAAGATCCCAATGGGGAAAACACCCAAACCACTGCCACCGCTTTGAGTTTTGGACATGAGTGAATTACTCAAAGGTCACGCACTTGTCATTGGCATTAATGAATATCAAGGTGCAATCAGCAGCTTGCAAAGTGCGGTTAAAGACGCTCAGGCGATATCTGATGCATTAACTAAACACCATGATTATCAGGTTACGTGTTTGTTAGATGATGATGCAACGGCAGATGCTATTTATCACGCGCTTGAACACGATTTTCAAAAAGTACTTAATAAAGACAGCGCATTTTTGTTTTATTTTGCCGGTCACGGCGTAGCACGGGGAGATGGAAGTGAAGGCCCAAAAGGGTACCTACTACCCAAAAATGCAAGTGAAAGCGATCCCGAATCATGGGTATCAATGGAAAGACTTCGCAAAGCACTGGATGCTTATAACAATCGACATATGCTTGTTGTCCTTGACTGCTGTTTTGCAGGTTCTTTTCGCTGGACCTCTACAAGGGAAGTGTTTTTTGAAAGGCCACTTTACGAGAGTCAATATCAGCGTTTTCTTAGAGGGCAGGCATGGCAAGTGCTTACTTCGGCATCACATGATGAAAAAGCAATGGATGTCGCGCCCGGTAAAGACAACACCAGAGACATGTGCAATGCACAAGGTCATTCGCCGTTTGCTGCTGCGCTATTAGCTGGCTTATCAGGCGATGCTGATTCAGCGCAGGGTAAGCACGAACCCGACGGCGTCATTACTGCAACTGAGCTTTATCAGTTTGCCTACAACGAGCTTGTACCGGCGGATGCTCGCAGTCACCAAACACCTGGGATTTGGCCGCTTCGCCCAGATAACGAAGGCCAGTACGTTTTTAAAAACCCTAAACATCCAAAAAATACACTACCTGATCCGCCGCTTGACGATGCCCACAACCCATGGGTTGGCCTGACATCATATGACATTAAAGATGCGCCCATTTTTTTTGGCCGAGAAGATGTCATAAATGAGATTACGCGTCAGCTTGAATCACATAACCAGTCTGATTTCATCGCGATTGTTGGTGCCTCGGGCACAGGCAAATCCAGTGTGGTTAAAGCCGGTGTTTTGCCGCACCTAAAAACTAACGGTTGCGAAGTATTTCAAGCGGAAAAATTTAGCGCGTCTCCGTTGACCTCACTTGAAACAGCATTAGCTCAAATTAAGACCCGTACTGAAGTAACCAAAAGCGACAACAAATCGCTTTTGTTTATCGATCAGTTTGAAGAGCTGTTCACGCTTTGCCACGATGAAAATCTTAGAGAACAGTATCTTGCAAAACTAAAACAGATTATCGAAGCTGACAATCAGATATACGTAATGGTGACGTTGCGTTCAGACTTTGAGCCTCGTTTAACCAGTTGTCAAACATTTGGAACGATGTGGAAAGATCATAAGTATCAAATTCCCGCTTTTTCAAGTGAAGACTTTAAGCAGTGTATCGAAGGCCCAGCGGGCACAAAAGCTATCTTCTATGAGAACGAGGAACTAATAGCGGATATTCTTGATGATGTGATGGCAATGCCTGGAGCACTTCCGTTGTTATCATTTAGCTTGTCTGAAATGTATCGAGCAGCGCAGCTAAGGCGACGCGATACGGGTGCTAACGACCGAGCGATTACACGTGTTGATTATGATGCAGTGGGAGGCGTCGTGGGCGCTTTGCACAGAAGAGCAAGCGAACTTTTTGACAACGCAGATGAACAAACCCAGGCGACGATAAAACGCGTTTTTTTGCGCATGTTATCGCAAGATGGCGCGCGCATAGCACGACGCAGAATACAGCGCAAAGAATTGCAGTATGCTGATAAAAACGAGCAAATCCGTGTTGAAAAGGTGATTGATGATTACGTGAACGCACGTCTACTGGTCATTGACAATGACAGTATTGAACCGGCCCACGATACATTGCTTGTGGCTTGGAAGAAGCTGCTAAATTGGCTAAGTGAGTCAGGCCCACAGGTATTACTTCGCGCTCTGTGGCGTTCCGCCTTAGATTGGAAAACGACCAATAATGACAAAGGGTTACTATGGCACGACGACCCTAGACTTGCGCAAGCGTTGGCCAAAATCAAGGACAACGAGCTCAACGCTTTGGAACAGCGGTTTGTTTATGCAAGTGAGAAACGGCGTAAATTTGTTAGAAGGGCAATGTTCGCCTTGTCAATTATGGTTATTGCGGGAATTGCCTTTGCGTGGCTCACCATATCAAAAGGCCAAATCGAACGAGAACTAGTAGAAGAAGAAGCAAGGATAGCAAGAGAAACTCGCGATCAGGCTTTTCTCGAAATTTTGCAAAGGGGAAACTTTTTCCGACTCGTCGACATGCTTGGACGAAATTCACAAGGTGGCGTTGTTGAAGTCGATAATAACTGGTGGGAATTGGTTACAGTGCCTGAACAAGGCGTGTTTGTTGCTGGTCGAGTTTATGGTGAAGGCAGAGTACTAGCAGTGGGGCATGAAAACTTTTTGACCTATGTTGATCAAAATGATGAATCACTTTTCCTCGAGTTGTCAGTTTATTGGTTGATCGGCAATGAAGCGCCTCGAGTCTTCTTCACCAATGATAATTTAGAAACATTGCCAAGGTACAACCGCGAAGGTTACGCAAGTGTTCGCAACGCAATGATAGACGCAGAATTTGACCTCAGTATTGAAGAATTGCCCTTTGCACAAGCCATCAGTGCAGCTTCATTAATTATCGTCCCAAATGCTTGGGCAGATTTTACGAATCAAGAAGTTGCAATGATAAAGGAACATGTTGTATCAGGCGGCGGGCTGTTGGTCGCGGGGCTTGGTTGGTCATGGCGAGACTTTGGCCCTCACGGGCTAGAAAACAAAGACGAAGCTATTGCAATTTATCCAATGAACAAATTAATGGCCGACTTTGGCGTGCAATGGTCAGATAAACCATTTTGGGTGCGTTAGCGTGTGTCTTGTTCTTTCAAAAACGCCTGTAAATGTGACGCCGCAATATCAATAAGTCGCTGCCTTGATTCCACAGCCCCCCAAGCCCAATGCGGCGTTATCAGTAAATTATCAAGATTCGCATTAATTAATGCATTATTGGTGTCTGGTGGTTCAGTCGACAACACGTCGAGCGCTGCGCCACCTAAATGACCTGACAAAAGACTTTGCAAAAGCGCTTTCTCGTCAACGAGTCCACCGCGAGAAGTATTGATAAAATACGCACCTTTTTTCATCAGCGAAAACCGGCCCTCATTCATCATTTTGTCTGTGGAAGGACTTAGTAAACAATTCAAGCTAACGACATCAGCCATCGGGAGCGCCTCGTCGAGTCTCATTCTGCTGGGTGAATCTCTACCCGGCACCGACGCGATAGTCACATTCATTCCAAGCGCTTCGAGTATGCGGCTAAATTGCTTACCCAATTCACCGTAACCGACAATTACCGCCGTTTTGCCCGCTAATTCAAAAACCTCTGGCGTCATGACACAAAACTGACTTGAGTTTGCCCAATTGCCATTGCGGGCATGTTGCAGCTGCTTTTGTGTTTTGCACACCAAATTCAACAGCAGCATAAGTGCATGCTGAGTGACAGATGAAGTGCCGTATTTTTCAACATTTTTAACCGTAATCCCGCGGCTTTTGCAATAATCTGTATCTATGCAGTTAGTACCGGTAGCCAGCACACCGATATATTTTAGGTTTGGTGCTTCTCGCAGTGTTTTTTCATATAGAGGAACCTTGTTTGTAAATACGATGTCGGCGTTTTGCATGCGCGGCAGTATTTCTATTTCAGGCGTGTTTTCATAGGAGATGACGTCAATACTGCCAATGTCTTCAATCGCTCGAAGTGAGACATCTCCAACGCCGAGAGAGTTGGCGTCTAGAATTACGGCTTTTTTTTTCATGTTAAGAGTCTATTGTTAATCCGCACCGTCAAAACTCTCGACAAACTGTTGCAGCTGCACCAGTGTTAACGGCTTTTCGTAATAGAAGCCTTGAATAATTGTGGAGTTGTGTTTTTTCAAAAACGCAAGTTGTTCTTCATTTTCAACACCCTCTGCGACCAATCGATAGTTAAGGCTTTCTGCCAATTGGCAGGTCGACGCAACAATTGCACGACTCGTTTGCTTTTCTGTCAAATGTTGTACGAATGAACTGTCTATCTTAAGTTCATTAAATGGAAGTTTGTTTATTTGACTTATTGTTGAGTAGCCAGTCCCAAAATCATCAATCGACAAACCAACGCCAAAAAGCCTCAATTTGGTCAAGGCAAATTCCGTCTCTTGTGAAACGTCAATGGCCGATGTTTCCGTTACTTCCAATACTATTTGCTCCGGACGTACACTTGATGCATTGAAAATGTCGATCAATTTAATGGTCATCTGCTGATTGAGCGTTCTGGATGAAATGTTGAAAGACACAGTCAAATCCGCAAAGTTCCGCAATACATCTGACAGTTGAGAAAGCGAAGCCTTGATAATTACTTCAGTGAATTTATTGATCAGCAGATTATCTTCGAGAGTAGGTATAAATCGCAGTGGAGGGATATTTCCGAGCGTCGGATGCTCGAGTCGAGCCAGACACTCGATACCAACAACCTTGCAAGTGTCCACATTTATCTGCGGCTGAAATATCGGGTAGAACCACTTTTCAGAGATCGCACGTCGCAGTTCTTCAACGCTGAGTTCCTCAAAATTGAAAAGAACTGGTGTTTCTGGTTCGCTTGCCTCCTTTTGTCCACACTTTTTTAAAGCATTGGCAAAATCGTCCATTAAAAAGGGTTTCTGCAGATAACCAACAGGCTTCAACCCCTTTGAAGACGCGAATTCTAGTGCGTAATCCAGCATTACTTCATCGACCCCAGACACGAGGACGATGGCACCATCGTAGCAAGAATTACTCAGATCGGTTAGTACATCTAACCCGTCATTTCCCGGCATTTGCATATCTAGAAACAAAATTTCAGAGTGATTAACTTGAGACTGTACCTCATCGCTCCAACTAGCATAGCAATCAACGACGACGCCCTGTAAGCGACCATACTCAGCTAATATATGAAGAAAGGCTGTTTCATCGTCAATGACAGCAATGTTTCGATTTAACAAAATGTCAACCTACTACTCAATAATTTATACCGCGTTCAATAGATAGCGTAGTAACAAAGAAGTTAATTAGCAATAGAGTGCATTTAGTCAGAGCTTGAAAGTGTAAATCTGTGTTCAGTTTTAAACATTTGGCGCGAGTGCTAGCGATGAAATTTTTTCCAATAACGCGTTAATGTAAACAGGTTTTTTAAGCATATGTGTATAATTAGTGGCGAGCTCAGCTTCATCAAACATCCCTGAGATAACAATTACAGGAATATGTTTACTGAAGGCGTCATAGATGTTTTTACCTTGGATTGGCCCTGGCATAGTCGAGTCCGAAATGATTAAATCGACAAACTTAATGTTTTGCTGTATCCACGTCATTCCTCTAGCAGAATCGAAAAACTTGGTAACCGCATAACCGTTTATCGTCAACATTTCCGAAAGCGCATCTAACGCATCTTTCTCGTCATCGATTAGCACAACATTGAGCTTTTTCGATTCATGCAGTGTTTTTTTATCGTCCTTTGGTTTGCTAGGACTGACGTTTTCGTGCACAGGGAACCATACAGATATCTTGGTTCCGACATTAACCTTCGTTTCAACTGTTAAGCCATAGCTGTTTCGAGATACAAAGCCCCCTACCATGGACAACCCTAATCCAGTGCCGTGGGCCTTTTCAGAGAGTGAAACAAATGGCAGAAATGCTTTTTCTATTTTGTCCAATGGGATACCACATCCATTATCTGTTAATGACAATACCGTATATTTCTCAGCGACCACTGGCGTACTATAAATGTAGGCATTTCCAGGCGGTTTGAACTTGCTTCTGGATTTCGTTTCAATCAAAAGCAAACCATCTGCTGTGATAGCGTTTAGTGCATTGATGTATAGATTTGTAAATACATCTTGGAATTCCTCATTATCGACGCTTACTTTATTGTGCTGCTTAATTTTCCAATCGACTTTGATGTTCGCGGGTGTCACTTCATGCAATAGCGCTTTGGCATCTTTTATGGAATCGGTGAGTAGCGTCTTCGGTTTGTTCGTATCCTGTTTTCTTCTCGAAGAGCGCAGTAAGCGCTTTGTTAAATTCTGCGCGCGCTCAGTTGCATTTGCAATTTTGTTGATGTGTTTGAGAAGATTAGGGTCTTCAGTTTTGTATTCTAGTAACTCTCTATTGCCATCGATGATGCCAAGTATGTTGTTAAAATCATGAGAAATACCAGCCGCCAGCTGTCCAATTGCATCTAGTCGTTGAACAATAGCAAGCGATGCCTGTTGCTGCTTCGACTCTGTAATATCCATTACTGAGGTATTAAATACAACTGTCCCTGAGCTCAGTCTGCGCGGTGTTGACTGTCCTTTCAACCAATGTATATCACCTGAAGGCTTGCGAATACGCCACTCATATTCCCACTTCTCTAGAGAATTTCTAGATTGTTCAATGGTTGCGTTCATGCCATCAATATCATCCTCGTGAATCATGTCCCACAAGGGCGCAGGGTTTGTCCCGATTTCCTCTGAGGTCAATCCCCAAATGTCGACACTCCCTGGCGTGACATACTCCATTCTCGCATTTCCTAAAAGGTCAACAGAATACTGAATAAAAACACCAGGTACGTTATCTAGTAATTGATCGAGTCGATGCCGTAGATTTTCGTGTTCTTTGGTTGTCGTGATATCCATAAATATAGAATTCCACATCACATTGCCGCATCCATCGGATTTGGGGCGACCTATACCTCTCAACCATTTTAATTTGCCTGATGGCGTAACTATTCGCCATTCGTGCTCCCACATCTTTTGCTGCTCAGAAGACTTGCGAATGGAGTCGACTAACCCCGGCATATCCTCTTCCTTGACCAAGTCCCAAAGAATTTGCACATTGTTATTAATTTGCGACGGCTTAAACTCGCAAATATCGATGACGCCGGCGCTTATGAACTCCACTTTTTCGATTCCATCTTTAGTCACGATGTATTGAACATAAGCGCCCGGTAAGTTTTCCAACAATACACTTAATCTTTCTTGCAAAAGTTTAAGTCGTTGTGTTTTTTCTTTTTCTATTTCTGCTTTTTGTTCTAGCTCAAGCGTTTTGAAACGGACTTTCTTTTCAAGAAGTTCGTTTGATTGTTGAAGAAGTTGCTCACCGCGTATGCTTTCAGAAATGTCTGTGGTGAAGATCAGAACGCCTTCCGGAACCTTTTGTACAAGCACGTCATAAAACACTCTTCCTTTATTTTTATAGACAAATTCATTGGTAAACTGTTGTTTTTCACCGGTCTTAAGACAATGCTGAATCTTCTTGTATACATCTATTTTTTCAACACCTGGAAACTTTTCACTCATCGAATACCCGATGATTTCATCTGCACGCATATTCAATTCGTTCAATAGAAATGGGTTAAGATACAAGTATTCCATATCTGATGAAATAACTTGGGCACCTATTTGTACATAGTTGAGACACTCATACTGCAGTAGTTTGTTCATGGCGGTTTATGTTGTTGCTGTTACAGCTAAATAATAGTTAAGATGTCTGAATAACGCACGAGACGAACGCGACATAAAGCGATATGATGTTCATGGAATACAATAGAATTTCATAAAAAAATGCACTGGCGCTTAAGAAGTGACAGGCAAGGATATAACAATAAATTGAGATTGGTTTCACCCATGATGACAAAGTACGTTTATGCATCCGTTGTCTTTTTAGTGTTTGGTTTTAATGTTAATGCCGAGTTAGACAACGAAAACAAGATGCAACAGTGTTTATTAACCAAGTTGCAAACGGCAAATCAAGACTTAACCATTAGAGAAATAAAATCGCAGTGTGAGTCCGAGCAGCTTGCAGAAGTAGAGGCCCTGCCAGAAACTTCATCCAGTGGCTTTAGAAATAGAATTAAAAATGAAAAAGCCTCACAATTTGATGCTTTCGTTATTACCCCACATCGATTGAATTACATTTTACCGGCGTATTTTAGCAACTCGATCAACAGTGAAGCGTACCGCGATATCGAAGGCTTCTCAGAAAACTTTTCAGATATAGAAACACAATTTCAGATCAGCTTTAAAGTACCGCTTAACGAGCAAAAGCTCCTTTTTGATAACGATGGGCTTTATTTGGGATTCACGCTTGAAGCATGGTGGCAAACATTTTCTGACAACATTTCGAAACCGTTTAGAGAGACGAACTATAGACCGGAGCTATTCTACATTGCGCCGACAGATCTAACATTGTTCGGAGGAAAAACCAGTTTTTTGCTTGGTATTGAACATCAATCCAATGGCCGTTCTCAATTGCTCTCGCGCAGCTGGAACAGAGTTTATTCAGGGTTGTTTTGGGAAAGAGGAAAGCTTGCACTGTCATTCAAACCCTGGTATCGATTGAGCGAAGACGAAAAGGAATTTGAATTTGACCCCGATGGCGACGACAATCCTGATATTGAAGATTTCTACGGGAAGTTTGAATTGGGTGCAGTGTACCGTTGGGGTGACTTTGAGTTTAGCGGTATGGGAAGAAAGAACTTCTCGACCAGCAAAGGCGCAATACGATTGGGATTCACATTCCCGCTTTGGGGAAAACTGCGCGGATACGCAGTCGCCTTTGACGGTTATGGTGATAGCCTGATTGACTATAACTATAGCCAAACAAGGTTTGGAATCGGTATTGCGCTAAATCCGTTCTTACTGTAGGCGGTGGTATTGATTAACAAATAACGCTATTAGAATGAGCGAGGAAGCGCCTAGCGGAAGCATGTTTGCATGTAAAAGCGTGCGAGTGCAAGGATGCACGAGCCCGAGCGAACATGGACGTCACCGAGCGTCTTTTACATGCGAACATGCCGCAGCTAGATAGCCTAGCTTAAACGAACAGCTTTATGCGAAAGCAAGAATCTCTTGAAAGTTGTTCTACATTAAAAAAAGTGTGAACACTCACTCGATCAATCTAACAACATTGGTTATCGAAACAAAGAAACCACGTTAGAATTGCGTTCAGCCATTGCGTATTTGGGGACTAGCTGATTATCGTTTTCAGCCAATGTGGTAGTAACAGGCCAGCCTTGCCCATCGAGCACCGCAAAAACGCATGTTTCTTGCGCATATGCAAGAAAGCAGGTGTGAGGTTTATATAGATAGTTTGCTAAGTATCGTCTACCCGCCCTGTAAAAGTGGCAGTCACCGAAGAATGTTGTCAAAAATCCGCGGCCAGAGTCAACCAGTTGCACAACGTCTTTTGCCGAGCGTTCACCGCAAAAATCTAAAGCGTAGTATGGAAAGTCAGCGCGCGTATTTACTGCGACTCCAACATCTTTAGAGGCGACTGAAATCTGCGTTCCCGCATGAACAAGATGGTACGTGTGCATAGCTAATCTCCCTTTACAATCAATCAGTAAATTCAACTTTATATATACTTAAGTATCGTTTGCTGCGATAAATTACTTTAACCTTTAAACAGATTGGGCACTTTTCCCTTTTCGATATATTTTATTCCCAGCTTGACCCGAGTAAACACTGATGATGAGTAGCGCAACACACTGTTATAGTATGTTTCCTCCAGATGCCTCACCATAGCAACATAATCATTTGCAATTTGTTCATCAATCGCGCAACCATCATAGTTCACGACAACGTTGACGCGCTTTCCTAGTTTCGTTGTCTGTTGCTCTATCGCTATATGAATTGCTTCTACATCCGCTTTGGTTCGCAAGGAATAGTTTTCAAGATCGATGAACAACAAGTCACGACCAGCATCCCAATGAATACGTTCCTCAATTGTCGGCGCAATTAATCAAGCTTTTAAATCCATCTGCATTTCTTCAAAAATACATGTGTCCATGTTTTTTGGAGAATCAATGACGGGGGTAAACGCCATATTTGCAAGGATATCCTTTTCAATACAGATTCCTGGAGCAACTTCTGATAATACAAGGCCCTTTGGCGTTAACGTAAACACACAGCGTTCAGTCACATACATGGGCAGTTTGCCTTGTTTTAACGCATACTCACCTGAAAATGTGATTTGCTCGACCTCATCAATGAATTTTTTCGCGCGTCCTTCTCTTTCAGTGCGTATCTTGCCGTTTTCAATTGCTACCGATAAACCGTCTGCAGTGAAAGTCCCCATAAAGATAACTTTTTTGCATTTTGGCTAATATTGATAAAGCCACCAGCACCTGCCAATCTAGCACCAAAGCGGGAAACATTTATATTGCCTTGTTTATCGCACTGGGCTAGCCCGAGGCATGCCAAATCAAGCCCCCCACCGTCATAAAAGTCAAACTGCTGATTTTGGTCAATAATGGCATCTGCATTCGTTGCAGCGCCAAAATTCAAACCTGATGCGGGTAATCCGCCTATCACCCCCGGCTCAGCGGTTAGCGTCACTGCTTTTAAAACGCCTTCCTCCGCAGCGACTTGCGCAACTCCTTCAGGCATACCTATCCCTAAATTGACAACGCCATTAACGGGTAACTCAAATGCCGCTCTACGCGCGATTACCTTTCTTGCGTCAAGGGGTATCTGGGCGATATCGTCAACTGGCGCTCTAAACTCTCCAGAAAAAGCTGCTGAATATGGCGTTGCATACGTCTGTTGATGATGTTGCTGTGGGGCTATAACAACGCAATCTACGAAAATTCCTGGAATTTTTACTTGGCGAGAAGGCAGTGAACCCAACTCTGCAATTCTTTCGACCTGTGCAATCACCAAACCACCAGCGTTACGTGCAGCCATCGCCATTGCAAGTGTATCTAGCGTCAGTGCTTCGCGCTCCATACTGAGGTTTCCTGCAATATCGGCGGTGGTCGCACGAATCAACGCTACATCAATCTGATTCGCTTGATAAAATAACCATTCTTCGCCATGTAACTCAACCAACTCGACAATATCTTCTGTCGTTCGTTGATTCAGCTTACCTCCCTCCAACCGTGGGTCGACGAATGTACCGATACCAACCTTGGTTAGCGTGCCAGGTTTCCCTGCAGCAATGTCTCTGTACAATTGGGAAATGCATCCCTGTGGTAAGTTATATGCTTCAATGAGATTCGAGGAAGCGAGTTTGCCCATTTTAGGAATTAAGCCCCAATGTCCACCGATGACACGTTTGATTAGGCCTTCAATCGCAAGTTTATTTAAACCTTGGGCTTTACCATCACCTTGGCCAGCAGCAAACACTAGCGTCAAATCGCGAGGGTGATTGGCATGCTCATATCGTTCTGCCAGTCCAGACAACAGATATTCTGGCACGCCACATCCAACAAAACCGGAGTTATATATAGTGTCATTGTCTCGTATCAGAGCGACGGCGTCTTGTACAGACACTACTTTGTTTCGCATAAATGAACTCCTGTTCCTTCATGATCGCGATACAACGTTTTTCCAATAGCACATCTTGATTTAACAATCTTGTAGAATTGTTTTTACGTAGTGCCTATTGGACATGCGGTTTAACTCGCCAATCGTCTTATTTACACAAGCATCAGTGTACAATTCCAATTCTTTCATGCTTATGCAGAGGCAAGGCATCAACCAGTTATGGACGAAGTAAAATGATATTCGGCTATATTACTTTTAGCATTTCTATATGTTTCATCTCATGGCTTTTTGCCATTTTTGTTAACGGCCTTCTAATTAAAACATCATTCTACGACTCCCTGTCTAATTTCAATTTTGTGCGCAGTAAAGTGCTAAACACCATACTCTTCGTAAGCATTGTAAAGTGGTTGATTGCGAATACGTTTTTCAAATACTTCAATCAGAGCATCCGACTTCAGGGAAACAACGTCAGTTTAATTGAATTGCGAAATGAAATGACGGCGGCAGAAATAAGCCATTTAATAGGGTTTATTTTTGTAATGTTTTTTGCCGTCTACAAAAGTCTTGTTGAGAGCCCATTGTTGGGTTTAACAATTATGTTTTTTAACCTATTGATGAATTTGTGTCCTTCATTAATTCAACAGCAAAATAAAAGGCGTATCGATAGGGTTTTACGCAGAAAGCGTTTGTCTTGACGCGTCATCAAGCGGTATATGCAAAAACCATATCTCTGAGGTTAACAATGCCAACTGCTTTTCCTTGCTGGACCACAAGTGCTAATGAAATCTTAAAATTTGTCAGTAGTCTAATGGCGTATCGAATATTCATGTCGGCTTCTACGGATAGGACCGGCTTATTCATCACCTGATAAGCACTCATTCGTTGGGGCGCAAAATCTGGAGAAATAACATTTGCAGACAGGTCTCCGATAGAAATCAAACCGTACTCATCGCGCTCATTGCGTTTATCTACAATAAGTGAACTACATTTTGCATTGCGCATTTTATTTAGTGCATCTGCAACAGATGTCAGACCATCAATTTTCGGAATATCGGGGTCCATGACACTACTCACTGGAATGTACTTAATATCACTCATAATTGCTCCTCTATTTCAGCTTTTATTGCATTGAGTTGCGACTTTAAGCCGATAGCATCTTCGATATCCAGTTGAAGCACAACGCCTGTACCCTTCTCTGTGTCAAACTGTCCAGCCTCAGATATACCCTCCACAACTCGACGACTGATATGCTCTTCGACAATAAACAACGCCACGTCTATTTGACCTTCAACAGTCAATCCAAAAAACGTTTTGGTTGGAAGCATTCCTTCACCACGTGCGCTAGTAATGACCGTTGCGCCAGTCGCGCCCATCTCACGCGCTTTTTCCATGACAAGGTCAGTAATCTTGTCACTTACCATTGCTAAAACCAGTTTAAATTTCATCGTGTAAACCCTTTTCTAATCCGTCTTTATTAATCTTGTGAAACAGAATGCTGAGGTTGAGGCGCACTCACCATTTTTTTGCCGCGCCACTCTGAGATTTGTGCATATGCCATAACGGTGATCATTGGAAACAGACTTGCTAGCGCAATAAGACCAAAACCATCTATCAATGCACTTCTGCCCGGCACAGTGCTAGCGAGACCCAATCCAAGTGCAGTTACCAAAGGGACCGTTACTGTAGAGGTGGTAACGCCGCCACTATCATAGGCTAATGGCACTATCATTTTGGGTGCCAGCAATGTCTGCACAATAACAAGTAAATAACCGGCCATCATGTAATAGGCGAGCGAGGTTCCCGTGACTATCCTAAAAGCACCAAGTGCAATACTTATCGCAACGCCAATCGCCACCGCGATTCGCAATCCCCACGGGCTAAGTGCACCACCTGAGGCCTCATTAGCTTTCATTGCCACCGCGATTAACGAAGGCTCAGCAATAGTGGTTGAAAACCCTATAGCTGCCGCAAAAATATATACCCAGTAATACTGCCACCAATGAATTTTCACTGATTCAATAATCTCACCTGATGTACTTTCTCCGCGCACAAAAGCAGGATCGGTTAGCTGTTGAGCCATAATTTCGCCAATGGGGAAAAGTGCCTGATCAAGACCAATTAGAAACAGAGCAAGACCGCATATTACATATAAAAAACCTAAGACAACGCGTTTGAGATAAGGCACACGTTCACGCAAAACAATCAACTGAAAAAACAGCAACAGCACACCAATAGGTGCAACATCTCTTACGGTGGCCAAGAATGTGCTTAAAATGGTGAGAAGTAATTCCATATTTATGCCACCATTCCGTAAATCAGCACAAAGACAATAGGAAACAGACTGGCAAATGCTATCAATCCAAATCCGTCTATCATAGGATTGCGGCCTTTAATACAGGTAGATAAACCAATGCCTAGTGCGGTCACTAATGGCACTGTAATGGTAGATGTTGTTACCCCGCCGCTGTCATATGCTATACCGATGATTTCTGCCGGTGCGAATTGTGTCAGCACAACGATGACAAGATAACCACCAATGATAATGAAGTGAATCGGCCACCCTTTGATGATCCTAAAAACACCAACTAGCAATGACACTCCAACAGATAAGGCAACCGTTAGCCTTAACCCAAGCGAATAGCCGTCCATTGCGGCAATATCGTTGTCAATAACGCCTGCAACTGCACTTATCTTAGCGGCTTCGTTAGAGACAGCAATCAGTGCTGGCTCTGCTATGGTTGTTCCAAATCCAAGAGCGAAGGCGAAAAAAAGTAACCAGAATACATTCCCTTTTCGCACAAGTGCACCGGCCATGTTTTCGCCTAAGGGAAAAAGACTGAGATGTAAACCTTGAATAAAAAGTGCTAAGCCGAGTATAACGGCGACAAGGCCAACGAGGATTTTTCCTGGTTCGGGAAATGGCTGTTGTAAGACAATGATTTGAAAAAACGCTACCACGAGCACGATAGGCGCCAAATCGCGCATGGCGTCTTTGATAATCAACAAAAACTGTTTCATTGTAAAAACGCAGAGCGTTTTATCAACGTGAAATGCATGAGGACATTCACACTTCGTAGCGATAGGATGTTAACTAGCTTAAAGACTTTTAATAAGTGGGTACTGATTTACGTCAAATGACGCCCGAAAATTACGCTTTTATTTGGTTATTGCTGTTAGATTGTTCTCTCTGTCTGGGCGATTAACTTTTGAAGCGAACATTGATTGATGCAACATTTGTTTACTTGTTTTTATTGCTGCAAGTGTTCTTAGCTGTTGCCAAATTACGTTGATAAAACGCGTATTTCCCAACGAATTCGTGCACAGATATATCAGATTGTTTTCGATTCCTTTTTCCAAACGCGCGAGCGATTTGTCTTCACTGGCAAATAATTGCATATCCCAATCGGGGTAAACACGGTAATGCAAACCTTCTCGTTCAGTTTCATACAAAATCTGATGTCTGTCGTCTTGCCTTATTTTGTTCATCAAGCTGTCGAGTAAAAACGGATTGCCTTCAATGTACTGCATAAATCTATTGCCCGAAAAGTTGAGGTAGCCCGTTATGTCTAACTGCCTGTTTTTACACGCCGATAGATTTGCTAAGTCGTGAAGCTCAGTCTCGGAAAAAGAAATTTGGGCGTTACTGATGTAAAGAATAGACTTCATATTTGTTATTACCGCCAATTATTGTGCGACTAAAGTGTACTGAACGGTATTTAATTGTTCATAAATAAACAGACCGTCCTATCAACGATAATATTATTACGAATGCGATTAATGAGAAGGTTTAAAAAAATTCCTACTGTAGAGTCAAATACCCAAACTGTGACTTTATGTATCAAAAACGCGATACAGAGAAGTAAGTAATCATTTTGATTTTTCGTTTTTCAAGGCCAGTTCGGTGATATGGTGGTAAAGCGAGACGATTTTTGACACCAACGACTTGTACTCGGTATGTCGCTCGGCAAATTCAGGCGTTGCTCTGCTTAACTCAAGGCAGTCTTTAAGAAAAATGAGGTCAAGTTCTGAGATGAGTTCTCCTTTAACCATCTCCGATTCTATGCTGAGAAGTCGTGGAATTCGGTGATCTACGAAGTCAGTTATCATCGCTTGCATAATACCAAGCTCTCGCTCACTGTAGTGATGGCTTTCATTATGTATATTGGAATTCATGCGCATCTCGAATAAAATAACAACTGAATAGATTTATATCACCTTAACTTTATCAATAATACGACATCCTCTCATTGACCCTAATCACTGTTTCCTAAAAAAAACAGCCTGCCAATTTAGCAAGCTGTTTTCGTATGTTTAGAGATGAGATGCGTGTTGTTTGTTGTTCTTATACACGCGGTCTAACTTTTTTGGTTTAGTAACAACCTAGATCTGCTTTTGAAGCCTCATCAGCATTTATTGGACAATTACCACTGGGCAGCGTTTCCGGTACATATCGTTGAAGATTCGAGTCTCTCAATCCGTTTTCGAGAAACGCGACAAGGTCATCTATATCTTGCTCACTTAAACCAAGGGGCGTAAAACGATAATCTAGTTTGTCGACGGGTACGTCTGCACTCTGAGGTACTGCATTGTTTTTGTATTCGACAACAGCGCGCACAGAGTCAAAACTTCCACCGTGTCCAAAAACGTTAGTATCAGCAAGGTTATACAATGTAGGGATCTTAAATTTATAATCGTCGTCTGGATCATTGGTGAATCCTCCCCGGCCTCGCTTTATGCCGTCCGGAACAGAACCTGTTACAGCTGGGTCGCTTTCATCTAAATCTGCAAACCCAATAGCAAAGAATATTTCGTGTTCCGCAGCGTTCTCCGGCGAACTCAACGCTGGACCGGTGTGGCATGCCGAACAGTTTGCTTCGCCAAAAAACAAATTAGCACCTCTGACTTCGTCCAATGTCATCGCTGATTGGTCGCCTCTAAGCCACTGCTGAAATGGTGCTTGGTTTGCAAGTACTGTTCGTTCGTATGCGGCAATTGCTTTTGATACATCTTGCGTAAGATCTTCAGAACCATTAGGAAACGCGTCGTCAAACATTTCCGCATAAGCGGGAAGGGTCATGACCAGCGATGATTCATCAATCTTCATCCGATGCACACCCAAACCAGCGACTACTTGTGTTTCCAGCCCTGATAATCCTCGGGCATTTTCTGCTATTGGTGTGCCAGGTTTAAGTAAGACATCTTGCGGTAAGCCGTTATTAATTATTCCATTATCCTGATTACCAAATTGCCCATTCCAGAGCATGACTTCCTGATAAGCCGTGTTTAAGATCGTCGGCGATGTAACAGGCTGCACATCTGGTATTAGAGTTGGATCGTCTGAGTCAGCGGAAAAACCATCGATAAATGAACGCAGAGCGCCACGAGAACCAAATCCCTCACCACCTTCCCCAATGCCTTGCAAAACTCCAGACTTAAAACCCGCATCTGCATGGTGACAACTAGCACATGACCATGTTCCTACTAGCGATGTGTTGACGCCCGCAGTCGCCAATCCAGTCTCGTGGAATAAAACCTTACCGAGCGCAACTTTAGCTTCTGTAATAGGATTATTTGGGTCTTGAGGAATGCGATCGAAGTCGTCGCTTTCAGGTAACAAAAACGCATCCAACTTGCCTGTCGAAGAGACAGATAACAAGGTTTGCGTAAGTTCTTCAGATGCAATCTCCATGTCGGTCTTTACTGGAGGCTGTGTTGGTAGTTCTGCTGTTGTTGTCGATACTTCCGACTCATTGTCATCAAATATGACGTTGAACACTTCGCCGCAACCGGTGAGTGTGAAAGTAGCTACGATCGAAACTAATAATCTATTGTACATTTATAAACATGCCTTACTACAAAAGGTACTTCGTCGCTGTGAACGCGACACTCTTTTTCAACACGAACATTATTATTGTTTCGCTTCCTGCGAGATGTGTAGAGGTCGCAGCAATTCTAGTGCCAAAATAATTTATACATATGTATCAATGATTTAAAGGAGTTTTAAAGTTCTGCTGTAAAAATTTTCGACAGTAGATATTTAATGGAAACAATACGGTATGCAAACAAGCTTTTTATCAATGAGTTCAGTTTGCCTACCGTCTACAAATTAGTGTCTGATTTTTTTACACTTCAAAAAAATACATATTAAAAATATCAACAAACCATTGATTTAAATACTATTTTCTCTTTGGCACATTAAATGCTTTGTGTGAAGTTGTAGTAATCGGAATCTAATCAGGCGTATTACAAGATGAAGTTGATAAAGGCAGTTTTTGCAGCGGTGTTGATGACGACAGTGTCATTCGCTAATGCATCACTTTTTACATACACAATAGACAATCCTAACCCCAATCCGAATAACTTAGGCAGTGACATAGAAAACATAACATCGACGTATTCAGCGGATGCCGAACGGTTTACATGGATGACAGAATTTACCCCTGGCAGCGACGTCGATGGATTTTGGCTGGTTGTAAACAACGGCCCAAATCCAAAATCGTCTGACGTAAACGAACTAGCAATAATGTACGGTGACCTATCATCAGGCACGTTAAGCACATACGTTTACAACGGCCAAAACAACGCAAATAGCATCAGCAACCCTTCGATATTTTTGCAAACTGACGCAATATCGGTTGGAAGCGATACCTTCACGATTGATATCAGCACTGCGGCCATAAACAGTTGGTCCTCCGACCCTAACTACAGTGGAATTGCCTTTGATGAGAATGTGGGGATTTGGTTCCATGTGTCCTCAGGTTCAAACTTCACGACGAACACAGAAGGCGATATAACGGATTACAGTTTTTCAGATCAAGGCTGGTACGACGTTGCTAACAGGCAAGCCACAGTCGAAGCCTCAGCACCGGGCACTCTAGCACTTTTTGGTCTTGCACTCGCTGGGCTTGCATTTGCGCGCCGAAGAATGGGATAGGCAGGTAATATGGTAGGAATAAATTGAGTAGTATTATTCCTACCTTTTTGAAAAAGCGGCGTTTGCCGCTTTTTTGCATTTAAAAAATTTACAAAAGCGCAATCGAATTGGTTGCATCTAGGCACAGGAGTAGTCGTAGTAACATAGAATCTTGTTTGCTTCTCATAATAAGCATTTGGCTAGAACATGGATACATTAAAACGAAAAAAGGAATTCTCAGAGTAGATGCATTTCTCGAGACACAAACGTTAATGAATAGATTGCCACTACAGTCTATAAGATTTAATTTTTTATTGATTCACTCATTGGCAATATTCGTCATAATTTTTGTTGTAGGTGCGCTGTTTTTGCACATTGCGATGAATAATTATATTGCTCAGGTAGAACAGCGCATAAGTCATCGCGCACAGGCTGTTGTCAGCGACATTTCAATTGCAGTTAAAAATGAAGATTGGCAAGCGACAGAACAAGAACTTTCAGCGTTAAGAACCGAAGAGGCAATATTCAAAACGAGTATATTACTGTTACCATCAAGAAGTGAGCACACATTTGAAATCCAGATGTATCTTGAAGAGCATCGGCACTTTTTATGGCTCTTTGAGTGGGTATATGTAAATACAGGAACACTTGAAATACCAATTGTCGATAGCGAAAAAGTGTTTGCCCATTTGCGCATCTATTACTCTACAGATGAAATATACAATACGTTTATTGAATATTTGTTTGCATTGCTTCTGATTACGCTCACAATACTTACTGTGGCTGTTCTTGCAATACTCAAAATCCAACGGCTATTATTCACACCCGTTGACAGATTATTGGTGATTGTGCGAGAAGTTATAGCGTCAAAGATCTTCTCATCGAAACTCAGCAAAATCAATGGAGGTGAGTTCGAACAGTTAATTTCAAACGCTTACCCGATGGCTACCAACCTAACTAAACGCGACATACAGCTTCGGCATGAGATAAAAGAAAAGATTGAAGAGATAGAGCTGAGAAATTCAGAGTCCGAGAAAGCATTTATTCATGCTCCCCTTGCAACGGCTTTAGTTAATGAAAAACAATCACTTTTTCGCTTGAACAAATCACTGAAAACAACATTAAGTGTAGAAAACAGCGATTGTCTATTGATCAATCAGTTTATATCTGAAAAAGACTATTCAAAAATTAACAATTTCTTCAAATTACTCGTTAAGGGCAATATAGCAAGCTTTGAATACAACGCCGATTGCCATGATATGGAAGGTAAATGGTTGGCCGCCATTTTGAACTTTTCGGCGGTTAGAAATGACAAGAATGTATTCAGTTACGCCATTTTGCAGTTACAAAACATCACTGAAGCAAAAAAACTATCTATCGAATTAGAGTTTCAAGCAAGACATGACGCATTGACCAAGTTACCAAACAGACGTGTATTGAAAGATGCGCTTAATGCTATCTCTGACAATGTGGAACCCCCGCAATTTGCCTTGGCAATACTCGATTTAGATCAATTTAAGCTGGTCAACGATACGGCTGGGCATAGCGCTGGAGATGAACTTCTGTGCCAGGTGTCCAGCCTCATCAAACGATTTGTCAGATCGAACGATCTAGTCATCAGATTAGGCGGTGATGAATTTGCCATCCTTTTGACTAACTGCGGCAGACGCGACGCCAAAAACATTGCTGAATCCATAAGGGACGCGATTGATCGTTGGGAGTATCGATATGCAGAAACTGTTTTTCGCATAAGCGTCAGCATAGGCGTTGTCGTCGTTGATAAGTTGAATATTGAAGCCTCTGAGTTAATGAATCAAGCGGACGCTGCATGTTTTGTTGCTAAGGACTTAGGGCGTAATCGTGTTCATTTAATTGACGATGGAAATAAACCACAATTTGAGAATCAAGGCGATCTTGGCTGGGTACAACGCATTCATCATGCCCTTGAGAATGATAATATTGAGCTGTTTTCACAATCTATCATTCAGTTAGATGCATCAGATAATCATAAACGCCAAGAAGTCTTGCTCCGCATCAAGGACAAGACAACACATCAAGTTATACCGCCCGGCGCGTTTTTGCCCTCAGCAGAGCGCTATGGACTTACGGAAAAGATTGACTTATTCGTTGTTAAAAAACTTATATCTACACTTAATCACAATAAACAGCTTTTTGATAGTGGTCAGAAGTACTGGGTAAACGTGTCTAGTTATAGTCTTTCTAGCAAAAGTTTCCTGCAAGAGTTACAAACATTAATCAGTACGTCACGATTACCCGATGGAACTGTCAATTTTGAAGTGAAAGAAACGGCAGTTATTCGCAATATTGAAGCAACTAAGAGGTTTTTGGATATTATCCATTCAATGCATTGTTTATTTGCACTAGATAATTTCGGCAGCGGTGGAGCATCGTTTAACTACTTAAAAAATCTGCCCGTTGATTTTATTAAGATTGACGGAACCTTTATTCGCAATATTGTTAAAAACAAAGTTGACATGCTCTATGTGAAGTCAATCGTTGATATTGCAGAAGTAATGAACATACAGGTAATCGCAGAATATGTGGAAAGTCAAAGTATTCGCAAAGCACTCTTTGAACTTGGTGTAAGTTTCGGCCAAGGTTATGCGCTTGATGAACCAGCTCCGTTGGTTCAATAATCATCGTTTTAAAACAAAGACTACACAACCTGCCCCGCTACCCAGCCACTAGACCAGGCCCACTGAAAATTGTAGCCGCCAAGCCAGCCGGTCACATCAACGACTTCACCAATAAAATAGAGGCCTTTGTTTTGCTTACATTCCATCGTTTTCGAACTGAGAAAGTCTGTGTCGACACCGCCTAACGTGACTTCCGCCGTTCTATACCCTTCTGTTCCGTTTGGGATAACTTCCCAATTCGAAAATGCGGAGAGCACCTGCTGTATCTGTGACTGGGTATACTGTTTTAGCGGTTTATTTTGAATTTGAAAATGGGGCAAAATCGTTTGCAACATTCGCTTTGGGTAGATTGAACCGAGAGCATTTGAGAGGTGCATGTTGGGATTATCTTTTTGTGCCTGAACCAAAGTATCATTTAGTTTAATCTGTGGGGCTAGATCAAAACTTACTGTGTTACCCGGAAGCCAATACGATGAGATCTGCAACACAGCTGGACCACTCAATCCTCTATGCGTAAATAGAATATTTTCGTCAAACTGTGTTCCATTGCAAGTTGCGCTAGCATCTACAGAAATACCACTGAGTTCGGACAGTATATTCTTGTCATGGTCGTGAAGTGTAAACGGCACCAGTGCAGCTCTTGTTGGAATAATCGGAATACCAAATTGCTCTGCTATGCGATAGCCTACCGGTGAAGCGCCTAGTTTTGGCATACTTAATCCACCCGTGGCCACTACAAAACTTTCGCAAGCAAAGTCACCTTTTGATGTGCTGACAGTGTATCCAACATCATTTGCAGATACGCCATTAAATTGTGTTCGATTTACAATATTCACTTGAACTTTAGCGCATTCAGCTAACAACATGTCTACGATGTCTTTTGCGGTATTGTCGCAAAAAAGCTGACCAAGGGTTTTTTCGTGGTGAACAATATTGTAGGTATTGACTAGCTCAATAAAATCCCATTGTGTGTAGCGGCTAAGCGCAGATTTGCAAAAATGTGGATTTTGACCTAGAAAGTTTTCAGGTGCTGTATACATGTTGGTAAAATTACAGCGCCCGCCGCCAGACATCAGTATCTTGCCGCCCAAGCGTTTTGCATGATCGATAACAGCGACCTTTCGGCCACGCTTTGCAGCTTCAATGGCGCAAAATAAACCAGCTGCTCCTGCACCCAAAATGACAACATCATACTTCACAGCCAATCCAACCTTTCATTTAAATCCAAATTATAGTTTCGCGACTTGCCCTGGCTGAAGCTCTTTAAGCAGCGCAAGGTAATTGGGTACGATCTCGCTTTCTTCGGGTGGTGACCATTCGGCAAAGTGCTTATCGTTGTTTACGACATATGGACCCTCTTTAACTTCGAGAAACTGCACGCTACCTTCATTAACAACCGTGCAATGCCAGGTATTGAAAGGGATTTCCAATCCTCTCACAGGTCCGTCAGCATCCAAAGCAATACGCTCTTTAAGCGTTCCGTCATCATCGAATACAAGAAAATCTAATCGGCCACGCAGCACTAGGAAGAACTCCCATTTATGTGATTCCGGATGGAAATGAGGTCTGACGTAACTATCCGACTCCATACTTATAAAAAGTCGCTGAACCATGGCGTCGTTCTTTTCGTGAAAATTATGATTTGCTCGACGGCGCGCAGCCTGTTCACCGTTTACTTGAAGGTGATCTAACAAATCACTATCGATTAATTTCAATTGGGATCCTTGGATTAAGCTTTACGTTTTGAAGCACTGGTATCTGTGATAGTGCCTTAGAAATGCCCTAGAGATAGTCAACGTAATGGTACCTCAATTGAAACAACGTGGGTATAGACTGAGATAAATAACCACTCCGAAACGTCCTCATTGTTTTGAGTTTATTATAAATTTCAAGAGTTCCTCGCTTTCGCGAGGATGACGATTCTTCGCATCAACTATGCGCTCTCAGGCTTTCGCGTAGTGTTGTTTGATTAAGTGAGGAAGCGTCTAAGCGGAGGAATGTTTACATGTAAAAGCGTGCGAGTGCATGGATGCACTCGCCCGAGCGAACATGGATGTCTCGAGCGTCTTTTACATGTAAACATCTCCGCAGCTAGCTTTCTCACTTAAACATTCAGCATAAATCACTATCAATGTGGGTTTGATGGATTTTATGGGGGATAAAAGTGGGGCGTAAGTCCATTTTGTGGATATACTGGGCAAGAAGTGTGAAATCAGGGCAGTTTGTGTCGCTTTCGGGGATTTTGTGTCGCTAAATCCCAAAATGTCTACCGAAAAGAGAGTCAATAGATGCTTAGCAAGGAACAACAGTCGCAATATCAAGAGCAAGGATATTTGATACTAGACAAATACTTTGATCACAGTGTGATGGATACATTGCAAAACGCTGCCCTTAAGATCGTTGAGGATTTTGATGAAAATTCGACACGCAGTATTTTCTCTACCGAAAATGATACCACTTCCCGTGACCGTTATTTTCTGACGTCTGATGATGCGATTAAGTGCTTTTTTGAGGAGGATGCCTTTGGTAGGGATGGCGAGTTGGTTCAATCAAAGTCGCTAAGCATTAACAAAATCGGACATGCTTTGCATAAATATAACAACGCATTTAATGCGTTTTGCCAGCGACCAGATATCGCATCAATAGCGAAATCAATTGGACAAATACACCCTGAAATCAGGCAGTCCATGTATATTTTTAAGCAGCCAAAAATCGGCGGTAAGGTGAGGTGGCATCAGGACGCAACATATTTTATGACATACCCAACTAGCGTCATTACCTTTTGGATTGCGATCGAAGATGCGAATAAACAAAATGGATGCCTGATGGTGACGCCAGATACTGCTCTTTTTCCGATCAAGGAGCAATTTAAACGGTTCGAGGACGATACAACTCGTTTAGACGCTTTGTCAGACGTGCAATGGCCTTCTGAATCAGGTGCCGTCGCGCTCGAAGTGCAAAAAGGTAGCCTTGTAGTGTTTAATGGGCAGTTGCCACATTATAGTAATGCGAATACGTCAGCTAAATCTCGACATGCGGTGACGCTTCACATCACCTGTGGAACCACTCGTTATGATGAGTTAAACTGGTTGCGAGCAAAGGCAATGAAGTTAGCCTAATCATCTTGTTATCACTTCTTTTTGGGAATTTAATCAATGAAATTGAAACATGCATGTAAAGTATTATTCATAAGTGTGTTACTGAGCCTATCCAGTATAGCCTTTGCTGAAATGGTGAATATAAATAAGGCGGATGCGCGAGCTTTGATGGAAAACTTACCTGGAATTGGAGAAGTCAAAGCTAAAGCGATTGTAGATTACCGCAAGAAAAACGGAAGCTTTAAGCGCGTTGAAGACCTTATGAATGTGCCGGGAATAGGTAAAAGCACTTTTAACAATTTAAAGTCCGAAGTCTCAACAAGCAAAGGTGCAACCAAAGCAACGGGCAAAAAGCCAATCACGTCGACCAAACAGTTAAGCAAAGACGGCAAGGCGTCCAAAGCATCTTCAAAAGCAACAATTGCCTCTTCGACAAAAACAGCGGCAAAAGCGAAAGACAAGGCAGCCAAAGAAAAAGCCTCTACTGACAAAAAATCTTCCACAGTAAAAACCAAAGACGAAAGTAAAGCTAAGAAAACAGCAGCTAAAGATAAGAAAAGCAAAGCGACAACAAAGAAAAGTAAAACAGATAAGAAAAAATCTACAAAGAAAAAGACTGAAAAAAAGAAAACGTAGAGTAGAAGGGCTGCTTGTAAACAGCCCTAGTTACTTTTTGCAAATTGCATTGCGGCATCTCGATCTAATAGCCAATCTTGCATAGATGCCTCTATTAAGACATCCGGCTCAACGCCAACACCATCTTTAGCATCATCAATTGCATACCGATTCCTTATCAACGGTATGCGAACTGTGATGCCTGACTTAGGTAGTTTTAGAAACCCAATCATGCTTGCTGTCACGCCACCTTGATTACCCCCAGTAGGCTCACCGACCAACCGAATATGAGGTTGCTTTTGCATGTGCGCCAACATTCCAGCAGACGCGGAGGCGTTGTTTTTACTTGTGAGAACGGTGATTCTTCCAGTAAATGCGTTTGCTGCTGGTTTTTGCAACTCGTAGTTGTCACCAATGAAAATGCTAGGGATTTTACGCCCGATGTCATCACTTGATGTCACAAAGGGTAACAAAAAGCTGAATACAGTGTCGTCCCAGGTGGTTATTTTATCTTTCCAACGGCGAATATGCTTATTCGCGACCCATGCTGCATCATTTATTCTAAATGGACTATTAAAAAGATGTCGCATCAGTGCCAACTGCGCATCGTCGCTGCCACCTCCATTATTACGTAAATCAACGATAAGATGCTGAACTTTCGCATTTCTTATTTGCTCAAATACGCCATCGAATAAAACATCAGGATCAACTGGTTGACGATAGTTAACAAATGTATCGACGGTAAGCGTGGCTAATTCATCATCAATCTCCAGAAAGACAGAATCCTTGAAGTCTTTGCGGTATTTGACTTCTGCCATTTTTATCCATTGCTGGAAATCAATGGTGCTAACTGTTATGACTTTTTCAACATCATTTTCTCTCACGCTAAGCGTGTAACTTGATGGGTATTCATCTAACCCAAGAGCCGCTGGCGCTAAAAACTCCTCTAAATTTGAACCCACCAAATCAAAGTCTTGTTCAATTTTTCGGTCGATGGTGTGCTCCGTATAACCATCAATTGCCACCAATGATCTAATCCTTGCCAGTATATCCGCGGAAGTCACCTCGTTTATTGATAGGATCTCAGTCCCTTTTGATAGACTCAGCGTGTTTTTATCAATAAACATATTGTTGTCAAAAATCTTGACCGTAAACGGAAGCATGTTAGCTTTTTTCTGTTTTTCGTAATTTTCTGGTAGCTCTGCTTTCGTGTGCTCGCATCGAATATCACTCAAAACATCTGACACTTCTGAATAAAAAGTCAGTACAGATGTATTTTGAGACTGGGCTGCTAGCGTGTCCCAGTTTGCATTTAAGGTTTTTTCATCGATATATCGTCTATAACCCGGATGAAGCTCCATCAATGCAGACTTCAATAGTGTAATGTCGTCAGAAAAGTCTAGTTCTTTATCAGTTACATCCGGTATTACTGCGGTTGACGTCGTTAGTAACAGCAGAAACAACAGGTATTTATGTATAGGGAAAGCAGGCATTGAAATTCCGATAAAATGTAATTTACGGCAAGTATCAATTGAACGATAAAAAAAAACGTCTCAATGCTCAATATTTTTTGTTTTTTCATGATTTGAGACCTGGAGAATAACCCACACCAGAACATAGATAAAAATTTAAAGGCCTGCATACGTATTCAGTCATTATTTCTATATAACGTTCCCAACACTTTTGGCCCTTTTTTGGTAGTCAAGGATGATAAGAGCGTAAACCCTGTTTTACACCACGATTGATTTTGTTGTTTAAATAGTACTAAAGACTAATTATAGTTTACATAATCTTCACATTTTACGCCTAAAGTCTCAAATACATATATTCGAAAGTACCATTGTATAAGCGGGTTGCAGCGAGTAATCTGTTAGTAACTAGAGCAAAGACACTTCTTTTTCTCTTCACATGGTTGTAACAATATTTTTTCGTTCATCTTTAAGTTCGTTACTACCTTAGAAAGTCATTGTTCTAGCGTTTGCTCAAATCGTAATGGTAATTGGGCAAAAAAGCAGGCAATAGTAAAAGCTCAATTGGGAAAGGAATGCACGATTGAAGCTTTTAGATTGCGCAAGCGATACTTTGTGAAGGATTCATGATGGAGGAGTAACGCAAGCGTAATTCATGTTTTGTTTTCTCGCCTGCTTGAATAGATAAATGAGGATTACAATGGAAGTTTTAAAAACAATTCCCGTTAAAACAATACTCGGTTCAAGCGACTTTTTTTCTGACTGGACGAAACGCAAACCGAAACTTTTTAAACTGCCAGTTTCAGATAACGATAAGCTTGGCTCGAAAGCTACGCGATTACAAGATACGCATGCAGTATCGGACGGCATGGCGTTACTTCACGATATCCACTATGCACTGCTGATGTTTAATGAGGACAGCAGGTATAACCAATTCGATTTATGTGCATTATCCCTTCATTCACGAGAATTTATCGACGATATCATTGGAGCAGGTGAGATTTATGCGACGCTTCAGATAGAGAAAGGCGACATAAAGCATATTGAAATCCAAGAATCTTCAATACCTGGTGTATGGCGGATTAAACACATAAACCACCTAGACAAAGTTGGCACTGATTATTTGGAAGTTACAACATTCCCCACAGCCATTCTTTCGAAATGTCATGCATTAAATAATAAAGAAACGTTAGAAGAGCAGCTATCCCATGATCAACCCATTGATCTGATGTTGCAAGACGCTGTAAATCACAATAAACATGCACTTTTAAATGAACTCAACTATAGGGGAAAAAATTACAATTCTTCTGATGAAACGTTTGTTATAAATTTAACCGCGTCATCTATGAATGACGGCGAGTTAGAAGAGTTAGCAAACCAATTGGGCGTTGGTCAGGTTGACTTGTACTCAAAGGCTTATGGAAATTGCCAAATTAGCGCAACCTCATGCGTAAATACTTGGTGGATTAAGTACTTCGACGCACAGGAAAATGTAATGCTTGAAACACTGGAAATTGTTGATATCCCCACCATTGCCAGTTCGTCATATCGTGACATTGCACTGAGCGCAATGCGACTTAAAAATATACTTTTACATAACAACTGAGTCATTTACTGGGGCATATGATCTAATCTTCGTTTTAACCTGTTAAAACATAGGTTATGTATAATGATTCCGACATACTCGTACCGCTTGTCAACACCTCGGGCGACATCAAAGGTTATGGCGAGAAAATAGCCGTCCATATAAGCGGTGAGCTGCATCTCGCTTTTTCCGTAATGTTATTTCGAAAACGAAATGGAAAACTTGAGTTTTTACTGCAACAGAGAGCGCGCAGCAAATACCACAGCGGCAACGCATGGTCCAACACCTGCTGCTCACACCCACTGCCTGATGAAGACATAATGACGGCGGCAAGGCGAAGATTACAAGAAGAGCTCGGAATTGCGCAAAAAGTTCGCCTTTCAAGATTAAACCACATAATCTATCGCTCTGAACTTGATAACAAAATGATTGAACACGAATATGATGTGATTATTGCGGGACAGGTAGACAAGCTAGCGGTGAATTTGAATCCTGATGAAGTAAGCAAAGTAAAATGGTGGTCACAACAGCAGATTGAAGAACATCTTCACACAGCTCCATCGACCTTTACCGTGTGGTTTCAGCAAGTTTATGAACAGGTAATAGCGTCGATATATACAAGCGGCAGCAACACCATACCTTTAAACACTTAGCCTTCTGTGCCAACAGTGAATCACAACCATATGCGACATAGTTAGTCCAAAAAGACCGATAAACACAATCTTCATGACATTCTCTTCAACACTGATAGGCGGCAATAACTTATAGGCTACATACATGCCGAGATAGGTAACCAGAATCGTTGGAACAGCAAATATAAGGATCTGCTTAACCGACGAAACCTGATTCTGAAAAATATCCAACATATGTTTAAAAGAATGTAAAAGGCAAAAGTACAGCGTGAAATGTAACAGCGGAGGCAGTGCTACCGCACTTACAACGAGCACTGGAATCTCCCACGTCCTCCAACTATTTTGCATTCGCCAATATTGTTTAAATAGAAATACAGCGGTGATAAGTGAAATAAAAAAAATAGTTTGCATGCCCTGCACGACATACACTGATGCAGGCGATTCAATACCAAGCATTTGAAAAATCTCGGTAACATCTTTCGAATAGAATATAGTGGGACCGCTCAATACAAGTGTCGCTAAGTTTAACCTTGCAAAAAACGAAAGCATGTGACGCCAGTCTTGCGAAAAATGATACGTTGACACTATCAAAAATGCTACTAAGGCAGCGCCTGGAAACTGTAACCAAATGGCAATGCTCACTGTCGCGACGACACTATATGCAATAAAGAACCCAAACAAACCTGTTACTTTATTTTTATAATCAAACGACGTTGCAAGTAGCGCATCCATTGCGCCATGCGGGATGCCCAATAACGACACAGTAAGTAAGAATACAACGAATAAAAACTCGTCAGAAATGGGTAATGACATTACCCACAAGGCAGTGATGGCCGCCGTGGCAAATATATATACTTTGGAACATATTATCTTTTCCATTGACGCTCAGTTTTTGCCTTCGTTCGTTTTTTGCCCTCGATCACGGTTTGCCTTCAATCATGGTTTGCACGGCTGCTTTGATAAATATCCATTTCGGCATCGCTAATACAACGCTACAAATATCATGCAACGTTGCTTTTTCACTCATAAATCGGGCAAAGGTCGCTGCCGAAACTGATTTTGAAAACCGCATAAATATGTCAGGATTTTGTGATGTGTTATCAATCAATACTCTCAAAAAAACGCGATCCATCAAGCGATAGATGCGCGGAATCGATTCAAATTTTATAAGGCGCTTGCCTTCGTTAAGTACCAAGGCGGTTTTTCTTGCCCACCGTTGAATAGATAAAAAACTATACCCAGTTGATGCACGCATTGCTCCTCCTGCGATGCCACCTTTAATTATGGATTTAGAATCAGCTCTGTAAGAAATATTGTACATTGGCAAACACGCTTGCTCTTTTCTAATGATGGTATAAGACGCGTCTGCTATGACTGTTTTCACGTACTCTTGCGCCCGATGAAATAAATAAGCTTTATCCGGTAATTCTGTATAAAACCCGGTGAATTCAATAAGGGCACTAGTTTCTGAAAACGGCAATATATAGACGAATTCAAGCCCGTATTGGGTGCTTGTTAAGTCGTGCATGAGCTTGACTTTATTCTGGAGCGTCGCAAACGCGGCTGATTCTGCTTTTATTTCCAATCCATAAAAACACTGCAATAAACCATATTTCGGTTTGTCAATGCTCGTTTCTCCAGATGATTTGTCTGGATTTTTGCTTGCAGTAAACATTTGCTTTATCGCAATAGGTGGGCGGGTATCCACGACAAAATTTGATGAAAAAGTATTGTCTTGACACTGAATAAAATTTTGAAAATTTGAGGTTTTGAGATTCGTTACCTGTTGGCCAAACGCAAAGACAACATTTGTTCTTTTACTTGCAATCTTTTTAGCCTGTTGATGCAAGCTTGCCGCAGACAAACAACAATATGGAATGCTTTCGTCGCGATGCACAACCGTTTCTTTTTGATCTGATAGTGACCATGAACTCCACCGATGCTCGACGATCTCGTTTATTGAATCAGGCACATCAGACGTTTGCCAGAAACTCCAAATGCGATCGTTTTCAAATTTGTGATTGGTTTCTAATATTAAGATGCGGCCAGCGTAATTTACTTCATCCAACGCGAGTAAAAGAGAAAGTCCTGCAGCCCCAGCACCGATGATGATTAGGTCGTAATTGACATCATCATCAACGCTTAGCCTTGAATTAGTATGCATTGTAGTGGCTGATGGAGGGTGGATTGATGCTGCGGTATCGAATCTCCGCTAAAAAGAGTATCAGGAATCAACAAGCACTTTGACGCTAACACTGCTTTATGCCAACTCGGTACAGCCACTCTTCCCTGCCAAAATGCATATTCACGGCGCGCGAGTTTACGTCCTATTTCACGATAGGCAACTGCCGCAACCCGTATCGCTAGACGACTCTTTAACGGTAAATAATTGAGTCCAATTAACGCACTTTCATAGTATTTTTCCGCGATCCCCAGTAATGCTTTAATAGCATGCGACATTTTTGCTTTTGTTGCTTCATTTGGTCTTGAAATTTGTGCGGGTGACACATTACACACCAAATCACCAGGCACGTACCGTCGTTGATTATTAGCATCTTCTAACACGTCTCTTGCAATGTTGGTCAGCTGCATTGCGATGCCAAGATCAATGGCAAAAGGATACCCCTTCTTTTCAGAGCCAAGGATAGGTGCCATCATTAAACCGACAACACCTGCTACGTAATATGCATATTGTATAAGCTCGGTGGTCGTTTGTATGGATACATCAGACAAGTCTTGACTAACGCCGTGCACCAGATGTAACCCGTATTTAATCGGTATATCGTGCTTGCTGCATAGACCTATAAATGGCCCTACCATCGGGTCTAAGGTATTTTGTGATGTTAACGCCACGCGGATTTTTTCAATTTCTTTTTCCGCTTGTGTTTTGCTTGGTGCTTCATCGACGACATCATCAACAAATCGACAAAACTGATAGAGAGTCGCCGCATCTTCACCCGTATGCTTGGGCAAAAATAAACGGGCAAAATTAAACGTCTTCCCGTGTTTTTTCAGCGTCTCAAGCGCGTTTGCCTGAGTTTGTTCTAAGACAAAGTCACTCATCTTTATTAACGGTATTTGCTAACGTAGCCACTGGAATTAGTCGGTCAACCACCTTCGCTGAACAAAGCACACCAGGCATACCAGCACCCGGATGTGTTCCAGCTCCACACAAATAGAGATTTTCTGGTCCCTCTGCCTTATTGTGATATCTAAACCACGCTGATTGCGCGAAGGTTGGCGAAATCGAAAAACCACTACCTTCAACACTGGCATAATCGGTTTCAAAGTCATCAGGAGTCTTTGCAAAATGATGAACGAGGTGTTTTGACAACTCTGGCATTATGCTGGATTCAAGCGCCTTAATAATTTTCATTGCATACTGTTCTTTCTGATCCTCCCAATTTATGCCAGAAAGATTGTTCGGCACTGGCGACAAAACATAAAATGAATCGCAACCCTCTGGTGCCATAGAGGGATCAGTTGCTGTCGGACGGTGAAGATATAAAGAAAAATCGTCGGCAAGTATTTTCTTTTCGAAAATATCATCAAGTAAAGATTGATACCGCTTACCTAACCATATCGTGTGGTGGACGACGTTGTCGTATTGCTTGTTTGTACCAAAATACAGTACGAACAGCCCCATTGATAGCTTCGAATATTTTGTCTTGACCTTTGCGCTTAAAGTTTGTGATTGCTGCGGCACAAGTTTCCGATAAAGATGTTTAGGGTCAACATTAGACACGACAGTGTCGCAATCGAAAACTTGTTCACCTGCTATTATTTGTTTAACTTTATTGTTGTCTACATTTAACCCTGTGACTTTCGTATTCAGATGAATTTTAATGCCTTCCTCTAGCATTAGTTTGTGGAGCCCTTTGACGATGCTACCTGTACCGCCCATCGCAAAATGCACGCCCCATTTACGCTCCAAAAAATGAATAAGACTATAAATGCTGGTCGTTGAAAATGGATTTCCACCGACCAATAAAGGTTGTATCGAGAAGGCCTGCCTTAGTTTGTCGTTGCGAAGAAAGTGACAAACCATTTGCCAAACATTGCGATAGCACTTCAATCTTAGCAATGCTGGAACCTGCTTGAGCATAGTGCAGACCTCATGAAAAGGAGCGTCAGCTAACTGGGTAAATCCCACATCAAATATTGCTTCTGACTGTTTTAAAAGCGCTTTATATCCTTCTTTATCATGTTCGCTAAACTTGCCTATCTCTTCAATAGTATCTTCAACCGTACCGCCGTAATCAAACTCACTACCATCTGGGTACACAAATCTGTACCATGGCTCGACAGGTACTAATTGAAAGTAATCTGTTAAATTCTTATCAAATAATTCGAAAAGCTCATCGAATAAAAATGGCGCTGTCACAACAGTAGGTCCAGCGTCATAAACAAAACCATCCTTTTCAAATTGCTGCGCACGGCCTCCAAGCATTGGGCATTGGTCAATGATAGTTACGTCATAACCTTTTGCCCGTAAACGCAAAGCGGAGGCAATGCCTCCAAATCCCGCGCCTATGACCACCGCGTTTTGTTTGTTAATTTTGCGACTTTTAATAATGCTTCTCCACTTGCTGCATTAGCTTTGTAGCGAGCTGCTCAACCATAGCTGCGGATTCGTTTGGAAAATTCGACAACTCTCTTTGGCATTTCCTTAGGAGGTACTTGGCTCTGTTTCTTGCTACATAAAGTGCTTCATCGATTGACAGGTTCTTTGCTAACAGATTAACGATGTTGAGATCACCGTTTTCTTTGTCCTGCCGCCAATCATCCAAATCATCATTTATTTGATAAGCTACGGCAAACCGTGCAGCGACATATTCAACTTTTTTGAGTAGGTCTCGACGGTTTGCGACTAAAAGAGGGAGCGATAAAGCAAGCCTGAATAAAGGACCTGATTTCATCGCTGCTATTTTTTCATATTGTTCGGGGTCAATATCTGTATCAGATGATAAGTCAAGAGACTGACCTCTGATTGTTTCGGCAACAGCGCCATGAGTTTCGCGCAATACATCTGCAATTTTGGCACTACATCGTAGGTCCGCTATTGCAGCATATGCTGCAGAAATCATTACATCCCCTGAGCATATAGCTCTTGCTGCACCGTATTTCTTCCACAAAGCTTCTGTACCTCGACGTTCATTATCCTCATCTTGCACGTCA
Organism: Glaciecola sp. UBA2563; assembly: GCA_002340325.1. Classification (GTDB taxonomy): domain Bacteria; phylum Pseudomonadota; class Gammaproteobacteria; order Enterobacterales; family Alteromonadaceae; genus Glaciecola. The sequence continues at coordinate 10,540 of DDLV01000015.1, read as the reverse complement.
TCGTGTACCAAAGAAGCGTTGTGTAATAACTCGACAGCTGATGCTAGGCAGAGTACGTCATGTTTTGATAATCCCAACTGCTGACCCGCCATGATGCATATACGAGCGCGGGTTCTGGAACCACCACTCCCTAAATGCACGACACTTGGCTCATCGGTTGCAATTCTTCGTTGCATATCCATCTCGCACTCAGCAATTAATTCTAGTGCGTTTGTGCCGAGAGGTAGACTTGATTGCTTCATGATTGTACTCTTCCTGTTTTATCGCCAGTGGGGTAAACACCCCACTGGGTATCAGTAGTCAAGCTATAGTAGGCACTAGCGACTAAGCTGGCTTAGCTCTACCGGCCATTTCAGCGGCACTTTCGTTAACAGCTGCATACCAAATCAACACGCCGAACGCGACTTTGTTAACTAGGTCAGCAAGGTTATAAACGATGTTCAAGCCTGCCATTGCTACTGGATCGTTTGGATCTGCTATTACCATATAACCAATAACATAACCGATTGGATAAATTGCCCAACCTACAGTTACAATCCACTTCATTGCGTTATAAGAGAATTTAACTGCATCGCTTGCGTTGGCTTCAGCTGCGTTAGCTGCTTCACCCGCGAACACTTCATACAGAATATAGAACCATCCTGCCATTCCGATGACGAAACCTAGAGTTACGTTCATGTATCCCGCTTCGCCCAAATATCCTGGTATCAACATGACGAGCGTACCGATAAGTAAGCGCCAGAAAATACCCGCCGAAGCAACGCCAATTGCGCGAAGGATCAAGTAGAATTCAATCATTAGCAATGGAACTGTGAGCAGCCAATCGATGTATCTGAATACCGTTGGGGATGTACCCGTCGCTACCCAAACATCTCTCATGTAGAAATAGTGCACTGCTGCAATAAAGGTTACGAGTGCTGATACGACTAGCGACGTTTTCCACTTTTGCGTTACTGATTGCGTTTCCCAGAGGAAAAATACTGTTGCGGCCATTAACGCCATTGATATAAGCCAGAAGCTAATACCAACGAAGTCGTTTTGATTGAGGTCAGCGGCATACGCGGTACTCGGTACAAGGACAAAGATCGCCAATGCAGCCAGCCATTTAAGCTTCCCGCTAAAGAAGCTTGTGCTGTTGTTACTAAGATTACTCATTTTCATACTGTCTCTCTTTTGGTTGCTCAACATTTTTTAATTTGCAAAGTGCAAGATGAGGTTCCTCTATTAAAGACGTAAGAACTGTATAGATCAGAATCTGTAACATCGTGTTAACATGATCAGAAAAAATAATGTAACAATTTATTGACAATAGTGTTCGGATTTTCCGAGCATTAAGTGTTAAAAAATCATGTAAACATGACGCAAAACCAATATTTTTGGGCATTTCACGGTTTTGACCGAAAAACGAACGGCATTTGTAAATTTTATTAAAAATTTATTTGTTGGTTTTGTTAAATTATTTTAATTAATCTAAAAACTATGACGATTGTGAATAAAAAACATACGCCGATTGGTAATGCTAATACAGTCGTCAGCATCAATGTACTGAGTTTTATTAGCCACTTGTTGAGTTATACATTTTGGACTTGCGTGGTAGGGCCTGTAGTCTATAAGAGTTCGGCTTAAACCTTCGAAAAAAGAGCTTTTATGTTTAACAACTTTATAGGGATAGATTGGTCTGGTGCAGCGACACCCGTTAAAAGCGAAAATATAGCGCTGGCAAAATGTACACGTTCGTCTTCGGCAGCACCAACGGCCCTTACCCATAAATTATCTAGAACTGATGTTTATGAATACATATTAGGATTGAAGAGTAAAGGCGAGCGCTCGTTAGTAGGGATAGACTGCAACCTTGGCTATTACCATGGTATTGGAAAACAACAGTTTGGCCCTGATGCTGATTACCTCATGCTTTGGAATGAAGTTGAAAGACTGTGTGCTGATAAAAATAATTTTTTCGCGGGCCCTTATTGGCAAGATGATAGTACCCGCTGTTATTTTTGGACTCATCGCAAACAGCCGTCATGGTTTAATGTAGAAAGCTTACGTCGAGAGACCGAATCCCTCGCTGCAAAGCAAGGACTAGGTATCCCAGAAAGTCCTTTTAAACTTATTGGCGCAAAACAGGTTGGCAAAGGCGGTCTTGCAGGTATGCGTATGGTCTTAGCACTAAAGCAACAATTAAAGGACGATATCGCTATCTGGCCTTTTGAGGACCCATTCTCTGCGCAAGTAAAAATTGTGCTTACTGAGATCTATCCACGATTGTTCATTCGACATGCAGGATTTGGTAACGCAAAAATAAGAGAGCTGAGTCAACTTAATGCAAGTCTTCGACATTTTGGACTCAACGAAGCAAACACAACATACCATTTGAGTGACCATGTAACTGATGCATTGGTTTCAAGTGCTGGATTACGCTGGTTTTGTTCTCAGTACGAAGCATTGAGTCGTAAAATGCTGCCATCAAACGCATTACAATTTGAAGGTTGGATCTTTGGTGTAAAGCCTGAATAATCTTGTCTAAAAGCCTATGGCATCAACAATGCTAGATGAAACCCCTCCTAGCGTAATTGACCAAAATAACGCACTGAATAACATATACAAATAGATTTTATGTTTAGCGCCACCAAATGCATTAACAAGCAGCGACCCGACGACTGGCGAAAAAAACACAGGGGTTAGAAATGCAACGCCAAAAAGACCAAACCTTCGCCAGAAAACGACAAAACGTCTATTTCTCTTGGAAAAGAGTCGTTTGTCACGTCTGAATACTCTATTTAAAAAGCGTCTAAAATTGTCGCCAAATGAAGATATAGATATCACTGTTGTCATCATGCCTAACGTCGACAATATTGTCGTTTCAATCACATGAAGCCCTAATGGAGGGCCAAGCGCCGGCCCACCTAAAAACTTAACCATGCTTATCAAAAAAACTGAAATATAAGGACCAAACCCTTCCACTATTACTGCCAACCATCACCAAGCGATATTAGATATAATGAGACAGAAGTTGGTAAACACCAAGGATTGCGTTATTTTTACGCACATAAAAACAAGTTAACGTCAGGAAAAAAACATCTATGGCGAATGAAAAATCCACGATCAACGCCGTTCCGACGAATATCATTACAGGCTCGCTTGGTGCGGGTAAAACAACGTTGATTCAATCGCTACTGAAACAAAAACCAGCGCATGAAAGATGGGCTGTCTTAGTAAATGAATTTGGTGAAGTTGGTATTGATAGAGCAATACTTAGCGCTCCTCAACAAACAGGGATATATATTAAAGAGGTTCCTGGAGGTTGCATGTGTTGTACATCAGGTCTACCAATGCAGATTGCATTAAACTTACTTTTGCAAGAATCAAAACCAGACCGTTTGCTGATCGAGCCAACAGGCTTAGGCCATCCTACCGAGGTATTGGAGACCTTGGCCGCACCTCACTATCGCTCAGTACTCGCACTTCAAGCGACATTTACCTTAATCGACGCATTTAAATTACGTTCTGACAAATGGGCAGAACATCCAACGTTTAAAGAGCAGATAGAAATTGCTGACGTCATTGTAAAAACCAAAACAGAGGCATACACCACTAATGATGAAAAAAATCTAGATGCGTATTTGAGCGCACTTAATGTAAAACATATTCCAGTAGTGAACGCTGACACACAATCTCTTTCGGTATCAGAATTGTCGAAACCTAGTAGATTTTTAGCCAACCTTAAATGCTCCCAAGAACACTCGCATTCTCATAGTCACAATAAGAAACCCACTTTAGAAATTGATACACAATTACAGACTCAACCCGTCATTAAAGTCGCTAATCATGGACAAGGATTTTATTCGTACGGTTGGATTTGTGCACCTGACAGACTTTTTGACACTGATATCGCATCTGATGTCTTTAGGTCGCTAAATGTTGAGCGATTAAAGGCGGTACTCCTCACTGATAATGGCGCGGCCAGTTTTAACTTGTCAAATGACCAACTGACAACCGCACATTCAAGTTATCGAGACGATTCTCGATTAGAATTCATTTGTGCAACAGAAAACGACGCAACTGAGGCATGCCGAATCGTCGAAGAGGGTCTATCGCTTTTTGCTGATCAATATGAGTTGTGAATGCTGAATGCGCCCTGTTTATCATTCAGTTCTAATCCACGCAGAAGTTTACAGATATAAGCCAAAATACAAACTCTCTCGTATGTATTAGCGATAAAGTGAAGAGGATAAGAATGATGATTAAGAATTTAGCTATTATGTTAGCGGTTGCAATAGTACTGGTTACACTCGTGATTACTGCAGGTACCTTAGTACTGCAAGGTTCAACAGCACTTGCTTTAGTGCCGGTGGCAGTAGCCTTGAGCGGTATTTTTTTCTACATAAAGAAAATCGCGAGGTAACGCAAAAGTGTTGGTCGAGATCAACACAATAAAACGGCGTAAAATTGAAAATAAAAAGGTTTAAACGTTTTTAAAAAATGCGAGTAACAACAAAAAAGAGCGCTATAATCAAGCGCTCTTTTTCATTCAGGCATCCAAGACCTGTTTACAAATCAACTATTAATTGATCTGTTCGGCGTTGGTTATAGCTTGCTGTGCAATGTCGCTTTCTACAACTTCTAGCGATGAGCTTTGTTCGTGTTTGCCCAAGCTAATATCTTTTCTGATGTAATAGACCATATCCGCTTCAGCATTGATCGCAAGCTCAGGTAGGTTTTCGCTGCGTGATAGTAAGGTGTGTTCGCCTGGCTCAACAACCATTTTCACAAACGTATCTTTGTTCAAAACGCCCAAAAATTCATCGTTAAGCTCTAGCGAAATGCCTTCAGGCTGAGCATTAGATTCATCCTGGTAAACATAAATGACAGCTTTGCCAGCTTCGCTAGAAAAGTCAGTAATAGCGGCGCTTGCAATTGAAGAAACAAAAGCGGTTGTGACGATGGATGTTGCTAATGCTAATTTAGTAAGGGTTTTCATAAATTCTCCTGATAATTGGACGTAAAATTAAACTAAAGTGGTATTGTTAAATACATTTCATTTGGGAGATTGGACCGTAAGGTTTTCAGATTTATTTCACACTTAAAAACAAATTTGATTCTTAAATAGCGTAAGAGGGATTTGGACTTAATTTAGCATTTCAGCAAATAAAGCAGTTAAAATTTTGAAATATAAAGATTTAATTTAGGCTTTTTGTATTCGGAGGAGCAATTGCGTCCTATACATTAATTTTTTTTAATCTTGCAAACTAAAGCCCGCAAAAATGACATTTAGCTTGATATTTGTAGCTGATGATTACCCACAATGTAACACTCTACAAAACAAGATATCGCATTAACAAAGGTGTCATATTCAATGACTACAATCTCCATCTATCCTAATGTGTCGATGGGACGTATATAAAAGCGTTTGCCTGAATCACACACTTTATAAAAACCGTCTCTCATGAAAAAAATTGCGTATTTCTTATTGTTTATGCCGCTCGCTTGGATTTCTGCCTGCGATTCAACTAATACTGCTTCACCGCTACCGTCTGAAGTAAAACAGTCATCCGATCAACTTTATGACCAACCATACATTGCGAAGATAGAGGTTGTTAGAAATGGTGCATCAAATGACCAAACCACTATTAACGGAATTGTTTTTCACGACCAAAATGGCAATGGTAAATTAGACGTTGACGAGACCGGTGTCGAGAATGTTGCGGTATCAAATGGACAAAATGTTGTTCGGACTAATGCTGCTGGCAAGTACACTATAGCGACAAAAGATGATATGAGTTTGTTTGTGGTACAACCAAGCGGTTGGAGAGTGCCAACAGATGAAAATTTCGTGCCTCAGTTCGCTTATCAACACAAACCTCAAGGATCGCCAAAAGCAATGAGATTTGGCGGTCTTCCGCCAACTGGACCATTGCCAGAATCCATAAATTTTCCACTAAAAAAAGCATCAAATGACGCGTTCAAATGCGTTGTGTTAGGTGACACGCAAACATATGCGAATCAAGACATAAGTTTCTTTAGAGACTCCACGATTGATGATTTATTGGATCAGCAGGATAACCCAGATTGTGTTTTAGCTTTGGGCGACGTGCTCGGTGATGATTTGGGTCTTATTCCTCGAATGGCGAATGTGTTGAGCTCTTTAAAAGCACCGCAATGGTGGACGCATGGCAACCATGATTTCGATTTTGATGCTGACTATGACAAGGACAGTGCGGATAGCTGGCGCAATTTGTGGGGTCCAGCACATTATGCGTTCGAACAAGGTAACGTTCTGTTTATCGTCCTAGATAATGTGATTTATCCGTGTGGCCCAGAAGACAATAAAAATGGAGGTCGAGAGTTTTGTGTTAATCGTCAGACAAAGCATTATAACGGACGCATCAGCGAACATCAGTTGCAGTTTGTTAGAGAACTGATTGAAACTTCAGATCAAAACAAAACAATCGTATTTGCGCATCACATTCCGTTTGTTTCGTTTGTTGATCAATCTTCCACTGCGCACCAGACAGATAACGTTAAAGCGCTCTATGCTATGGTCGAAGGCCGCAACGCGCTATCCTTATCCGGTCACACGCACACCATTGAAAACCTAGCACCTGGTGATACGTTTAAAGGTTGGCAAGATGTTCTGCAAATCGATGCGCTACCCTTCAGACACATCATCGCAGGCGCTGCATCTGGTGCGTGGTATCAAGGTGATTTTGACGTACATGGCACACCTATGTCATTGCAAAGACTTGGCGCTCCAAAAGGTTGGCTCGAACTTGAATTTGATGAAATTGGAGAGTACGTCGAGACCTATCGTGGTGCGAATAGTGGGAGAGACCGGGTGGCTTGGTTATCTATATCAACGCCAGAATTTAGAGAATGGTTTGAACAAATAATGGCGTGGCGAGGCGAAAATCCTGATGAACAAGATTCTATTCCTCCGCTATCAATAAATGACTTGCCCGATGTAAAAATACTTACACCTGAAGATCTGACATTGGGTTCGTTCATCACCGCAAACGTCTGGGCCGGTTCCTCAGAAACCGACGTTACAATCGCATTGAATAATAAGCTACTTGGACCGATGAACAGAACGCAAGAAGCGCGAGGTGAGGCAGCTCGGATAGGTGCCGATTATGCAGATCCTTTTGCCACGCAACGCCAGCTCTCTGTTGCCAGATTTGCATTGCAAAGTCGTTCAGGAATCGACAGCAATCAGGGATATCAAGCCTTTAAAGGCAGTCAGTTCGGTCCAGCAGCTCCTCAACCGCAAGGAGCAATAGCAGACAGGAATATGCATTTGTGGAAATACAAACTGCCAACGGATTTGCCAACAGGCACCCATATTGCCGAAATCACAATCACCGATCGCCATAACAGAGTCTTTGTTGACCGTCTGGTATTTGAAGTACGCGAGCAACGACCAGTCATGCGGTTTAGAAAGGATGTCTGGGAATCCTTTGAAAACGGCCCTCCTGTTAATCGATAGGATTCTTTAGAACAAAAATTAGACTTAAGTTTAGTTATTCAGAATTTTTAAATTATAGCGCTAAATTTTTATTTTTTTTTAGAATAGCCATTTCGTGCACTTCAGAGGTGCAATACATTAATTTTATTCATAAAAAAAATTTAATTATGTGAACTCGCCAAAAGTTTAATCAACTGTAAAAAAGCAGCCCCCTAAAGTGTTAAGTATTCGTGCCGATTGCTTTATTCAGTGTCGGCATCGTTCAGATAGCCGCACGATACAATGAATATTTGAAAGCGATGTTTGTGCTATATGACCAAACGTATGGATGATTAGAATGCGTGGAAAACGTAATCACATCGATCTAAAAGGCCGCACATTATTTGCGACATTCAGAGTATTTTCGCAATCGAAAAAAGGTTGCGCTCTGCAAAGCAGTCCGCCAACGAATCTTTTTCGATTGAAGTAAAACAATATTTACGCAACGAAAAAGGTGTTAACCATGCTAAAAAAACTCCTCCTATCAATCGCCTTAGCATCTACGTATGTCGCTTCAAGTAGTGCAAGTGATACCGTTACCTTAGGCTTAAATTATCCAGAAACCGGTCCTTATGAAGTACAAGGACTAGCGCAAATGAGAGCCGCACAAATGGCGGTTGATGAGATAAACGCACAAGGCGGTATTCTCGGTAAACAAGTAACACTAAGCACGCGAGACACAAAATCTCAAGCGCCACTGTCTGCAGAAAATGTCGCGGATCTCATCGAAAATGATAATGCGAAAATGATTTTCGGAGGGTCGTCTAGCGGCGTTGCTGTTGCAAGTGGACTAGCGGCAAAAGAGCGCGACACGCTCTATTTCGGAACGCTAACCTATTCAAACACGGTTACAGGCGCGAAAGGACACACTCACATGTTCAGGGAGTGTTACAACGCGTGGATGGCTGCAAAAGTACTCTCTGACTACCTTAAAGAAAACTTCGCCGGTAAAAAATACTTTTACGTCACTGCGGATTACAACTGGGGCTGGTCAACGGAAGAATCAATTCGAATATTCAGCGGCACAGAGGACGAAAACAAGTTTAAGCGCGTATTAACGCCATTTCCTGGCGCTAAGGACGCAGATTTTAGGAAAGCATTAACACTAGCAAAAGCCAACAAACCAGACGTATTAGTATTAGTTCTGTTCGGTAATGATATGGCCAAAGGTTTATCAATCGCGACGTCAATGGGGCTTAAACGCGACATGGAAATCGTTGTTCCAAACCTAACGTTAGGTATGGCAGAAAGTGCCGGTCCTAAAGTAATGGAAGGCGTTGTCGGCGCATTGCCTTGGACGTGGAAAGTACCTGAACTAACTGGCAGCGAGAAAGGCAAAGCATTTGTTGCGAATTTTGCTGAAAAACATCAGAGCTACCCTTCTACATCAGCGGCTTCAGCTTATTCAATCGTATATCAATACAAAGACGCAGTTGAGCGAGCTGGAACTTTTGAAACTGCTGCGGTTAGAGAAGCGTTAAGCGGACATAGCTATAGCCTTTTGAAAGACGAGCAGACATGGCGCGATTTTGACCAACAAAACGTTCAAACCGTCTACGCGGTAAAAGGTAAGCCGCAAGCAGAAGTTCTGAAAGATAAATTTAAGCAGGACTACTTTGACATCATTGCAAGTATGCCAGGCGACCAAGCAGCTAGAACCAAAGAAGAATGGGTTCAAGCTCGCGAGGCTGCTGGTGCGCCAGATACGCTGCAGTATGCGTTGAACATCGAGTAATTTGATCTCATTAAAACAATACGGGCAATCACGGCGTTTGTGACTTGCCCCCACTTTCGCTTTACTTTATAGGTGCTGAACATGTTTACACTCAACATACAAAGCAAAATCATTTTAACCTTGGTAGCCTTGATCGTCGCCGTGTTGGGCGTAAGCTTAATTGTCATTAGTGTGTCTGCTAAAACCTGGTTTGAAGATGATGCTCGGAAAATACTGGGTACCGGAGTGAAGTTGCTCGATTCGCAAATTGAAGAGATTGTGGAGCGACAAACAGCCTCCATAGAGTCACTCGGACAAAATGAAAACCTCGGAACTTCCTTTTTTCTTCTAAATGATTTGCTCGCTTCAAATAGTGAAGCGGAGTTTGATTCAGCTTACCAAGAGATGTCAAAATCCGTGGCATTTCAGCTAAGAGACATTGCCTCTCAAAATAAAATTTCTGTCGTTGCCGCCAAGAGCACCACAGGACACCTTATTGCCTATTACAGCCTTGAACTAAATGAGCTTGGCTGGCTGGTAGGCGGAAACAAATTTGTGACTCCGGTTAGTGAAGACGACGTCAAAGAGACTTCGGTACCAAGCAAAGTCACTCAAATTGCAAATTTAGAACCAAGTAACACAGCCAAATACACTGCTATTGATAACTTGTTGTCAATTGTATCAAGTGCCGGTGTGCAAGACATAGCAGACCCGTCAGTAATGTTGGCAAACATCTCTGCGGCTTTTATGTTAACTTCCGAGTTTGCAACTAAGATGAGTGAATTATCGGGTACAAGCGTCAACTTTTATGTCAACGATGCTTTCAGCGCAGGTACAAAGAACCAGCTTAACAAAATCGATGATCAAACCCTGACAACATTAGCTAACGGCGAATCTGATTCCATTCAAACATTTGTTGACAGTGAAAGCTATGGCTACTATGCCCAGTATTCAAACTTTGGGCAAGGCGAAAACATAGGTATTATTTCCAATTTTTTCTCTGCTGAAGACGCCGAAAACAAACTTGCAGAAACGCGTCAGCTACTTCTCTACATACTAATATCGGCGATCGTTATTGGTGGTATCGTTGCGTACGTCATGGCGTACTTTTTAACGAGCCCGTTGAAGCAACTGGCCAAGACAGTCACCACGTTAGAAAAAGAGGGCGACTTTTCGCTTAGATCAGAACACTCTACCCAAGACGAAGTCGGCCAAACCGTTGTTGCCTGTAACAAACTATTAGCCTCACTCGATGATGCGATGTCTGCAATCAATGATTCAATGGCGAAAGTGGCGGGCGGCGACCTCACCAACAGAGTCGTAAT
>DDLV01000032.1 GCA_002340325.1 Glaciecola sp. UBA2563 | reverse complement strand
ACCCAATCCCTGGGCGCTCTGCGAAAACATCCATGTTTTCGAAGCTTTCAAGTGTCCTAATCCTATAATTAATTGCAAAACAGATGCTTACCAACTAAATAACAATTAACGAGAACATAGCCTTTCGCCTTTATGATATGAGGATTTAATAGGCATTGACGTCCACTACACTTGCGGATCGAATTATTGATTTTAATTCGAACCTAAACATTAAAGAACCCCTTCCAGAGCGCATTTCTGCGCTCAATCCTTATCTGCCGAATTCGCCTAGTTGCGAGATAAGCGAGCGCTTTTATCAGCGCTTTTACAACGATAATGAGCCGCGTGATCTAATTTTGGGTATTAATCCTGGCCGTTTAGGTGCTGGCGCAACTGGCATACCGTTTACAGATACAAAACGCTTGCTATCACATTGTGGGATGACATGTGATTTTCACTTACATGAGCCGTCTTCGGTATTTATTTACGAGGTAATCGACGCATTTGGTGGACCTGATGCATTCTATCAACGATTCTTCTTTTCATCCGTCTCACCACTGGGGTTCGTCAAAATCAACGATAAAGGCAAAGAAGTCAACTACAACTATTACGATGATAAATCACTAGAAACCGCCGTTTTGCCCTTTATCAAAAAATCGATGAAACAAATTATCGAATTAGGCATTAACACCCATCGCATTTACTGCCTAGGCACGGGTAAAAACTACACCTTTCTCAAACGATTTAATAAAGAGCATAGTTTTTTTGGTGAGATAGTGCCGTTAGAACATCCTCGTTATGTGATGCAGTACAAAAACAAAAGTATCGGTAAGTACATCGAAAAATATTTACGTGCATTTGACGAAGGCTAAAAACTAATACCGTTGTTCGGCTGCGCTAGCAAATCTGCACATGCCATTTGTCACCCGGTTGAGATGCACTCAACTGTCGCCAGAATGAGCTACCAAACCTCTCCGTTTGATTATCTTCGATAATGACACTTGTGAACGGGTCTAATTCGCTACTAACGATATTTACTTCGATTAAATTAGATGCGTTTCTGCTATCTTTAATTTTTAGTATTTTGGCTGAGGCAAATTGCAATGGTTTGATATACAGAATAAATTTAATTGCACCTTTTTCCTCTACTTTATCCATCAACGTTGCGACTTCCCAATCTTCGTTAATTTCATAGTTAAGTTCGAATGTTTCATGTAGTTTCGACCACCAGTGCTCGATTGTTATAGCATCATTCCGATTGACTTCTGTCAACGGCACCCGTGGTATTGCACCAAGCCTAATAAGTTGGTGTGAAAGGCTGTTACCAAATCCGCAAAATTTTAAATATTGTTTATCACCAAGCGCTAGGACAGCAAATTTTATTGCATGTAGATCTAAAGAAGATTGGCAAAGCTCTGCATAGAATGTCTCTGCGGTTAAGGGTGGCTCTCCATTGCCATAGGTTGATACAACAAATACTACTCGTTCATATTCTTGAATCAATTCAATTTTTATCGATGCGACATCATATATATCACAGCAATCTTGATTCACTGCATAAATCCGCTGTGCAATTGCTTTTGCATTGCCCGATTGCGTCGCATATGCGATCAGAATGCGATGACCTTGCACAAACGTCTTATCATTGAACGCTAAAGAATCGCGATCCTGAATTATCATAAGCCTTTAGTTCCAAATTCCACTATTTCAGCCTCATTCATGCTATCGTAGTTAGATACCGCGACGCTAGTATTTTAGTATCAAAATCACAATTAATATTTACATGGATATCTTGATTGGATAGACTCGCCGCGCTGTATAAAATTTTCCCAAATTTATCAGTAACACATTAAAAAACCTGAGAATTTTTTACAATTCCTTAACACGTACATCGGGGGAACAACATGAAAAAAGAAAGACCTAAGAATATGGATTTGACGACCATTAAACTTCCCGTAATGGGCGTCGCATCGATCCTTCACAGGATAAGTGCAGTGGTGATATGGGTATCGCTAGCATATTTCTTAACAATTTTATCAATATCATTAGGTACAGAAGAAGGGTTCAACAGCATTCAAAGCATGCTGTCAAACAACTTCATTGCTCAATTCTTCACATGGGGTTTTCTAACTGCATTCGGCTATTACACAATGGGTGGTGCCAAGCATTTGATCCAAGAGTTTGGATATTTTGAAACGTTGGAAGGTGGAAAGACGATTTCTCAGGCAGCGATTGCTTTGGGGATCTTGCTGAGCATTTTGTTTGCGATTTGGATTTGGAGTTAACGTAAAATGGCTAGAAACGGAATAAGAGAGTGGGTTTTTCAGCGAATTAGTAATGTTGTTATATTCGCTTATGGCATTTTTTACATCCTCATGGTGATGAGTTTAGGCGACGCAAGCTATTCTGAATGGGTCGCAATGCATTCTGGTGCAGTATTTAAAATTGTTTCCTCTATTGCGTTAATTGTTGCCATGTTAAATTCTGTATTAGCGGGATGGCAGATCGGTACGGACTATACACAAAAGGTTGCCGTTCCGGGATTTGGTTTTATCTTCCATGCGTTTTATATAATAGGATCTTTGTTCTTCCTTATATTTGGAATTACGATTCTTTGGGGCTAACACTTTTCGATAGATTGTTAACGAGTCAGTACCTCTTCAGCTAAGTCTTGATGAGGTACTAATCCCAAAAACCTTCCTCCTAACAACAGACGCATTTCTTTACCAACTTCCACTGTCATTTTTTCACCTGTTCGCGCTAGCGCGGGTTGACCTTACATCAAAACGATTTTGATGCCTCGCAAAACGTAATATCTGTATTTTTGAAAAACAGCGCACTAAGCGCTTTTTTTTGTCTTGCAATAAGAGACTTTATCTAATAACCTTAATGATAACTATTATCATTAAGGTTTGGAAGGAAATGTATAATCTCTCTATTGATTGCTATGAAAGAGCGGTAAGAACAGAAGATACGCGCAGAGACACCGATATACTTGAGTGTTATTTGATGCTTGGGCTTGCGCAAGCTAGGCAGCAGAAGACAGATCAGCAAAGCAGATATGTGTACTGGCGTGTAGTCAATACGCTTGAAGAAACAATTTGTGATTCATTGCTTTCTTTTCATTGGAGAAAAAAGGTCTACGCAAAGCTTAAACAGTTTAAAGCCGTAATGTATGAAATATTGAGTGAAAAAGAATACAACGCATTCACCTATAGATTGCGGCTTCATGCCGAATACTTTCTAGACTTCACCGATTACAACGAAGCTTCATCAAAACTGGCAGCAGCGTTAGAAAAACTAGAAAAGAAGTCTGTAGATGAATAGCTTAATAGAATCATTGGTTTCTATGTTGCATACCTGGCCGGATTGGCTTGTCTATTTGGCTTTTGATACCACATTTGTGCTTGGCATTGTGATGATTTACCAATGTTTAAAGGTGCTTACTAAATTTGCGGTATCACATACAAAACACCGATTTTCAGAAGCGAGTAGTTGAAAAAGAGCTTTTCGAACTCGCAAAAAACATACAACAGGCAGGGGCGAAGGAAAAATTTCAAAGGAAATCATGCAAGAAAAACACATTCTAGTTTTTGAGGTTTTGCTTTATACGTTGATAGTATTTCAAAATTTCCAATGTCATCCATCTCAATCAATGAGACATTAGAACGCATAAAACACCTAGCGTGGTCTTTGGTTTTCTGGACGCCAATATGATACTCGTCCAATTGCTCTAGCACGATCCAGCGATAAGCATTCAATCTGTCGGTATGTCGGATCACTAAAAACATAACACCCTCTCTTAATTAAACAGCTAAAAATGTTGTGAACGGTGAGTGCTTCTTTTTCCCATTACAAAATCACCGTAGCATTGAAGTCCAACTTGCAAGAAGCTTTAACGCGAAAAAAGTGGTACTTGCAACATAATAAAGGGGTTCTTATAACAAGTGATTCTATCTTTAGGCTAACTGACAATAAATAAGTAACGATTGTTAATACTATTAGCGTATTGTGTTTTTAATGGAGTTGATTATCGAAAGACTTGCGTTAAACGCGACTATTACTAGGGGCTGTTTATCTTTCATATTATGCAACACTGGCGACTGAATGTTTCACCAACAAGGAAAGAGGAGTGTGGTTTGGTAACTCCAAATGAGCGACAAATGACGAAGTGGGTGAAACATTCAGGCCCGGCCCGAAGGGTCAAAGCCCAATCTTCCACACTCTTTGTTCTGAATACCTCATTTAGAATGACTAAATCACGGTATTCACGCCTCGATTGTGAAAGATTGGACCTTCGATGATGCAAAATATGAAAGATAAACAGCCCCTAAACAATGATTCAAGGAGATTAGAAATATTTCTGAATTATTCACGCGTGCAGATGTAAGGCACTCATTACAGTCATCCACGTAGATTAATTTCAAATAGATTGAATAGGCATTACTAGACACCCATCTCTTTTTTGGCAGGAACGAAATATCAGTGGGACATTCTTCAGTCACAAAGCGTCATTGATTTTTTGATACTTGCTTACATATTAAATGATTATTATTCTCGTTTATTGCGCGATATTGGAGGTAAGCTTTTTGGGTGGAAGAAATACAACAACGGTCAAAGTAAATGCAGTGCATCATTGGAATGACACACTATTTTCGTTCAAAACGACAAGAAAACCGTCGATGACCTTTGAGAACGGTCAATTTGTGATGATAGGGTTGCAGGTTAACGATCGCCCGCTACTTCGCGCATATAGTATTGCCAGTCCAAATTATGCTGATGAACTTGAATTCTTTTCCATAAAAGTACCAGACGGCGCCTTAACCTCTCGACTACAACATTTAAAAGTGGGGGATGAGCTCCTTGTTACCTCTAAACCCACTGGTACGCTTGTACCGGGACAGCTCCTGAATGGGAAACACCTGTACTTATTATCCACCGGAACTGGTCTAGCCCCATTCATGAGTGTCATTCAGGATCCGTTTATTTATGACCAATATGACAGAGTTATCGTTGTGCATGGAACGCGCTGGATTTCAGAACTCGCTTACCAAAGTTTTATATGTGATGAACTACCCAAAAACGAGTACTTTGGCGACATAGTCGCTAAAAAACTTGTTTATTACCCCACCGTCACAAGAGAAGCTTATATGTTTAGAGATAGAAAACACGTAGGGCGGATTACGCAGTTATTAAGCAGTGGACTACTGGCTAGAAACGTCGGATTGCCTCCAATCAATCCAGAAGATGACCGCTTTATGCTTTGCGGTAATGACGCAATGCTAAAAGACTTAATGAAAATACTCGATGATAGAGGATTTAAAAAGGCCAACTCGCGCAATCAAGGCCACTATGTCATTGAGCAGGCATTCATTGAAAAATAGCGGATAACTGCGCGTTATACGAAGCGCTAATAGTTTCTACTATGGCGCTTCAACCTGTTCCCAGAGTTCAATTTTTACGCCGTTGGGGTCGAGTATCCAGGCAAACTTTCCATACCCTTCATCTACTTGGTCAAGAACATCCACATCACGGGTTTTTAGTAGCGCTACAAAACCGTCTAGGTCATCTACTCGAAGATTTATCATGAAGTTGTGCTCACTCGGATTCAAATACTCGTTATCGCTAAAATGGCTGATCAGCGAATAGGGTTTATCCCCGGTTTCTTCCGACCAATTCAATTGAGGCCCATACTCGCCATCTATTCCTAGTTTTTCCCTATACCATTGACGGGTAGCTTCTGGATCTTTTACTACATAGAAAACTCCTCCCAATCCTGTAATTTTTGGCATGCTTTACTCCTCCTATTGATACCTGATTTGGTTAGTAAGCTACTTTTTTAAAACGAATATAGCCAAATAATGCAAAGTAATGAAGATGGATTCCGTTCTGAGTGGACTACTTGTTGGTGGACACAGTTAATTGAGACCATTGAACTATTCGGTTACCACGGGTACTAAATGTTAACAACTTGTATTCGACAG
Organism: Glaciecola sp. UBA2563; assembly: GCA_002340325.1. Taxonomy (GTDB): domain Bacteria; phylum Pseudomonadota; class Gammaproteobacteria; order Enterobacterales; family Alteromonadaceae; genus Glaciecola. The sequence continues at coordinate 70,117 of DDLV01000032.1, read as the reverse complement.
AGTCTGGTAGTACATTCTGTTGGTGGCTGAGAACCAATCAATATCATGTTGTCTTATTTGATAAGGGGATTTTTATGTCAAATGACGAAATCATTGGCAAACTTAAGAAGCAAAGAAAAGTGGTACAGGACTTGGAAGAGAGTTTAAATGTTGATTATCGATATCATCAAGGCTCTCATCATACCGTCATGCTGGTAATGCTAACTGTTATAACATTTGTCGGCGGAGCCCTTATTCATTTGTACGTAGGCGTTGTTGGCGCCGTTGGTCTTGCCGCATACTCTTATTATTTGCTCTATTTAGGGCGCTCTATCGAGAAAAAACAGAAAAAGCTGCAACTTGAAGAGCAAAAAATAATGGAGTTAGACAAGCAGATTAATGAATACATAGATAAAGATTCAACATACGCTTAGAAGTGATTACGGATATTATCTATCTGCTTAAAAATCATTCACTAATTCTTCGATAGTTATATCTAAATCATAGTTGCTGATCCATGCCTCTACCTGGCCCGGATTGATTTGGTATGTTGCGGCCATCAGTTGTTTGTGGCTGTATTCTAGCTCAACGCCGTTTGCAAATATCGCTTCGATTAAGCTAGCAGACTCTGAATTTGTTTCGAATTGCGACAACAATCGATCTAATGCATCTGGCTCGAGGGTTTTGGCATCATTAATACCAACCCCATTTTCTAGTAAATGCTCAAACGATTCTAACGAATTACTGTGGATAGCCAAAGTAAGCAAAAAGTTCCAGTCTTCTTCTTTTTCATAAAACCTTGAAAGTAATAAATCCATTGTTTCGGTATCATGCTTTTCCATTACCTGTTGCGTAAATTGATAATCAACAAAATCATATTTTTCTGCTTCGAGCACCAGTTCTTCATAGGGCAAGCCTTCTGCGAGTAAAAGCCTAAACTGTGCACTTTCAATGAGATCAGGATGTTTTGCCGAAAATTCTGCGAGAAACTCCGAGAGCTTGCCTACAGTCAGGGTCTCAGCTTTTTTCAAAGCTTCATTTATCACTTTCCATCTGGGTGGTTGACCACTTCTATTTTCAACTTTCCGCTCTTGCTTGAAATCTATCATGAGTGATGTCCATTTTGCAGAGTATGTTTGCCTATTTTTTAGCATAGCAATAGCTTGCTCATAGCTAATTTCACCGGATTGGAAACGTTTTTGAATTTCCCGATTTACGGATGAGTCTCTGTAAAGAATATCGATATACCTATCCTCTGCTTTCTCCCTATGCTGCTGCAATACTCGCGCGACAAGTGGAAGCACGTCTGCTCTGCACGACCTATTCGCTTCGTTCTTGAGAATCTCTGGAATAAGAAGATTCAGAAATTCCTCCGTCAATTTTTCAAGTTTCTCGATTTCTTTCTCACTGTATATTTGTGGACGGAAGTAAGCCACAGCCTCGGGCGCTTTGCATTTCATGTTAAAAAGAACAAAGAAAAAGAAAAGACTATGGTTGTTGAAATGAAAGTGAAGACAAGACACTATTGCATGTAGTGCAAATATTCATGACAAAAAAATCAAGAACGACCAACCCTAGCATTGGAATTTGAATGTTTTCAATTTGGACCGTCAGCGCAATAACGTTAATTTACCTATTTTTCTTGTTTGCGATAGCGAACTGGGGGAATCGCCGACAACATCTTTCCAAGAATGTTTATGGTCTGGCATTAGGTGTCCACTGTACGTCGTGGGCATATTTTGGCACCAGTACACAGGCGAGTAATTTTGGTTGGCCATTGGTACCCACCTATCTCGGTTGCATACTGGTCATGCTTTTTGGCATGCATCTCTATAAGAAAGTCGCCACACTATGTCATCGTAATAATGTTTCCTCTCTTTCTGAATTTGTTGGACTGCGTTTCAATCACAGCAACAGCATAGCTGCGCTTATTGTTGTGATTTGCATCATTGGTGTAATTCCCTACATTGCGTTGCAACTCGATGCTATTTCAACAGCTGTTGGTTTAATTACCGAAAGAGATACCGAACAAGATATTTCTATCAGTTTTTATATCACGGTAACAATGGCAGGATTTGCCGTCTGGTATGGAAATAGAACGTTAGATCTAACCCAAAAACACAAAGGCTTGATGTTGACACTTGCAGTCGAAAGTGTCGTTAAATTAGTGGGACTCTTATGCGTTGGTTTCTTTACCGTATACACGGTATTTGATGGCAGTTTTGATCTGATCGAACAAGCGTTGGCAAAAGAAGATACGAGAGACACGCTACATCAACCATTCGCATACTGGATTTACGCAAGTCATGTACTATTGGGGATTTGCGCTATGTTTTGTTTGCCTCGACAGTTCCACGTTAACTTTGTAGAAAATCAGAATTCGGAAGAAATTGAGCGGGCACGTTGGTTGTTTCCTTCATACCTGTTAGCCATGAGCCTGTTTGTTTTACCCATTGCCTTGGCAGGGGATATTGTGCTTGAAAATGATGCGCTTGCAGCTGGACATTCGGGTTCTGCCCCAAACTCTGATCACTATGTGTTAATGTTGCCAGTATATTTCGGCAATGAAGCTATGAGTATCATTGCTTATGTAGGGGGGCTTGCTGCTTCAACCAGCATGGTTATCGTCGCCACACTTGCACTTGGGAATATGGTAAATACCAGTTTAATCATGCCGCTTTGGCTACGGAAAAACCGTCTTAGAATTTCCTCAACTTATCAACTAGCGCCTAATCTAAGTCCACGAGCATTGCTAAGAACTCGTCAATTTAGTATTGCGACGTTGGTGATGATTGCCTACATCTATCATGTCAAAATTAGCCAGACAGCACCGCTGGTCGATTCGGGCACAATCGCGATTGCGCTTCTCGCGCAGTTGTTTCCTGCCATCTTTTTGGGTGTCTATTGGGACAGAATACATAAAATTGGCATCATCACCGGACTGCTTGGTGGATTATCAATTGTTGCCAGTGAAATGTTATATCCTGCAGTGATAGCGAGTTATTATTTTGCACCGTCCCCTACCGATGAGGACTACGCGAACGCAATTTTCTTATCCATTGGACTGAATTTTCTGCTTTCTATTCTTGTTTCAAAACTGTTTCCAAAAGAATCAAATCCTTTCTTCTTGGAAGGCGCTGCAAAAACAAATTTGTCGATAAAACCTGATGATTTGCGCAAGTTGCTTTTACCCGTACTTGATAAAAAGAGTATGTCGACCTTTGAATCTTCATTAGCTGTTACGCGAGACAATGAGTATGTCGGTCCAATTGGTGTGATGGACGCACAGCGCTATCTCGCATCTCATCTAGGATTAGCGAGCGCAAGAATATTGCTTAACGCAATTTCAGAAAATAGATTCGAGGACAAGCAGGAAATGAGTGAGTTGGTAGAGCAGGCCAGTCAAACATTCCAATTTCGACACGAAGTGCTTCAGTCATCGATTTCACATTTACCACAAGGGATCAGTGTCGTTGACTCAGATCTTAAGTTAGTTGCTTGGAATCAATCATATGAAAGATTGATGAAATATCCGCCGGGATTCCTTGCAACGGGAAAAGACATCGTTGATTTATTTGCGTTTAGCGCTGGCCGTGAACTTATAACGCCACAGGATTCTGCGAGCACTGACAATAATAAAAGCGTGAAAAACTATTCAGCGGCTATCGAAGAGCGCATCACTTCGATGAAAAAAGGTGACGACTATAAAATCATGCGTCGTTTTAAAGATGAAAAAGTTATCGAAATCACAGGTTCCTCTTTACCAGGCGGCGGCTACATTACAACCTACACCGATGTATCTGAATATATCAATATACAAAAGCAACTTGAGGACAGTAAAAATCAACTTGAAAAACGCGTTGAAAAGCGAACGCAGGAGCTCGCCAAAGCTAAAACTGAAGCTGAACAAGCGAATAGAAGCAAAACAAAGTTTCTAGCTGCAGCAGGACATGATTTGATGCAACCATTAAACGCTGCAACATTATTTGCCTCCATGCTAAAAGATAAACTCACTGATAACGAAGCAAAATCCACTTGCAAACACCTTTTAAGCTCTCTTGAAAATGCAGACCAACAGCTCGGTATGCTTTTGGATATAAGCAAACTTGAATCGGGCAGAATAACACCTTCTTTTTCTACGTTTGCAATTCGTGATATTTTTGAAAGTCTGCGCAACGATTACGAACTTCAAGCAAGAGCGAAGAACATTGAATTAAACATCGTTGAAACAAGCCTTCAACTGCATACAGACAAAGCGCTTTTCATGAGAATTGTGCAAAACCTGTTATCCAATGCCATTCGCTATACAGCAGAAGGAAAAGTGCTCCTTGGTGTGCGTAGAAGGAAAGAAAATATATGCGAAATATTCGTGGTCGATACAGGACAAGGTATTGAGAAAAAACATCAGACCAGAATTTTTGATGAGTTTGCGCGATTAAATCGTGACAAAGATGATCAAGGACTTGGTTTGGGCCTGACCATCGTCGACCGTATGTGTCGTTTACTTTCAATTGATATTCGATTAAATAGTGAGGTAGGTCGAGGCAGCGCGTTTTCACTCCTGCTAAAACATCATGGTTCAGCAGCCTCTGCTGAGCTCAACCGTGAAGTAACGATCAAAGAGCAACAATCGGCGTTGGAAAACTTGAAAGTACTCGTCCTTGAGAACGACGTTGGCGTTGCGACTGCATTAAAGAATCAATTTGAGCAATGGGATTCCATTATTGTCATTGCCAAACAGTTAGCCGAGGTCCCGCATGACCAGATGTTTGACCTAGTGTTAGCTGATTTCCACCTAGACAACAATGAAAATGGTGTAGACGTTACACAAGCAGTTGCAAAACGACAAACACAGCCTCTGATCAGCATACTATCGAGTGCAGATAGAAATGAAGACATTCGGTCAAAAGCTGCCGACGCTGGAATGGGGTATTTACCGAAGCCCTTAAAGAGCGCTGCACTAAAGCGCCTTATCCTCAGTTTACTTCAGAGAAAAACCTTTACCAGTAGCTTTGCAATGGATCAACTTAAGGAGTAAAAATATGGCGACCCCTGAACAACAAGCAGCAACTATGATCGCTAATATGCCCGAAAAAACCGGCAAATCACTCGCGCAATGGCTAGAGATAACCGTACCATGTTCGTTGGAAAAACATGGCGAAATAGTCAAGTGGCTAAAATCTGAATTTCAGGTGACACATGGTTTTGCCAATCTAATAAGCCAACAAACATTGAAAAGTAGACAGGGCAAAGGCGAAGATATAGATTTGATTGCTGCTCAGTATCAAGGTTCAAAAGCTGAATTAAAACCTATCTTTGATAAAATTATAAGCGTTTGCGAGAACTTAGGAAGCGACTTTGAACTTTCCCCAAAAAAAGCGTACGTCAGTCTTCGACATAAAAAACAGTTTGGATTAATCCAGCCCTCTACCAAAACAAGAGTTGATCTAGGCATCAATTTGAAAGGACAGGTAACAAAGGGAAAACTGGAAGCATCGGGAAGCTTCAATTCAATGGTAAGTCATCGAATTAGACTCTCTTGCCCTGAAGATGTAGATGAAGAAGTCGCAGCTTGGCTAGCACAAGCGTATTTTGAGGCACGATAAATGCTTAATAAATGCCGGTAAATATATGGGTTATTAAGCGAATGTTAAACGGGCTAGTTGCTATCGAGTTGGCAGTTGTAATATGTCACGCAAAAGGCGTTGTATAACGTTGCGTTTATGAGTGTCTTGCGAAACTAAAAACATACGCATAGACTGCGTTTAACCCCTTTTTTTAATTTTTTCAATACATTGCTGTTTGAGGCTTATCATGGAACACAAAAACGTCAGTTCGCGCTCAACCATGGAAAAAGCATTGAGATTAAATCTCGATGATAAAAAGTACGGCACTATCGTTGAAATTGGTGCTGGTCAGGAGGTTGCGAGAAACTTTTTCCTTGCGGGTGCTGCGGCAGGAACGATTGCAAAGACCATGTCTGCATACGACATGAAGTTTTCCGATGCCATTTATGGTGTGCAAAGTGATGGTAGATATGTAAGCAAAGCAAGGCTTGCCGCGATGATGGAACAAGAGCTAGCGCTTGTGCTTGAAAGAGTCAAAGAGGCGCGTTCAAAGACATCACGCTATTTCGCATATGCTGCAACTGTCGCTGCCAAAAGCTTCAATCGAGATAATGAATGTCATGCTTGGTGTGGCATAAGGGTGCAATTGTATCCAGGCGCCGAGCCATCCACAATCAAAGTGCATGTCAGAATGCGCGATGATAACGCTGAAGCCCAGCAGCAAGCACTTGGTATACTCGGCGTAAACTTAATTTATGCCGCGTATTATTATTTCGAAGATCCCAAAATGATGATCGCTTCTCTGTCAGACAGCATTAAACCAGGTCGCATCGAAATTGATTCAATAGAATTTGAAGGTCCTTACTTCGACGATTTAGACAATCGCGCCATAAACCTTCAACTAATCAGAGCATGGAAGACTCGCGCGATCATGTTCAACGCAGACGGCTCTGTCGGCGTTCCAGCAGAAATGATGTACAAAAAAAACCTGTTGACGATTCGAGGCTCATTTCGCCCGGTGACCAATCTCAATGTTGATATGATAGAACAAGGAAAAAAGGCATTCTTCGAACAGGAAGGTGTTGACGAGAGCAACACACTCACAATAGCAGAAATATCACTAAACGACCTCAGGGGCCATGATACGCAGGTTCCCGAGGAAGACCTCGTACAACGCATACACTGTCTTAACCTGCTGGGTTACAACGTCATGATATCTGACTACACCCGATATTTTTCCCTTCGCGCTTATTTTCGACAGTATACAAAACGCCAAATCGGCATTGTTGTTGGCATGATCAACGTAAAACAGATCTTTGACGAAGACTCTTATGTTGGCGTTAAAGGCGGGATTTTAGAGGGGTTTGGTAAACTCTTCCCAGACAACACGCGAATGTATATTTATCCTGAATTAAACAATGAAGGTAACATAAAGCTATTCACTGACGTAAAGGTGCCTGAACATTTGAGGTTCTTGTACCGCCACTTACTTGAAAATGGATTCCTACATGGGATTGACAGCAGTGACAATGATTTGTTTAAAATCTACTCAAGAGAAATATTAAAACAACTCAAAGTAGGGCGCGGAGAATGGGAACACTACGTTCCGGAAGCAGTTGCCGAAGCAATCATTGAAAATGGATATTTTGGATACAAAAGGCCTAGACGTTAAGCAAAATGAATAAAGCCAGTTTTTACACTACTGGCTTTGATGCTGCGCTTAAGTATCAAGTAAATCGTCAGCCAGAGAACATAGCGCTAGCAGGAATGGAAGGCACGGTCACTTACGCTGGCTTATCGCATGAACTTTGTTTGATTTCTAATTCACTACAACATCAACAACCACCCAAAAACGTCCCCATAGCTCTGCTCCTAGACCACTCAGACGCGCTGATAAAAGCGATTTTGTCTGTTCATCTTTCCGGAAATTGCTATACACCCTTGGACGTTTCTTTTCCCCCTGCACGTCTTAAAAAGGCATTAGCGTCCATTCAACCATCCATATTGATTACGGAGCAAAAGTATTTTGATCTCGCTACTTCTTGTTCGGATTCATCGATAACGGTACTGCTAATAGACACATTGTTGGCGAATGAAACGCAGTCTTCGTCAACAGACGACGTATTTAAAACCCTCGCGCCTACTGATTACGCATATTTATTGACAACGTCTGGGACGACTGGAGAACCAAAAGGGATCGTGCATAATCAGCGAAGTCTGATGAGGTCGGTCAATCACTATATCAGTGATCTTGAAGTCGATAGCTACGATAACATCGGCTTAATTTTACCTTGTACATATACACCATCTGTATTCTGTATCTTTGGCGCCATAGCGACAGGCGCAACCCTTTGTACATTTGACCTTAAGCAACAGTCATTTAACGCAATCATCGACTGGATTGAGCAACAACACATCACGCTGTTGTATTGTTCGCCTTCGTTATTCAGATCGCTGATGAAAGAATGCAATGATCCCAACCGACTTGCCTCAATTCGAAGTGTACAGCTTGCGGGTGAACCGCTGTTTCGAAGCGATGTTCTCGCCTACCAAGCACGATTTTCTAACACTTTTGATTTGTACAATGGCATGGGCTCGAGTGAAACCAGTTGTTTAAGTCGATTTTTTATTGATAAAGATACTGTTGTCAGCACCGAGAGAGTGCCAATAGGACTGCCTTATGACGATGTTGACTTCTATATTTGCGATGAAAAGGGAAATCAGCTGCCTGATGGACAAGAGGGTGATTTGATAGTCGAAGGTGCATTTTTCACAGATGGCTATTGGCAACGCCCAGATTTGACAAAAGAAAAATTTAGCAATGCATCAACCCCGGCAAAACGCCGCTACCAAACAGGTGACAGAGCAGTCAGACAGCACGATGGAAATATTGTGCACCTTGGTCGTTCGGACGACCAAATCAAATTGAGAGGACAACGCGTCGAGTTAGCGGCCATCGAATCAACAATATTACTAAGCGAACTGGCTGCAAATGCCGTCGCTTTGCTAATAGAGCTAGAAGGAAAATCGCCCTTTATTGCTGCCTTTGTTGCGCCTGTTGTTGATGTTTCGAAGATACGAGAATATCTGTCTTCTCAGCTGCCGCCATTTATGATACCGACAAGAATTGTGGCAATGAATGCTCTGCCAATCAATACGTCTGGAAAGGTAGACAGACAACACCTCAAACACTATGACTTTATAGCTATCGATAATCCTGAAGAAAACGTAGTGTCTACACCGATAAATATCATTGAAAAACGCATAGTTAATTGTTTTCAAGAAGTACTACAAAACAAGGACATACACGTTAACAGTGATTTTTTTGCTGAAGGTGGCGATTCAATAGGCGGCGTCGAGATTGCCATAGCGATGGAACGCGAGCTGTCTACGCCGATTAACGTCTCTGCACTGATCGAAGCACCAACGCCTGCAAAAATGAGTCAGTTGGTTAAACGATCGATATATGTCGGGAAGTCCGAGACCTTGGTTAAATTCCAAACGTCAAATAACCATGAAGGCGATGATAAAGCACTGCCATTGTTCTGTTTACCAGGTTTGCCGGGCAATGCGTTAGCATTTCGAGCACTTGCTGCCGAATTGACTGACGCCCGAACCGTATACGCCTTTGTCTACCCAGGACAAGACGGTTGCGGCCGAAATTTTACTACGGTTGATGAATTTGTCAGCACTTGTTTGCTCGAAATTAATGCTATATACCCTACAGGGCCCGTTGCGCTGGCCTGTTATTCAATTGGTGGAACAATTGGATTTGAGCTAGTAAGAAGACTCAAAGACTCGGGAAGAAAAATTGCACTTATGGCGATGATCGACTGTTATTCTCCCAATAATTTGAAAGAACAACATGTAAGGGCAGAAGGCAAACTCAAGCTAAAGCGCCTTTTTCACAAGGCAGAGAATTCATCAAATGCACAACGAGAAGACGCTGATGCAGCCATCACTAATGCTGTCTTCCACTATAAAACCGCACCACAGAGCATTGAAAATACGTTACTCATCAAAGCACGTGACGAAGCAAAATCGTTTACGCTTCACGACAGATATGCACAGTGGCATGAATTAATTCGCTCAAACATTACGATCTTTGAGGTAAGCGGCACGCATACCGATATGTTAAAGCTGTCGAAAGCGCCAGAAATCGGTAGCATTTTAAATGCCTTTTTACCCAATCAAAATGATGCCTGTAATGAACAACCAACGTTTTCTATGAAGTCTCTATCAGACATTTGGACATTTAGAGATACAAATTCACTTGTTTTTGAAGAGGTTAATCAGCAACAACTTAGTAAGGTTGTCCATTCGCTATTGGCTGAGCCCCTGCAACTTACTGAGCGATTACAGTTACGTTTAAATGAAGAAGTGCGTTCTAGCCTTATCACCAGTCAGCAAAAAGGACGTTTTTATACACGAAAAGTTGCCCTTCAAACAAAAAACACACATAAAACCGCCGTTGTCGCCGCAATTCAAATCGATATGAACTTGTTTGACCGAGACTTCGCCACTGCAATTCTTCAAACAGATGTGCCCTTTGGTACAATTCTGAAGGACTTCGCAATAGAGTATTCGTGCGACGTGGTCACTATTTTTAAAGTAGAACCGGATACTTCTCTGTTTAAAGCATTCGATAATACCCGATTTACAGATCCCCTCTATGGTCGATGCAATCGTTTCACCGATGCACAAGGACGATTAATTGCGAATGTGATGGAGATTATTGCGCCTTGGGTGTGATTTTAATCATCGAGTTAAGAAAAAACCTCAGTAAGCCATCAATAAAAAAGCCCAAGCAGAAGCGAGGGCTTGTCCATGGAAATATGCCATGAAAGGAGAACACACGCAGTAGTATCCACTTTTATTGTTAACATTTTATGTACAAAAAATTTTATTTTTATGTCGGTATACGCTGATTACAGGGTTTTCGAGAAATGCTTTACAACTAAAAATGCGGTAGAGTTTGAAGGCTGTTTACGGGAGATATCTATAACCTAGAAGATGATTTTGCGTTAATTTTTTTTGTGTTTTATCACCGACTCAAGCGTAACAAGCTGGTCCTTGGTAATGTTGAGTATACTCAGTAGCTTTGAAAGTGTTTTTTTATCAAACTCGGCAGGGGAGGAAGACTCTAGTTTTTCAACTTCTTTTTTTGTAACGGCTAATTGAACGGCAAGTTCAAGTCGAGAAAGCTTTCTGTGCATCCTCCAAGATTTCAACGCACCATATCCATCGTTGAAAAACGATTGCAAAACCTCTTTGGGAAATATTGAGTTCTTTTTCTTTTTTGCCATTACTTCAGTGCTCATCCATTTCGCACGCGAATGTTATATGAAGCTTTTATGACAAGTCAATTATTTTCTTATTGTCACCTTTTCAAATGTTAAAAATGTATACAAAATTCGATTGATTCCCAATGAATCAGGATTAGTATGTGAATGACCTTGATAGTTCTTTCGGTAGAAATCAGTTCTTTACTTCGAACATAACGCTGTTCAAGTACTCTCCAAAGGTATCTTTCGCGCCCATCGTGACTTTTGCAATATCGCTTTCAAACGAAATTTCGATTACACCATAATTGTTGTTGTGCGAAGCTTCACTAATCCGATTTTTGTTTGGACTGATGTCTTTCCATTCTTCGCTTAACCCAGATGATGTCAGTTCAGTCAATGTTATGCCGCCGTTTGTTTGAAACTGTGATATCTCCGTCCAATGTGTATCGCCGCTAATAATTATTAAATTATCTAACGCGTATTTATCAATCAAAGAAAATAATCTATTGATGTCATTAGGATAATTATGCCAAGCTTCCCATCCCGTAAAATCAGCAAGTACTTGTAAGCTTGAAGCTAAAACCTTAATGTCTGATGATTTGGCCAGCTCATTTTCTAACCAGTTCCACTGAGTTTCGCCAAGCATGCTCTTAGACGCATTTACATCTTTAACATATGGGCCTTGGTTCTTAGGTTGTCTTTTTGAGATATAGGCCAACCTACTTACCGCTTCTATGTCATCTCTATTGTAGCGTAAATCGGGGAAGATAATATGGACTGATTTTCCTGAAGGTGTTTTAAGCCATTTTGCGTGATAAATACCATCTTCTCTCTGCCAGCGTAAATCATCTTGAGGGACATCCCAAAATTCAAGAAAGGCTTGTTTCGATTCTGCCTTCATCGGGTATGCTTTTCCCGCATCATTTTCGCCATAATCATGATCGTCCCAAATTGCGTGAAGTGGCGTAGTTTGCTTGAGTTCAATGAAGTTTTCATTACTGCCAAGCAATCGGTATTTTTCGCGCAATTCAACCATGTCTTCTGTATCACCGTAAATATTATCACCGAGAAACAACATGGCATCAGCGTTTTCTTCAATAATGTTTTGTAAAATATTCAGAGACTTGTCCTGATGTGAACATGATCCGAACGCAATCGTTATTGACTCTATATTATCTTCTTTCGCCAAAGTGTTTGGCATAATGCCAAACACTGTAACCATCAATGCGAATTTCAAATAGATATTTGTCATCGTTTTTCCTATATAAAAAAAGGCTGTAACAACAAAGATCTACAGCCTTCAGACCGGGGAGCGTTAATCGGTTAAAACTCAAAAGCGAAGTTAATAGCCGCCGTTCGTGGCGCACCTATCCACGCTGCGCCTTCAGCAATAGTGCCAAGGTACCTTTCGTCGAGTAAATTATTGATGGTAAGTCTTATGTCTAACGACGTGTCGCCAAGGTTGCGTGTTGTACCAAGATACAAATCGACGACATTGTATGCATCAACTTCAGCGGTGTTGGCTGAATTTAATGGCCGGTCGCCCACGTGTTTAGCACTGATACCAGCGCGTGAACTATCACCTTGCCAATCCAAACTGACTACCGCCATGGTCTCTGCAGTTCCAAGCACAGTGTTGCCTGCCAGTTCAGCATCCGTAAACTCGGAATCATTCAGCGTGAGTGAACTGAATATACTCCATTCATCATTAAGGCTGTAATCAACAGATACTTCAAAACCGCTAGATTCAATACCGCCTTGGTTTCTATAACCACCTGCAGCAGACTCCAAGAAATCAATGCCATCAACTGTTTCGTTGCTGATAAAAATAATACGATTGTCAAACTGGATATCGTAATAGGTGATACTCGCGGTTAAGTTATCCAAAAATACGCGAACACCTAAATCCAGGTTATCTGCGGTCTCTGGCTCTACAAAACGCAAATCAGTATCATCACGCTCTAATACCACATCCTTTATTGCTGCGAAGTTTTCTGAATAGCCTGCAAAAAACTCATAGCTGTTTGCGAATGGTACAACGACACCAATACTCAATAAGGCATCTGAATCAGACGAAATTTCAAGATTGTTTGAACTATTGAACAAGTCATTCTTAGCTACGTCGACGTTAAATTGTTTAACGCCAGCAGTCACAATAGCATTGCCAAAATCAATTTCATTCTGTAAATAGTACATCATCGTTTCGACTGGGAATTCTCGATCATACTGAATCCAATACGGTGTCTGATCGAATCTGAAACTTGAGCGGCTATCAATGATTTTATGCCAGTCACGGTACTCAGCACGATCATAGTCTTCGTACCAAAAGCCTGCTCTTACCGTGTTATCAAACCCAGCGATTTCTGTCATCCATTCGTAATCTAGGTTGAAGCCAAGTCTTTGTTTCTCGTAATGTGTATGACGATACGAGCCAACAGGAATCGCATTGTCTGGATAACATGCAGGATCGTATTGAGGGCCACCACCACCATATGGGAAGGTTAGCGAACTGACACACCCATCGGCAGGTGCTAATGCAACGCCAGCAGGGTCAACAAAGAAGATTTGTCCTAAGAAAGGACCACCACTAACCGTTTGCGGAAGTAATTCACTGTTTGGATTTCCTGCACCGTCATCTGTAACTTCAACGATATAGGGAGGTACCCAGTCACCGCGACCTTCATTATCGTGATAATACACGTTTGCGGAAAGCGATGAATTATCAGAAATTTCCCAGTCAGCTTGTAAATAACCGAATATATTTTCGCGAAGCGTTGACCAGCCGCGTCTAAACGCTTGGTCAATGTAGGGAATTCCTGACCACGTGTCTGTCAATTGATCCCATTCATCATTTTGTGCAAATTGTCCTAAGCCGTAGATGCGTTGATAGTTATCTTCATGTGTATCGTCATAAGCAAAGTAACCGGTAATTTCGACATTACCTTGATATGACTTTACTTTCGCCGCAAAGTGATCGCGCGTATTCTGTGCCGCCTGATCCATCCAGTCGCTGCTTTCTTGACTAGATACGCTTATCCAAGCGTAGGTGTTGTCAAAAATTTCGCCGGTATTCAAGCGAACAAAGAACTTCTGTGCTTCAAATTCGCCAAGTGTCAGACTTGTTAAAACCGTATGTTCTTCCGTCGGGTCTATCGTCGTAAAATTGATAGTACCGCCGAGTGCTTCGTTAGAGCGTGAAGTGATATCAGATGTACCTTGTGCGACACTGACAACACCTAGGTTTTCAGTATCAATATAGCGATTCGCTTTAGCGCCACCACCGTAGTTTGAGTTACCGTTTGCGATACCGTCTATTGTCATCCCTATTTGTTGTTGACCCAAGTCGGTCTGAAAACCGCGAATATTGATTGAGGTTGACCAATCATCGGCGCCGAAGGGGTCACCTTCATTGATCAATACGCCCGGTAGGTTATCGATAACGGCCAACACGCTTGTAAGCGAAGATTGTTGATCAACCATACTCTCGTTAGTGAAGTTGTTTGCGTACGTCAGTTTCTCGCCAACAGTGACGATTTCATCTATTTCAACAGCTTCTTCTGCATCTTCAACTTGAGCAAAAGCACTATGTGTGTAAATACCTGCCATCGCTAGCGCGATTAGGCTGAGATTGTGTTTTTTCATGAATATGTTCCCAATTATGTAAAAGTCTTTGTTCCCAAAGAGAAATTTAATTCTTTTGCATCAATGGCTAGTGATACATTTATGAAGAATTGGAAAAATATTTATTTAGGAAAAATGAAAGAAATGTTTCAAACAAATTAAGGTATTACGTTGTTTTTAATAGAGTTTTAATTTTTTGTTATTAAGGTTTAGGAGTGTAAATTCAATTGGCGGCTTCACCTAACTGCATCTTTGACAGCAGTACATGCAGGATTAATTCTCTTGTTATTAATCGGATGTCATGAAATTAATAAATTTCCATTTTCTTTTTTTATCACTACTTTTTTAAGGGTTGCGGATTGATAATTTTCGGATATCACGGTTGAGACAGTTTTATATTCAGCGACTGACTTTTCTTTTTCAAGCGTCAACTTCACATAGCCGTTTTCTCGTCCATTGGTCCACACTACTTCCCGGTTATGCTCTGCCAACCGTTTATCCATTTCCTCTGCGATATCATGGCCAAACGATAAAAAATCACCTGGAGAACTAATGCCACAAGTGCCTATTTCTATACCCATCGAAACATCGTGTTCATTGAATAGTTTATTCGTCCAAAAACTATGGCTATCTCCGGTAAGAACAAGAAGATCATGGATACCCAAGTCAGTGTTCATTTTATAAAAACGTTCTCTTGCTTGCGGATAACCGTCCCATGTATCCGTGTAAATGGGGAGGTTTAATTTTGACAGTATGCTTAGTGCTTTGCGCTCTTCAATTAGAGGATCATTGGCCTCCTCGTTCGGCACCCCAATAAAGTCATCTGTCTTTGGTACATGCGTTCGCGCCATTGGAATTTGATTAGCCACCAGCCTCCAAGGTCTGTTATTTTTGAGCGATGCAGAGAAAGACTCGATGTAATAAGCTTCGAGTTTGGGCGACAACATGTTGCGGGTTGGGTCGTTGAGCACTTTGTCTTTGAACGACTTCAGAGATTTGGGTGAATCAAGTGTTGTTAGATGCTCTTGATAATTAATTTGTTTACTGCGGCCCGTGTGACGTGTTTCCAAGGTTACCATGGTTGCAAGATCGCCAAAATCAAAGCGTCGCCACATAGCACCAGGATTTTCGTTATGTTTAGGATCGTAAACCGGCATCCATTCAAAATACGCTTTTAACGACGCATCTCTTCTCGTCAGCCAGGCACCTTCTGTTTCTTCTTGGTGATTTTGTGCGCCTTGCATATATGGATTATTGGTACTTTCATGGTCATCCCACGTCGGAATAATCGGATGAGCCGCATGCATGATACGCGAAGCTTTATCGCGTTTGTATTGAGCGTGTCTTAATCGGTAGTCTTGTAAACTGACGGTTTCATGAGTAGGGTTGTGCTGTCTACCGAGACTCTTCGCTACGTCACTACCCCAACCATCTTGACCATATTCATAAATATAATCGCCAAGATGTAAGACGTAATCAATCGTGTCATCCAGAGCGATGTCCTTATACGCATTAAAAAATCCGAATGCATAGTTTGAGCAGGACGCGACGGCGAGGGTTACTGACGCTAGCTTTCCGGCTGGTAACGTTTTCGTCCGACCCATCTCAGAATACTGATTACGACAGAGGAATCGATAAAAATACGTTGTTCCTGGTGACAAGTCATCTACAACCACCTTCAGCGTATAATCTCTTTCTCTTGTAGCTTCAGCATAACCACTTTTTATTACTGATTTAAAAAGTGGTTCGGTAGAAATTTCCCAATGCACTTTGTTAGTTTCATTGACATTTTGAGGATTGACGCGCGTCCAAAGAAGAACACTATGTTGTTGTGGCTCGCCGCTCGCGACACCGTGGGTAAAAACAGACACTATCTCGTCATTGTTTACGGATGCCAAAAGACTTTGAAACCACAAACCGTTGCCAACAGCGCCAGTACTGATAGTTAATGCGACACCGCTTTTAATAAAGTTCCTGCGATTGATGTCAGACAATGGCATTTGTTTCACTCTATTCCATTAGAAAGATGAGATGCCAAAATGTATTTTAACTGTGTTACATCACTATGAACGATACGTTTAGTAAAGATGACATCTTGGAGACAAACCAAAAATCGTAAAGCTTTAAAACAAACACTGTCACAAAACCTTATCAATACATCGATACACTTTCTGATATAAAAACAACGGATTGTTAAACGCAGAAGTTTTGGAAGACTTTCAATATGTTGCTCAAAGTACCAGCCTCATTACTATTTTTCACATTTATTGTTTCAAGTGGTTGTTCATCAATTTATACAACTGAAGCCACTGTCTCATCGGCGGAAAAAGATAGAGTCACCGCATACCGTTTTCGAACGGACTTAGGTATTGATATCGATGAAAATATGGGTTGGGGAGGTCAAATTAATGAATCGCCATCACAAAAGGTTGATAAACCGTTTCGCGTGAGGTTTGAGGTTGAATCCAATGAATCCTCATTCAAACAATATTCCCTGCAATATCAATACAATGATCAAGACTGGCAATTTGTTCAAGCACAACACTTTCCTTATCCCTCAGCTGCCAGTCCACAGCTAAGTATTATTGGTTGTCACTCTACTTTTTTTGGAGAAGAAGCTGACGACTTGCTTGAAGTCTCTGCATTGCCCAGTGATCTTGGTGCATCGATTTGTCTTGCTCCAACCACACCAGTTTGGGAGCCTTCTCAAAAGTCTGGAACCTCGGCAGAATTTGAATGGACACTTGTTGTTCGTCACTGGGCAGATGGCCCTGTTCAGATAAATGATGGCGATTCGTTTTCTCTTCGAGTAGTTGACCAACAAGGTCATCCTTTAACTGGCAAGCAACCAAGTTTTAGCGTATCAGTGCCCGAAAAACATGTGGGAGGTACGTTCGTCGAAACACCCGGGCGAATTGGACCTTATGAAAACGCCAAAGGGGAACTCTATTTCATCATGGAGCCAACTGAAACAGGCAATATATTTATGATGATTAAATCAGATGATAGTGGAACCACATGGTCAGAAATTGATGGTAAGAACCGGCCTAAAGCTGATGATCTTGAAGGTGTCAGTAGCGCAATGTCATCGGACGGAGTTATCCATATCATTCACCAAACATCAGATTTTACCTACTATCATGCGTTTGCCACTTCTGACAATGAAAAAGTAAAAGAAGGATGGATAGTAACTGATGTCGTGATTGAAGAAATAGCGAAACCAGATGTACAAACAGCCGACATTGTAGTTCGTCCTGATGGCTCAATTATAGCAATGTATGCTGTTGGTTCGGGAATTCATTACAACATCAGAGATACGCAAGGGAATTGGGGCAAACCTCTAAGAATCAATGATCATAAAGATTTGAGACTGACTAACCCTTTGTTACTTGCGCATTCCAACGGCGATACCACAATAGCGTACAAAACTTCTAATGGTCTCGGATGGGCAAGAACATTATCTGGTGACAACTTATTAAGTTCCGCTGAAGCGTTCGCATCTGATTTAGGAGTGGAGAGCGACGAATCGATGGCCATTTTGCCATTGGCTTTTTCTGATACATCAGAAAAGACGGTATTGTGTTACAGACAATCCGGTGGCTTACTATTTTGTAAAACGCGAGCTTTCGATATGAATTGGTCGAAAGCCATTCAGATGACAGATAAGAAAATTGTAACGAACGCTGTTGATTCAGATCAGGCGGGTGCAGATTTAGTTGTTTTTGAAGATCGCCTCTATGTTCCGTTCATCGATGAAACCAATCGGGATTTGTATCTCGCCTCTGTCGATGTTGATTTTGAAGATAAACCGACCACAGAAAAACTTGTTTCAGATATTGATGGTGCCTGGGTAAGAGGCAATATTTTATTGAATCAAAGAGGTTCGGCTAAGTTTGGCATCATGTATGATGCTGGAAGTATGGGTGGCTCTGGCTTTAATAAGTTTCACTCAGTCATGCTAGACGCCAAATAGGGATACTGCAGACATTCCCTCCTAGATTTTCAATTATTTCTGCTGCCTCTAAATTAATAGTGCTTGTATAAGCACATTGGTTTTCAATCAACACCTCATCTTTCGTTAGTCGACGGAACAAATAATTTGCTTAAAATTTTTATCTTCGGTTAAAGCTGACTAGAATTTGCCGATACTCTCGATATGCTATTTAGACAATAAAAGCCTAAATATGAATCTACTTTCCAAGAGTATTCGTTATCAGATTTTAACGATAGTCGGCGCTGGACTAATTATCGTAGTCGGCGTTTTCACGAGCGGCTTAGTTACGACAAATAATACCATCGAGGACTACCAGAACCTGATAGATAATGACTTTGTGACACTAGAAGAAGTTGCAGAGTTGAATGTCATGTTCAAAACTCAAGTGCAGGAATGGAAAAATGTTTTGCTTCGCGGACATGACCAAGCAGACCGAGACAAGTATTGGCAGCGTTTTTTGTCTGCAGAGTCCGAAATACCAGCGGAAATCGCGAGGCTAAAAGCAAAATCTGATGATGCTGCTGTAATTGAAGCGCTAGATTCATTCGCTGAAGGCTATCCACCAATGATGGCGGCATATAAAGTCGGATTTGATATTTTCATGAGTTCAGGCTTTGACCATATTGCCGCTGACAAGTCCGTCAGAGGCATTGATAGAGAGCCAACAAAAATCTTGTTGTATGCCACCGAATTGGTGAACAAAAACGTTAGTCAGATTACCAGCGAGCTACGTGCAGCAAAGGTCAGGAATAACGTTATCATTTTGATTACGGCTGCCACTTCAGTAGTGATGATATTTCTATTTTTAGTCGTCATGTTTGAACGTCGCATTATTGTGCCAATTCGTGAAATATCAGGCTTGTCTAAACGCCTTGCGGCTGGCGATTTTAGTTATGGAATAAACTCTGAACGTCGAGATGAAATTGGAGAGTTAATGCGAAATGTAAACGCCATTCGTACCGACCTTGGTAAGCTTGTAAATGAGATACTGGTCAACATGGATCAACTTAGCATATTCATAAATCAAACCTTTGAAATGTTAAATAACATTGGTTCTGGCATTAATGACACCTACGATAAATCCATATCGCTTCAACAGTTTATTAACTCTGCGAAACAAGAGGCGCAAGACCTAGCCGACACAAGCCAAGAGACTGAATCATTTATCAACCAACGTGCTACTGCAATGCAGGACAATATCTTAGGGTTTTCACAGAAACAAACGCTTATTGACGAGATGAACACCGCAATGCAAAGCAGTTTGTCTGAAATGTCACAGTTGAAAGATGAGACGGGGTCGATAAGCAATATGCTTTCATCCATCCAACAAATAGCAGAGCAAACCAACTTGCTTGCATTGAATGCAGCAATTGAAGCAGCACGAGCCGGAGAGTCTGGACGAGGATTTGCCGTTGTTGCTGACGAGGTACGCAAACTTGCGCAAAAAACGCAGTCTTCAGCAGCAAGTATCAGCGATACTATTGCTCGCTTGACTGCTAACACTGACTCGGCCTACCAAAGCATTCACTCTAGTTTATCGCTGACGGAAAAAACCACATCGGAGTTTTCTACGATGATCACCTTTATGTATTCGATTAATAAGGTGTTAGATGATTTGGTGATGCAGCAAAAAGGCATGACAGATAACGCGACAAAGCAAATGAGGTCTGCGGTTCAAGTTAGGAACGAGGCTGACGAAGCGGTTATGGCTTCTACAGAGACAAAGAAAGCCAATACGCAAATGGCGGAAAATACGTCTATGGTGCAAACCGTTATTGCAGATATCAAAGCCGTAGCGAGTAAGTTCACGATTGAGGGATCATCAAATGCCAAACAAGAAAATAAAAGCGTTTCAGCGTCCAACAATCCAGAAGTGGAGTTTTTCTAAATCCAAAGATGTTGGGCTGCCCATACTGCAAAAAGGAAACAGTTTAGAAAAGTCTTCAGCATCTGAATAAACGATGAACTCCCTTTCATGGGTCACAGTGAAATCATTAAGAGCGCAACCAATGAGTCCGAAGGCAACGGCTAACGCTGTTGCCCCGAACGTACATGATTAAAGAAAATTTCTCATGATCAGAATGTGGCCTTAACGCCAAATTTACCTGTCCATGAATACTCCTCGTATTGCAGTAACCTATCAGCACTCGGACCACGCTGGAATGCGAGAAACGGCTCGTCATTTAAGTTTACCAGTTTCGCAAATAACTGAACGTTATCGGTAATGTCATAGCTTGCTGTAATGTCCAACTGCATATGATCTTTGACCCAACGGTCCGATTCTTCGTCGCCACCTAACTCATCCAAATACTCATCGCGATATGCCAGGGATACTCGCGTGCTAAACCGGTCAGTTTCGTAGCCAACTATCAAATTGTAGGTATTTTCAGATGCTGACGGAAGCGGAATGTCTCGGCCATCAATTGTGCCTTCGGTATCGGTATAGGTGTAATTCACACTCACCAAAAATCCGTTGTTAAACACTTGACTGTAGGCAAGCTCAAGCCCCATCACAGTAGCATTATCACCATTTTGCGGGATAACAGCTTCATCAAAGGCAACGCCATTGTATACGCCGTTAAAAGGCGGATCGTCGGATTCAAACTCAACGTTTACAATAAAGTTATCGATATCCTTGTAGAAGAAACCACCTTGAACAACTGAACCTCTGGCGAAATAGTATTCAGCACTAAGGTCAACATTAATTGCTTCAAATGGCTCTAAATCTGGGTTACCAAATTCTCCCTCGCGCTCACCATCACCTGATTCCTCCACCGCAAATCTAGGCGCGAGTTGAGACATGTTTGGTCTTACTAAACTAGAATAAACAGCGCCTCTCAAGACGACATCCTCTTCTAAATCATAGCGGACATTGACGCTTGGAAGGACTTTTGAATAATCTCGTTCAAACGACGTAGGTGTTACAAAAACAGAGTCTTCATCAAGCAAAACGCCATCTCGTGTACCGCCCTCTTCGACTATTTCGACCAAATTGGCAGTAACATTGTTGTCAGTTTGTTCAAGTCTGAAGCCACCTATCACTGTGAGTTTATCTTTGCTGTATTCACCCATAATATAGGCGGCAAAAATATCCTCTTCTACCGTGAAATCTTCTAACGCTGACTCTACGTCCGTATCAAATTGGTTAAGTTCGAATGCGCCTCGGTTTTGATTATTGAAGTTGCGAACGGCTCCCAGATCAGGCATTGGATTAATGTTAAACAACCCGTAGCTTTGGTTTCCTTCGACATCTGCTAATGTATAGTCGCCATCGAACCCATCGAAGACCTGAAGGAATACATCAAAGGATTTTTCGCGCTGGCGTAGTTTAAGTCCAGTCTTAAACGTAAACTCACCTCCTGCAAATAAAAAGGTATTCGCCGCATTGAATTCAAATGCTGTTTCTTCGTCCTCGGCCTGCCCCTGCACTACGTCTAGCTGGTCGAATTCATAAGTTGCTGCATCAAAGAATTCAGGCGCACCTTGAATGATTTCATAAGGACTAAATTCAAGATTTGAATAATCGAAGGAAACACCGAGTTGTCCCGGATCTTCAAAACCCGCGACAAAGAGTGTGGGGTCTTCGGTGTCTGTTTCCTCTTCCTCTGCTTTGGAATAACTAATTTTATAGTCAAAATCCCAGCTTTCGAGTGTTGTTTCACCGCCAAATTCAAAGGTTTGAATTTCTTGTGATTCAAATCGGTCCTTTAATTCGCGCTCAACTTCTATCTCGCCATCATCAGATAAAAATGTTGCAGTGGTTGCCGTCCCGGATGAAGGCTCATCAAGCGCAAAGACTAACCGGCGACGCTCTTCGGTGTCATCAAATTGGCTGTAGAGGGTACGTGCATATAGGTTGGTGGAATCAGATACTTTAAAATCTGCTGCTAAGGTTAATCCTGTTCTCTCTCGGAGAACATCATAGTCCCGATACTCGACATCCTCGGCATAAACTAATCCGTCGTCGGTTTCACTCCAACCGTCCATTTCCAAGTTATCAGTAGAAAAGTCTCTTTCGCTGTATGAGATCCCGCCTGCAATTCCAAAGCTGTCACTTAACACTTGGGAAAAATCGACGCTGAATGCGGGCGTCGTCTCACCGCTGAGGTCGCTATGACTAACGTTCGCAGAGGCTTTAATAAACTCATTGTCTTTGTCGAATGCTTTTTTGGTATTTATGCGGATCGTCGCGCCTAAGGTGTCAGCATCCATATCGGGTGTAAGCGATTTAATCACTTCTATCGAGCCGATAAGTTCAGATGGAATAACATCTAATGCAACCGAGCGTGTATCCGATTCAGGCGCCGGTAGCCGAGTACCGTTAACCGATGCTGAATTTAAAGACGGATCAAGACCACGCACTGAAATAAAACGGCCTTCACCCTGGTCATTTAGTACATTAATACCCGCTAGACGACGAACAGCTTCTGCAACGTTTTGGTCTGGTAAATTACCAATTGCATCGCTAGTGATAACATTTTTAATGACGTCGGCGCTGCGCTGCTGCTCTATCGCATTTGCCAACATCGCTCTTTGGCCGATAGTAACGACTTCGTCAATTGGCTCATCGGCATTTTTTGGCTGGTTGTTTTGCGTTTGAGCAAAAGAAAATGAAGAAGATAACGCGAGCGCAACAGCGACCGCGACTGAAGATTTGATTCGCATTTTTATGTTCCTAGTGTGTTTCAGTAAATAACTGAATCGACAAGCATAAAATGAACAAATAGCGTGGAAATGATGGAACAATGAAATATTTATGACACTTTTAGATTTATTGATTTACATTCAGTTGCTTAAATCTTATATGAAAGACTGTTAATTCTGTCGACAACAGAAAAAAATAAAAATATTTGAAAGAAAGTTTTAAGTTCTTGGGTCTTATTGATATGGTGCGTCGTAATAGGATTAATAGTCGGACGCAAACGGTTAAGAGAACAAGCAGTGACGTCGAAATGACTGACTCGCTGCATGGGTAATATGTACAGAGGTAGTAAAGTGATAACGTTAACTATGGGAGGTCTAGCTAATGAACGATGAAGAGTTCCGCCAAGCACTTTTGGCCGACCCGAATGCTCAATCAGATGAGATAAAAGATGCAATAGCAAAAGATCCCGCTAAACAACGGTTTGTTGATGAATTGCGAGATTTTGACGCCATGCTCGAAGATGCGATGGATATCCACGTGCCTGAGGATTTGGAAAGTAAACTATTGAGTCAGGTTGTTGAAAAGGACAATGTAACTCAGCTTCACACGAAGAAACCAGAGAAAGCAAAGGCAGCCAATGATAGTAGTTATTGGCAAATAGCGGCAGCGGCGTGTTTTGCTTTTGTTATTGGGCTTAGTATTAACCTTAACATTCTTCAAAAAGATGATAGTGACATTATGGGAGCAGGTGCGTATGCACTTAAGCATGCTCATCAAGGCGCTCAAAACGTAAGTTTTACAGACGAGCGAATTTCACTGGAGCGAGTAAATGCACAACTCGTTAATTATGGTGTGCAGATGGAACAAGATATTGGCGACGTACAGTATGCTAGTTCGTTCTTCTGCGGCCATAACAAAGTGAACGTTTTGCATGTTGTCTTTCAGGGAGAACAAGGAAACATCAATTTGTTCGTATTACCTAAAGAGAATAAGCTGGATAGCTGGAATGAATTCAGTGACGAGCAGTTTAAAGGCAGAGCAACGCGCTATAGCAATGCAGACTTGCTTTTGGTTGGCGCCAAAGATGAACCTATGCAGGCATTTCAAAGCAAGATTGAAAACAGTATGAGGTGGAAAACTTAGGACGAAGTCTTAAAGCAGGTGTTCACAAATAGGGTAATCACGCTGTTTATAAGTACAAACGAAATGACCTAGCCGCCCCATTAATGGGGCGACTTACGTTTTAGTTAACGTATTCCTAAATTGTAACGAGTCACAACTCACCCACACTTGCCATAACACTTGTTGGCAATTTTTAAATACTAATAAATCAAAAAGAGAGTCAATGAGTTTTGAACACTTCAATACTCATTGATACATTACCCGGTGTAATTAATAGATTTTCACGAAGTGTACTTTTAGGGTATGCTATTAACGCAAGTCCGTAGCATAATCGGGTTACCAATACCTCTTTGCGACAGAATTCAATAAAACAAAGAAGAAGCGCATATGAATTCAGACTCGAAAGAGCTGCTCAATACCATACATGAGCAATTCATCGTTGCCGTGATTGACGCAGACAGAGTCATCATCGAAGCCAATCAAGCCTTCTGTCTAGCAACTCAATATGCTCAGTCAGAGTTGATTGGGCAACATGTAATGATTTTACAATCACAACAACATGATGATGCTTTCTATGATGCTATGTGGAAGGCGCTAATGCTAGGTAAAACTTGGCGCGGTCATATATGCCATCGCTGTAAAGACGGTTCGTTTTACTGGGTGGATAGCGTATTAACGCCTTTTCGCAATCAGCGGGGGCATATAGAAAAAGTCATCTCTATTGAACGTGATATCACGAAGTCTAAAGAACAAGAGCAAGAATTGGTTAAAAGCAAACTGTTGCTTGATCGTACGGGTGCAACAGCAGGCGTAGGTGGTTGGGAACTGAATCTACTTACTAAAGAACTTTATTGGTCTAAAGAAACCCGCGTTATCCATGGCGTAGATGATAGCTACGAACCCAATCTCGAAGAAGCCATTAATTTTTACGCGCCTGAAGCAAGAGGAACCATTGAGGCTGCTGTTGCAAGAGGCATCGAGTTTGGTGATGGGTGGGACATAGAAGTCCCTTTCATCAGAGCAAACGGAGAGCGGATTTGGGTGCGAGCTGTCGGTGTTGTTGAATTTGTAAATGGAAAAGCCGTTCGATTAAATGGGTCTTTTCAAGATATAACAGCTCGTTACATACAAAAGCAAGTAATTGAAAAAGCCAACTTAAGAATGTCATTGGCGACAGATAGCGGTGGAATTGGGGTGTGGGAGTATGATCTGCAATCTGACAACCTGATTTGGGATGAAAGAATGTATTTGCTTTATGGTTTGTCGCCCAATAATGATTTTGAGACATACGAACTCTGGTCTTCACACCTACATCCAGATGACAAACAAAAAGCTGAAAAGGAGTTTAAAGCTGCAATAAATGGGTCAGTTAAGTTTGATACTGAATTTAGAATTGTTTGGAATGACGGTAGTGTCCACCATATTCGCGGAGCGGCGCAAGTTGAGCGTGACCAGCAAGGACAAGCAGTAAAAGTCACTGGCGTCAATTGGGATGTCACGAATGTTCACAATATGACCAAAGAAATCGAGGAGCAACGTAAGTTGTTACAAGTGACTCTCGATTCTATTGGGGATGCCGTCATTACCACAAACGCAGATGGAAACGTTGAATGGTTAAATCCTGTCGCCCAGAGAATGACAGGCTGGGATCTTGAGGCAGCAAAAGGTAAACCGGTTGGACATATCTTCCACATAATTAATGAAGAAACTCGGATCAGAACCGAAAATCCAGTGTTTACTTGCCTAGATCAGAAAAAAACTGTCGGTTTGGCGAATCATACGGTGCTCATTTCCAAGACTGGAGAAGAGTTTGGGATAGAAGACTCAGCATCACCTATTAGGAATGGGAATGGTGATGTGTTGGGTGTTGTATTGGTATTTCATGATGTCACTGAACAGCGTCGACTTAGCGGTGAAATGAAATACCGAGCATTCCACGACCCGTTAACAGGATTACTCAATCGCACTGAATTTGAAGTTAGACTTAAACGACTATTAAATGCTTGTCACAGTGATCTGTCAATTCACTCGCTACTTTTCCTCGATTTGGACCAGTTCAAAATTGTAAACGATACCTGCGGACATTCGGCTGGCGATCAAGCCTTGAAGCGGGTTAGTAGTATTTTCCAAGAAGAGATTCGTTCCAGAGATATGCTCGCTCGGTTGGGTGGAGATGAATTCGGCGTTGTTCTTGAGTATTGCGATAGTGATCAGGCCAAACGTGTTGCTAGCGTTATCTGTGAGAAAATGGAGTCTTTTCGTTTCACCCATGAGGACCGAAAATTTAGAATTGGTGTCAGTATCGGGCTAGTTACCATTGATAGCGAGTGGAAGTCGACGACCTCAATTATGCAAGCGGCAGATAAAGCATGTTATGCAGCCAAAGAAGCAGGTAGAAACCGCGTTCACTCCTATTCAGATATGGATAAAGCCATCAGAACAAGGCACGGTGAGTTACAATGGACCACTCGTATTGAAAAAGCCTTAGATGACAATAGGTTTTCATTTCATTATCAAGAACTTAAGCACTTACAACAGAAGTCGACAGCAATATACGCTGAAATATTGCTTCGCATGATTGATGAAAATGGAGAGTTAGTCATGCCGGGCGCATTTTTACCCGCTGCTGAACGCTTTCACTTGATTTCCAGAATTGATAAATGGGTCATCAAAAACATTGTTACGTGGATTAGCAGTCTTTCAGAAAATGCGCTGAGTGAGATTGGTATGCTCAGTATTAATCTGTCGGGGCAATCTATCGGCGATCGGGCGTTTCACGACTTCACATGTATTCAGCTGAAAAAATTGTCTCGCGCCAATAGACAGATTTTGTGTTTTGAAATCACAGAAACGGCGGCGATCACCAACTTTGACGACGCATCCTTATTCATTGAGAGACTAAAAGCGCTTGGCGCAGTTGTTGCGCTGGATGACTTTGGTGCTGGTGCTGCATCTTTTGGATATTTGAAGAAATTAGACATTGATATTCTAAAGATAGACGGTCAATTTGTGCAGGGTTTATTGAAAGAACCGTTGGATGAAGCGGCAGTAAAATGTTTCGTCGAAGTTGCCAAGGTTGTGAACTTGAAAACGATTGCCGAATTTGTCGATGATGAGAACATTCTAGCCAAAGTAGAATCGCTCGGTATCGACATGGCACAAGGCTTTTTAATCCATAAACCTGAAAACATTCGCAATATTAATTTTAATACTTAACCTTTTTAATTATAAAAATATCCCCCGATTGTTTATTCAACAAATGGGGGATTAATTGGTAAATTAGTGGGTGGTTTACGTTTTATTCGCTGTGCGATGCTAGCGCGCTGTTAAGCGTATCACTTGGGCACATTACGCGCTGTACTGTCTCCTCTGTCGCATGGTAGTAACCATCAAGCTCTGCTGGGCCGCCTTGAACAACAGACAACTCTTCTAGTATTTTATCCTGATTATCAGCCAACGATTTCGCAAGCGCTTTAAATTGCTCTGCTAATTCAAGATCTTCTGTTTGCGCAGCAACTTCTTCCGCCCAATACATACCCAACCAGAAGTGTGAGCCTCTGTTATCTAATTGACCGGTTTTTCTTGAAGGCGATTTGTTGTTTTGAAGCATTCTACCGGTCGCAGCATCCAGTGTTTTGGAAAGTATCGCAGCCTTTTCGTTACCGTCTTTAAAACCAACATCTTCAAGAGAAACAGCAAGTGCAAGGAACTCACCTAATGAATCCCAACGCAAGTGGTTTTCTTCTTCAACCTGCTGCACGTGTTTTGGCGCAGAACCACCCGCACCCGTCTCATACATGCCACCGCCTTTAAGCATAGGCACGATAGATAGCATTTTCGCCGAAGTACCTAATTCAATAATAGGGAATAAGTCTGTAAGGTAATCACGCAGTACGTTACCAGTAGCAGAAATAGTATCTTTACCTCTAACCATGCGCTCCATTGTTGAACGAATCGCAGGACTGTAGGACTTAATGAAAATTTCCAGGCCTTCGGTATCGTGGTCTTTTAAATACTCTTTTACTTTGGTTGTTAAATTGCGATCGTGCGCACGTTCTTGGTCAAGCCAGAAGAAAACAGGTGTATCAGAATTCCTGGAACGTGTAACCGCTAATTTAACCCAATCTCTTACCGCTTCGTCTTTGGTTTGACATGCGCGCCAGATATCACCAGGTTCAACGTCATGTTGCATCAATACAGTGCCGTCTGATTTAACCACGCGCATAACGCCTGGCTCTGCAATTTCATACGTCTTATCATGCGAACCATACTCTTCTGCTTTTTTGGCCATCAACCCAACATTTGGCACTGAACCAATGGTGGTTGGATCAAACGCGCCGTTAGTTTTACAGAAGTTGATCATGTCTTGATAAAGACGAGAGTAGGTTGACTCTGGCATGACGGCTTTTACATCTTGTGTTTGACCGTTTGCATCCCACATTTTTCCGCCGTTTCTAATCATAGCTGGCATAGACGCATCGACAATGACATCTGAAGGCACATGAAGGTTGGTAATGCCCTTAGAAGAATCTACCATCGCAATCTTTGGTCTTCTAGCATAGGTGCGATAGATTTCTCTTTCTATCTCTTCGCGCTTAGACCGCGGAAGCACTTGAATCTTGTCGTAAACATTGCCAATACCATTGTTTGGATTTACGCCTAACTCATCAAACAACTCGCCGTACTCTTCAAACAAATCTTTAAAAAAGACAGTGACTGCATGACCAAATACAATTGGATGAGAGACCTTCATCATTGTCGCTTTTACGTGAAGTGACCACATAACGCCAGAGTCTTGTGCGTCTTGAAGCGTATCTTCAAAGAATTCTCTAAGCGCTTTACAGCTCATACGCATTGAATCAACGATTTCATCTTTTTCAATGGGTAGTTCTTTGCGAACCTCTACTTCACCTTTTTGGTTAACAAATTCAAGACGTATCGTATCAGCTTCATCAAAGATGACAGACTGTTCAGCCGAGAAAAAGTCACCGTCTCTCATATAGTCTGCGTGAGTAGGTGATGCTTTTTTCCATTCGCCCATGCTGTGAGGGAATTTTTTCGCAAAATCTTTTACCGCTTTTGGTGCTCTGCGATCAGAGTTTCCTTCACGAAGTACCGGGTTTACGGCTGAACCAAGCACCTTGGCATAGCGCGCTTGTGTTTCACTTTCATCTTCACTTTGAGGATCTTCAGGATAATCTGGGATGTTGAACCCTTGAAACTGGAGTTCTGCGATACACGCTTTTAACTGGGGGATTGATGCACTGATATTCGGTAGCTTAATAATGTTCGCTTTGGGGTCTTGCGTCAGTTCACCTAGAAATTTTAGACCGTCTTCAACCTGTTGCTTTTCAGAAAGATATTCTGGAAATGATGAAAGCACACGCCCGGCCAATGAAATATCGGAAAGCTCTACATCGATACCCGCTTTTGTAGTAAACGCTTTAACGATGGGTAAAAGTGATCTGGTTGCAAGAGCGGGCGCTTCATCTGTAAGCGTCCAATAAATAGTCTGATTGGTTTTGGCCATTATTTTCTCCATTGTGTTTATGGCAGAGATACGGGGACGAACACCAAATTTTACAGGATGTCAATTGCGCTGTAAGCAAGACATGAGTGGGATAAGCGGCATAAACAGAGGAAAAAACTAGACTTTTTCGGTGGTTTTTGACTTATTTGATGTGCTGCAGGACTTTTCCAGACTAATAGATAAGCTCACAGCGCAACTTATGACAGGTTAGTTTTTCCGCCGACATGTAGCTAATGCTATTCGTTGATGCGACTCTTTTTGACTGCGGGATATTTGAATTTAAAAGTCGCTGTGCACACTCCTCGACGCGAAGCGGCTGTTCGCTCGGGCTCGCGGGGTTCTCGACACGAAGTGGATGCGCTCGCACGCTTTTAAATTCAAATATCCCTCTGTCAAGCGCTTTATCGCATAAACGAACAGCATTAGACATGCGGCAGAAGTGCAATTAGTTGCGAATATAGCAATAGCTAAACATTAATAACGATCTTACCCATTGCTTGACCGCTTTCGAGTCGAGCGTGAGCGTTACCCGCTTCATTTAGCGCAAATGCTTCTTGATCTAATACAGGAATCAGGTTGCCTGACTCAGCAATGTTCGCCAGCTGTTGTAGAATGTGAGCATGCGCTTCGCGCTTGACACCATGCAACATGGGAATGAGCATAAATACAACATGCAACGACAATCCTTTAAAGTGCGCGGTCGTCAAATCTAAATTGACTAACGATACCGTTGATGCAATCTGCCCATTCAATGTCGCCGCCTCAAACGAATTCGCCATATTCTCACCACCAACTGAATCGAACACCAAGTCGAAACCGGCACCATCGGTGTATTTTTCAACGTATTCAGATACGCTTGTGGTTTTATAATTAATCGACGTCGCACCTAGTTTTTCAATCAACGAGAGTTGTGGATTGCCACCCCCAGTTGCATAAACATCTGCGCCAAAGTGTTTTGCCAGTTGTAGTGCGATATGTCCAACACCTCCAGAGCCACCATGCACTAGCACTTTTTGGCCCTCTTTTATGCCAGCTCGCATTAATCCTTCATATGCAGTTATCCCAACAAGAGGCAATGCAGCGGATTGCGCCATTGACAAATTACTTGGTTTTCTGGCAATAAGATTAACATCGGCAACGATGTATTCCGCTAGCGTTCCAGGTAAATCAGCTAAGCCGCCAGCACAGCCATAGACCTCATCTCCCACGTTATACTCGGTGACATCAGCGCCAACATCCTCAACAATACCAGCGAAATCCATACCCAATATTGCGGGGGTAGCAGGAGAAATTGGCAGGTCATTTCCCATTTGTCGGATCATGGTGTCGACAGTATTGACACTTGTAGCTTTTATTTTCACCAGTACATGACCAGATACAACGCTCGGCTTCTCAACCTCTTTTAATTCAAAAACGTCTGGACCGCCATATTCACTTACAATCATCGCTTTCATTTCATAAATCCCATTTAATTTACATTAAAAGCAGTTTATACCTACAAAATAAATTTGATAATTGCTATAAATATAAAATCTCTTTCAACATTTTATTGATAATGAATGTAAGACATTTGCGTTTGTTTATACGATTGGCATCGACCAACAACATCAGTTTGGCCGCCCGTGAATTGAGCATTTCAGCGGCTGTGGCTAGCAATCAATTGCGCAAACTGGAAGAAAGTATGGGCGTACGGCTTATTCACCGTACCACCAGAAAAGTATCGCTCACAGCAGAAGGACATGCTTTTTTGCAGCATGCTGAAGATGTTGTATCTAGCGTTGAAGCTGCGAGAGCATCTGTCGGGGCAGGTATTTTATCCCCAAGTGGAACATTGCGAATTGCTGCACCTGCTTCTTTTGGACGGTTGCACTTGTTACCTCAAATCTCAACATTTATGGAGGCCAACCCTAACCTCAACGTTGATCTAAAACTTTCAGATACGATCGTAGATTTAGTCGAAGGAGGATTTGATGTCGCTATTAGAAATTCTGAATTGCAAGATTCCAGTTTGATTGCGAAGAAGCTAGCGAATGACCGCAGAGTTCTCTGTGCATCGCCCCAATACCTTGCTAGATATGGTGAACCCTCTACGCCCGAGGAATTACGCGCTCACAACTGCATTACCCTTATGAATCTTGACAGATGGCGTTTCAAAAAAGGGACAGACGTTATCAATATTAAAGTGAATGGCAATTTTAGGACAGATAATGGCGAGGCAATTCGAGATGCATGTGTCAACGGACTCGGTATTACTGTCAACTCTACTTGGAGCGCATATCAACAACTTACCTCCGGAGAACTAGTTGAAGTATTGTGCAACTATCCGTATGTATCAACGACAGCAATATGGGCGGTCTATCCAAGCTCCAGGCAGTTGGCACCGAAGGTACGAGCATTCATCGATTTTTTCTCAGACTATTTTGATCCTAAGCCATATTGGGATGTACGTGCAGAATAATGTTAGTCATCACAAATAGGACAAATGATTAATGTCAGGGTATTTTTAATCTTTGTTAAATATCGGCTGCTTCTTTCCAAGTTGCGCCGAAAGTGTGCATTGCCCAGTCTTGCCAAGGTTGATCGTCAACAGATGAAATGACGTTGTATTTACATTCCTGAATAAGTTCTCGAATAATACGGTTTTTGAGATGAAACTCCGATTCTCTCCTTCGAGTGCGAGGACCTCCTGTCCTTCTCCATTTCGGTTTTACATCAATACCATAATCCAAAGCAATCTTTTCGAGGTCCTGCGTTTCAACAATATTTCTCGCATGTTCTTCTGCAGTCTTTTCAATTTGCGCTTGTTCTTCTTTCGGTATTTCAGAGAACGGTATCATAAAATGTCCGTCTTCAATGGTTAACTTAGGATGATGCAGCACATTTTGAAAGCCGTCATCTGACATAAACCGCGATTTGTCTTTACCAAGGAATATTAGCTTTGAGAATTCGTTATAAATACTCTCAGGAAAACGTCTATCACAATGAGGATTGAGCAAGCGATAAATATAGTCTGCTTTTTCCAGTTTTGACCTTTCTAGCGAATCACTCGGTGGAACAAGACTAAAAGAGAGGTTGTTCAGAAAAAACTGAAGGTCGTGTAATTTTGTATTGAAGTCCCAACAAGTCCTAGGTCGCGCACCGAGGTTTAAACGGAACCCTTTACCTGCGAAATTAACGAACGGAAATGCCCAGCCAAATCGACTATCGGCATCCAGGGTTCTCAGCTGGCTGTTCAGACCCTTCATCTACTTTTTTTCCTTGATGATTGGTTTACATCTAATAAAAACAAAACATGTATTTACCGTTATAGAACATACAATCGTGCTACCCTACACGCAATGGAATTAATTCGATAAATGTAGGGAGCACGCAATGGCTCAAAATCGCAACTCAATATTTGAGTTTTTCAAAACCTCTCAGAAGGCTCAGTTTGCACAAACTCAAATGATATTCAACGCAGTTAGCGTTATCCAGAGCCGCTTAACACAAACGATGCTTGGTACCATGACTGCAGAGGAAGCAACGCGCATGGTTCTGGAGAAACAATCTACCTTTGCCAAATCGCTAGAGATGTCAGCCAGAGCGCTAGCATCTAATAAAGGTTTGTCAGCGGCAGCATTGGCGGCGATTCAGCCGATAGAAGCAAAAACGAAAGCAAACGCAAGGCGCCTGTCTCGCGCTAAGTGAAAACGCAGCGCATAGATGGACTTACGTCAAAAAAACACGCTGAATTTCAGACCACCAGCTAATGTGAATCATGATTTCCTGTTTGCATAATTTGTTTGTATATCACACCTGCTTGCGTGCGGTTGATTAGCCCTAGTTTCTTAAGTACTGCTGAGGCATGCTGTTTAACTGTTGATTCTGAGATATGCAATTCATAAGCGATTTGTTTATTTAACAAACCATTCGCCATCATATGTAATACTTTAAGTTGATTTGGTGTTAACTGCTCCATCCTGTGGATGTAAGCAAGTTGTTCATCGTCCTCGGCGTCTAACTCAAGATCATCGGGCAACCAATTGTCGCCTTCTAATACCTTGTTTACCGCTTCTTTCATCAGATCAAGGCTTATGGATTTTGGAATAAACCCGCTTACTCCTAACTGCATTGCTTTGCGAATGATGACTGCATTCTGTTCAGCGGAGACAAGCACGATGAGCGTATTTGGAAAGAGTGTTTTTAGTTGCATCAAGCCCGCCAGCCCTTCAGCATCTGGCATATTTAGATCAAGAAAAATAATGTCATAGTCACTACACTCATGCATTTTTTCAATTGTCGAAGCATAGTTAAACGACTCATCCACTTGCATTTTCATTTGATCTTTGAGCATTTGTACTAATGCATTTCGAAACAAAGGGTGGTCATCTGCAATTAGGGCGCGAGAGGCTGTCACATCAAAATAGCTCATGTTATGTACTGTACCGTTGAGTATAGATGCATAGAAAACAAAAGGCGACAGACGTTGATTTTCACACTGTCGAGATATTCAACGTTGCTTCGTTCACAGTTACTGTTCTAAAAGTCGTCTGTAAAGTTTGAGCTAAACGCTAATATATGTTTCGAGCAAACATCATTTTGAGAAAGCACCGCAACTTAAAATACAGCTTTTAAGTTGCGGCTTCTGCGGGTAAATATTGGTGATTATAAGCGTTATATTAGAAGCGATATCCGACTGTTAGATGGATAGTTCTTGGATCCCCATAGTAACCTATGAGTGTGTTATCACCACCTGTTCCAGGCGTAAAGGTGCCATCACCATTCGCCGTAACAAACTGATAACCGCCTACAAGGTATTCTTCTTCGGTAAGATTCTTCGCGTGTAACCCTCCATACCAGTTACCTTCTGGGCTTTCCCAGGTGATACTGGCATTAAACAACCCATATCCATCTTGCTGCAGCAGACTACCGGCTGATTCGTCAATTTGATAATCATCTCGGTAATAGTAATTTGCATTAAGCATAAAGAAACCGAGGTCGGTCTCAAATGAATAGTTTACATTGAAGTTAGCGGTATATTCTGGTGTATTGGAGATTGCAAACTGATCGGAAATATCGATCTCATTGCCCGTCAATGGATCTATTGAAATTACCTCATCGAACTCTGCATTTATATAGCCAAGCGCAATATCAAATTTTAGTGCGTCAGATGCAATCCAAGTGATTTCAGCCTCAACACCATTGGCAGAAGACTCACCGATATTGCCAAGAATCTGATTGAGATCTTCTGGAGATGAGACCGGAAGTACCGAGATATACTGTCGATCTTTATGATCCAATGAGAATAGCGTCACATTGGCTCTAAGTGTATCAGTAAAATCTGATTTAAAGCCTACCTCGAATGAGTCTACAACTTCAGGTTCTGCTGGCGGCTCATTTATGGTTGCTCTGGGGTTGAATGTACCGGATTTGAAACCTTGCGCATAGCTGGCAAAAACCATGGTTCTGTCGTTCATTTGATACTCAACGCCTAAGCGAGGTGTGAATCTTGAAAAACTAGCCTCTGAGGGAGCATCCAATACACCGTCACCATCTGTGTCGGTCCCCAATACTTGAGGTACAAGGTTGTTACCAGGGAAAGTGCCTGCTGGTCTTACATAGCCAGGGATCCAACCTGTTTCTGGATACACATTGGCAAAAATTAATCCGTTGTTTACCGTCGCTTTTCTTGTTTCGTCTGTGTAACGTGCGCCAACAGTGATGGATAGCTGGTCATTTAGGTCTATACCAGCTTGTGCATAAGCCGCATAGCTTTCACTGTCATTACAGCCTGTTACTTCGCGCGTTAACCCTGTCGCACCAATGCCACCAAAGGCAACGCGACCTAGCACACCTAGTACCGCGTCAAATGAACCACAGGATTCACCATCGTAGTAATACAAACCGCTGATAAATGTGTAGTTATCGCCCACATAATTCGCTTGAAGCTCATGGGTAGTATTTTCATCATCATAGATAGCAGGTACATCAAACACGTCGACTGCTGTATTGTCGAAATCGATATTTGTTGGCGAGTAGCTTTCTCTGCTTGAGGCAATGTATTTCAACTGTAAATCAGCTGAAACATTCCAGCGAGCGAGGAAGCTCAACCCCTCCAACTCAACTAAATTTTCTGTCGGTAAGCTGGTGTATGAATCGTAAACGCTATCAGGTACAGGTGCTTCCGTTAGGATACTTGGCAGTAATCTAAAACCACCTTTTGAGTTCGATTCATCTTCTGTTTTGTCATAGTCCAATCTAAAAAACAGGTTGCTCGAAGGTCGATACTCAACTGCCACGCGATAGGCTGTTAAGTCTTTGTTGTAGTTTTCGCGATCCTGATTGGGTAATGCGGATTCGAGGTACTCTCCAAAGCCATCTCGGCTTAGATCGGCAATGCCGCCCCCGATGTATAGTTTGTCTTCGATAATAGGTATCTGACCGGTAACCATGAAGTCGCGCTGAGAATAATTACCCACCGTTGCTCTGGCATCGAATTCTGCACTGCCCGACATTTCTTTGGTGACGTATTTAACTGCACCACCAATGGTATTCTTACCATAAAGCGTACCCTGAGGCCCTCTTAGTACCTCGACACGCTGAACGTTGAGAAGGTCTAACACCGCGCCTTGAGGCCTAGCCACATAGACATCATCGATGTAGATACCTACACCAGGTTCATAGCCCCACAACGGATCTTGTTGTCCTACACCGCGAATGAATGCTGTCAATGTTGAATTGGTTCCGCGACTTGTTTGAAGTGTTGTATTGGGAGAAAACTGCTGGATCTCTGTCAACACGCTAATGCCCTGTGCATCGAGTTCAGCTGCACCTACTGAAGTAACGGCAACGGGCACTTCTTGCAAAGATTCAACCGTTTTACGTGCGGTAATTTCGATTCTTTCCAGTTCACCTCTGGCTTCTTCATCACCACTCGTTTCTTGAGCTTGCAGGGCAAAACTCGTTCCTAAGCCAATGGATACTGCCAGTGCACATAGCGTTGGCATTGACATGCGTTGTGTATTATTTATTATCATCTGTAGTTCCCTAAAAAGTAATCGGACTAAATCTTTGTCAATGACAATCTGCGGTCGGATGTAAAATTTAAGTTAATTTCGTAAAAAAATAACTAGTACGATCGTACTATTGGAAAAACCCTTTTATTTACTACACTTAGCGGCATCCTGATGGTCTGCGGTCACAGACATTAGAAGCAGCAATGCGCAAAATAAGAAGCAATTAAAAGCAGAATTGATGCTTTGTTTACAGGATAATTACAAATGCTTAGTTTAATTGGGTTAATAGGCGGACTCGCACTGCTTATTATCCTTACGATTCGTGGTATGAATCTTTTCATTGCCGCGCCTCTATGTGCCGCTATCGTCGGTATCACTAACGGAATGCCATTTTTTGGCGGAAAAGAAGAAGTCGATGGGTCATACTTTGTTGCGACCTATATGTCGGGTTTTACTGGCTTTATCGCTTCGTGGTTTTTCATGTTTTTGCTCGGCGCTTTATTCGGCAAGTTTATGGAAGATACGGGCGCAGCTGAATCTCTTGCCCGCTGGATCATTGGCAAATTAGGATTCAAGCACGCGGTATTTGCAGTCGTCGCTGCATGCGCCATTCTCACATACGGGGGTGTTAGCGTATTTATTGTGGCGTTTTCCGTTTATCCGATGGCATTGAGCCTTTTTAAAGACGCTGACCTTCCCAGGCGATTTATCCCCGCAACGGTAGCGTTCGGATCGGTTACGTTTACCATGACGTCAGCTGGGTCCCCCGAAATTCAAAACTGGATCCCTATTAAACACCTTGGCACAACCCCATTTGCAGCATGGGAAGTGAGTCTGGTAGTGGCTATTTTCATGGCGCTTCTGGGCTACTGGTGGCTGATGAAGATGGTCCGAAAAGCCTTGGACAATGGCGAACGCTTTGAAAGCCGAGCTGAAGATCCGGAAGTAAAAGAACGTACACTTCCAAATCCTGTCACCGGATTTATTCCGTTACTAGTGGTATTAGTCATATCATTTTTGTTTCATGAGGAATACGCCCAATATGCATTAATTGCCGCTTTAGGCGGTGGGGTTCTCACCCTAATGGCGATTAACTATAGATACTTTACCAATCTAGCCGGGGCTGTAAATATGGGAACAACCGGCGCACTCGTCGCAATTGGTAATACTGCGGCCGTAGTTGGTTTCGGAGCCGTTGCAAAGACTACCGATGCTTTTCAACAAACAGTAGACATTATGACGCAAATACCGGGCAACGAATTAATCGGTGCAGCAATTGCCGTAAGTGTCATCGCAGGCTTAACCGGCTCTGCATCTGGCGGCCAAGCCATTGCACTACCGCTAGTAGGCCCTTACTATATTGACCAAGGCGTTGATCCCGAAGAGTTACACAGAATTATCTCCATAAGTTCAGGCGCACTAGACTCACTGCCACACAATGGCTATGTCGTTACCACTATTCGCGCCATTTGTCATGAAACACACCAAGCGGCTTACGGACCGATGGCTGCGTTAACCGTGATAGTACCCCTTATTGGCCTAATCATGGCAATTGGTCTATTTATAGTTTTTTAATAAGTTAACTTGCTTACGGTGTAATGTTTTTTGGGTTGGAAGAAGCGAGAGCAGTGGGTTGCACAGGCCCATTTTAAAGTCGCTGTGAACACGTCCGTGTGCGCTCTGCGAATTCATCCATGAATTCGAAGCTTTAAAATGGGCCTGTGCAACCCACTGCTCTCTATAATGCTCCATTAAAAACGTAACACCTTGTATGTAAGATATTAAGTTGAGGTTGGTTATGTTGATGCGTTTGTTTATATTGCTTTTATTTGTCGCAGTCCCAGCACTTGCAGAGGAACACATGTTAGTTAAAAAGAATGAGTTCAGAATGGATTCTTATACCACCTTTTTTGGTGGTCAAATTAAAGATTTGCGGGTCGGTTGGGAAAGCTACGGTAAACTAAATGATGATAGGTCTAACGCCATATTGATCACACATTATTTTAGTGGCAATAGCCACGCTGCTGGAGTGTATTCAAAAGACGATGAAGAGCCTGGTTACTGGGATGCTATTATTGGACCGGGTAAAGCAATTGATACCAATAAGTTTTTTGTCATCAGCGTCGATTCCTTGGTGAATCTCAGTGCTTATGATGAACATGTTATCACCACAGGGCCTGCCAGTATCAATCCAGATACAGGAAAACCCTATGGGCTGAGCTTTCCTGTCGTGACGATGCGAGATTTTGTCAATATTCAGCGAGAAGTGCTGCGCGTACTTGGCATTAAATCACTTTATGCCGTCGCTGGTCCTTCAATGGGCAGTATGCAAGCTATCGAGTGGGCAAGTGCATATCCTGATGAAGTCCCTCGTATGATTTCGGTTATTGGCAGTGCTGGCGCTGACGCGTGGACCAAGGCACTACTTGATCAGTGGACTTGGCCAATAAAACTCGACCCAGCTTGGAACAACGGTGATTACTACAATGATGAAAAGACAAACTATCCAACAACCGGGCTTACGCAAGCGCTAGCGCTCATAACTCAAGTGGCGTTGTATCCAGACTTCTTTAATCAAACTGGCGATTTACTGCCAAAAGATGAAAAAGCCACACTGGCAAGTTCAGTCACCAATGATACAGAGATCGTAAAATGGCTAATGCAGCGGGCCGGTGAACGTGTCGAAGGAATGGATGCTAACCACCTGCTTTATCTTGTTCGGGCGAACCAGCTCTTTCTGACAGGCATGGAAGATAGTCTTACCGAAGGGCTAAAGAGAATCACCGCAAAAACGCTTTTTATCACTGCGTCAACTGACCTGCTTCTGATGCCCTATCACGCTGAATTAGCTTATAAGGAGTTGAAAGCATTGAATAATGACACGCAGCTTCACGTCATCGAAGGCCCGCTTGGGCATTTGGAAGGTGTAGCTGGGATAGCCAAAGCAAGTCAGTGGATTTCTGATTTTTTGCAAGAATAACGGATAATGGAGTGTGATTATGACATCTACAAAAACATCGACGTTGATTGCATTATTGAGTGGAGCGGTCTTAGGAGCAGGATTTTCTATTCCACTTCACGCAGCGACTATAAACATCGATATTGATGAAACGACGGTGTCAGGGTTATCTTCTGGTGGCTACATGGCAACTCAATTTCAATTGGCGCATGCGGACATTGTAAAAGGCGCCGGTATTGTCGCAGCAGGTCCTTATTACTGTGCGCAAAATGCCATCACCACTGCGCTAGCTGAATGCGTGACAAAAACGTCGGATGATTTTTCAATTGAACCGTTAAATGCATTTATTAAACAACAGCAACTTGCCAATAAGCTTGCTGATGAGAATGCGATATCGAATCAAAACGTCCTAGTGATAAGGGGCACGAATGACGAGACGG
Source organism: Glaciecola sp. UBA2563 (assembly GCA_002340325.1). Taxonomy (GTDB): domain Bacteria; phylum Pseudomonadota; class Gammaproteobacteria; order Enterobacterales; family Alteromonadaceae; genus Glaciecola. The sequence continues at coordinate 29,980 of DDLV01000032.1, read as the reverse complement.
TTAATCAAAAGACCTCGAATCTTCTTGTAAAACAATATCAGTCACTTGGCGTTGAAAACATAAAATACGTCGATGAGAAACCATTTTCACATGTTTTTCCAACCCTCGAAGAAGGCGGAGAGTGCACTGTCTCACAAGCTCCTTTTATTGGTGCTTGTGACTATGATGCAGCAGGAGAAATCCTTAAGCACTTATACGGTGAACTGTCGCCACCATCAGATGCAGTCAAAGAGCATCTAATCGCTTACTCGACTCATGACACAGCTAGTCCCGCAAAAGCTGGTATGTCCGATGAAACATTTGCCTATATTCCGAGCAGTTGCCAGCAAGGTGAAAAATGTGTTGTCCACATAAGTTTTCATGGTTGCAACCAAAGCGGCGAAGATGTGGGAGATGCGTATGCGTCTTTAACGGGCTTCAATCGTTGGGCTGAATCAAACAACATGATCGTGTTGTATCCACAGGCTAAAAAATCAAAGCTGTTTCCGATGAATCCCCAAGGTTGTTGGGATTGGTGGGGATACACGGATGAAAACTATGCCACCAAAGATGGTCAGCAAGTCAAAGCTGTTCGCGCAATGCTTGATGACATATCAAATGTAATGGCTAGAAAAGACTAGCGATTAGTTCCTTTGTATTACTTCTGGAAAATCGAGCGCTAAATCATTTGTTTGAATTACGCTCTCACCTTTTACATGATGGTTAAAGAAATTTAGCACAAAACTTCTCTGAATAGTTTGTGCTAGGTGACCATCTATATCGCCCGTTAGCTCTATCGTATTGGTCAACGGCGAAAGAAACGAGATATCGCTAAAATCAAAGTGTTTGGTACCCTCGATGGAATACCAACCAGACGCTGGACTTGCGTCAATGAAAGTATCAATCCACGCTGTGTTTTTTTCGCTGGACCAATTCTCCGACATCAAAAACAATGAAGGTTTGTCACTGCCTGCAGACACATAGGCCAATGGCACCGGGCCAAACCAAGCGTCTAACCCGACAACAGCGTTACAATCAACATATTTGCACGTTCTGGTTGCAACCCCACCGCCTGTTGAATGCCCAAATAACCCCACTCGCCCAAGATCGATTTTTGCCAAAACACCTTTAGTAACTTGAGATGACACATCGTTTTGGTTGATTTTCTCAACCAAAAACTCGATGTCTTTTTGCCATTGCAGACCTAGCCGTCTTGCGCTTCGATCATATTCTTCACCTTCTCCAGAGAGCGTGTCACGATCGATGAACTCAATCCGTCCATCAGGAAAAATGGTGACAGATGCTCCGTATGTGTGCTCCATAGAAGCTACGATGTATCCGTGACTTGCTAGCTCTTCCATTAGCGTCACACTTTGTCCACGCACACTTTCATAACCATGTGAAAAAATTAACAAGGGCATTTTTCCTATTTGAGTAGAAATAGGCGCATTTTCATAACTATAACTCGTCAACAGTGTTGCGTGATCCAAGAAAAAGCTCGGAAGCCCGAGCCTTTCCGATATTGTCTTTGAGGCTTTTTCTGCGTGTGGTAAAAAGGATGCGCGCGCGTATTTAATATTCGCATCGTTTGATGTTGGATACCAAAACTGCACCATAAACTCGCGAGGTTGTCCTTTGTTTCGACCGTAAACCTCTTTTCTATTTGTATCGATAAGGTGAATACTTGTCGTTGCCACCTTATTTGCGCCGGTGGGTTCGGGGAAATTAGGAATAGGAATGATAGAGGGCAGCACAACAGCAATGGGTAATAGAAGCACAAGTAAAAACGCTAAAGAACGACGTATGATCAAAACACTGGTCACGCGTTGAATGTACAAGTAAAGATACCCACCGAGGGTCATCGCATAAAGAGGAATAAGTTGCCATCTGTAACCCTCAATTATCAGCTGTAATAAACAAATCAAAAGCAGACTGAAGAAGACGGTTTTGTGATGTTCAATCAGGCGCTTTCGCCAGCGCTTATTGATCAACACCAACAAAAACGCAATCACTGCAGCAAGTAAAATAGACTCCAATACTCTCATTTAGTACAAATTACACTATTTTTTCTGAGGTTAATTACCATAACGAATTATCAAATGTTTTGGCTCTGTTTAATTGTTGCTGAAATAAACATCGCTCATTTGATTGTACGTATATGTTACTTGAAAGTCGCTGTGAACACGTCCGTGTGCGCTCTGCGAATTCATCCATGAATTCGAAGCTTTCAAGTAACATATACGTACAATCAACTGTGAATAAACACCTTAAAAGTTCAACAACAATTAAACAGAAAAGAACCGATGTTTTCGTTCATTCGACAAAGTGGACAAGAAATAAATAAGCTTTAAAAGGCAAATGCGTTAAAGTGAATGTTATTAATTCCATACATATAAACAGCTCAGAAGAATATGGTGAAATTTCTTATCTCTGCAGTTTCCGTGGCGCTAAGCATAGTCATTATTGTTATGCTGCTCATCTATTTTTTTCAAAATAGGCTCATCTATCCAGCGCCTTATATACAGTTACCAGAACCTCAAGCAGAAAATATCAAAAAAATCGCACTCGGTGATACTTATGCTTATTTAATAATGCCTACGAACATAAAAGCCAAGATCCCTCTCATCATCTATACCCACGGCAATGGCGAGCTCGCTGAAATGTGGGTAGATGACTTTAATTACATCGTCAGTAAAGGTTACGCTGCGCTACTTGTCGAGTACCCGGGCTATGGCACAGCGGGCGGCAAACCTAACTTCTCATCAATTAAACAAACAATGCTATCTGCGTATGATGCGATGCTTGAAATGGAGCAAATAGACTCAGAAAAAATTGTCGCTTATGGTCGTTCGCTGGGTGGCGCAGCCGCTAGTTTACTCGCAGAAAACCGTCCCTTTGCGGCATTAATTCTGGAATCTACATTTTCTTCTTTACCAAAGCTGGTAAAAGAAAAAGGGTTTCCCAGTTTTCTCTTGAAAGATCGCTATGATAATGAAGCCATTGTTAGAACTTCCAACATCCAACTGCTGATTTATCATGGCACAAGAGACAACATCATTCCGTATTCCCATGCCGAGTCACTCTATCGAACGCGTGATAACATAACACTACATAGCGCCGATTGCGGCCACAATGACTGTCCACGGATATGGAAAAAAATTATCCCGTTTTTGGAGACGCATCTATAACACATGGTTGATTGAGCTAGATGCGTCCTCATAACTTTTGTCTAGTGTGGTAAGCGCTACATGTCGCTGACAATAATTAAAGTATCAATGGCACAATCAAAACTGATATGAAAACGCCAACTGCACATCTCGCCCTGGCGCAAACAATCGCTCGCCAACGGCCTCTTGGGCACCATTCACTCGATTAACACCGGCTAAGTGGGGTTGATAGGCTTTATCGAGAAGATTGTTTATTGAAAATCCAATGCCAAGACCATTGTCAAATTGATAGTACCCTTTAAAGTGCAGGAGACCGTATCCGCTGCTTGTGGTTTCATTGCTAAGTGTGGATACATCATTTTGAGCGGCGAACAACTCGGCTTGTAATACCAATTCCCAGCTGTCTTGTTGGTACGTAACGGCCGTTGTTAAGTGGCGAGGCGCGATACGATAAAGTGCTTCTTCATTTGTTTTATTTTTTGCGAAGACATCCGCCGCTTGCACATGAAAATCAATGTCACTGGTAAGTCGAGTCGTATATTGCACCTCCCAACCGTAAAGACGAACGTCAGCGTTTTGCCATTGCAGTAATGGTCGCCCACCCATCATCATTGATATCATGTTCGCTGTCATGTTTTGACTGGGTTCGCCAATGATGTAGTCATGAATGTCTGAATAGAATACTTGGCTTTGGAACTGCCATTTATCACCGAGATACGCGAAGGAAACATTTAACTGTTTTGCCTGCTCCTCTGATAAATCCAAGTTGCCCAAGTAATTATTACCATCCGCAAGACCTGCCGAAATACCAAGTGGGAACCAAACAAACATTTCTGTGTAACTAGGCGCTCGGTGTTTTACGCCAGCATCTACATTCAGCAGCCATGCATCATTGAATTGTCGTTGATAACCCAAAACAACATCCAACCAAGAAAAATCGCGGCTTCTGTCACTCTCGTTAAAGGTTGCTACTAAGTTACCAACGTTGGGGTTCATCATTGCCATGTGATGACTGATTTCATCGCCATCTACACTTACGCGCGTTGGCTGAATACCAAAAGTAATATTCTGCTTTTGATGTTCAATTTTATATTGTGCGTATGCGCTGGTTACCTGTCTCTCAACATCATTAAAATTAACCACCCTGAACATGGCATTATTGGGATTGGTAATGACTGAATTATGCGTTTGCTGTTGCCATTTCAATCCCATTGCAATTTCGTCATTTTGCCACTGTACTCCCGTCCCATATGATTCGCTGTCCACTGTATTCATGCGCGCTGCTGCGGGCGAACCAATCAGCCTGAACTGAAAATTATCCATAACGTGATCGTTGTGATTTGATGAGAACATCAGTTTGAGTTCACCACCGCGTACAGATTGATTTTTGTAGGCAAGTCGATACCAATCGGCGTCTATAAAGTCGATATCCATGTTCAAAGCAGGGGTACCAGCAGCGCCAGTGTGCATGTGTTTTACAGAAACATCGATTTCATGGTCGTCAATTCTATGTGCGACTTGACCACCAAAGCCATAGCGTTCATAAAAGCTATTGGTTCGCTCTAGACCGTTACCAGATTCACCATTATCCGCATCTTGATTCAGTGCTGCGAACGCAGCATATGTATTCTTGGCTTGGTATTCAGTATTCAATTTAATGTGCTGCGCAGAATCATTCTCATGATACTGGCCCGATATCGAGGTAATCAGTTTGGTATCAGTGGAGTAAACAACAGGATGTTCAATGGATAATTGTCCTGTCAACATTTCACTTCCTTCCGTGACAGGGACTATCCCTTGATGAAGCGTAAATTGTGTGTTTGGCATTGGCAGAATATGACTGAGAGGTGAATCCATTGCGTTTGGACCAGCGTCCGCAATCGGTGCACCGTTAAAATTGACCGTAAAGCGATCGCCAGTGAGTCCACGGTACTGCATCACACCTGTCACCGTGCCATTTCTATTGATCTGTAGGCCAGGATATTGCGCAAGCATGTTCCCTAGATCAGCATCAGTTGGGGTTTTATTATCAATTTTTTGCGCGAGTTGCAAAGGTACATATCTACCTTTTATCGATATTCTTTCGACACTATCAACAGCTGCCGCTGACCAAGCATTAAATGAAGTTACACTGAGTCCAAATAGAGTTGTTGCCACTGCTGAGCACATGGCCGTTTTTGAAAAAGACATAATAATTCTCTGAAAAAAGTTAAAGCAGTTCTGTAACTGCTTATTCGCTTAATGTTTTTTTGGGGGGGTAGTTCCAGAGACTAGCGCGGTGGCGCTCGAGGGATAGAAAGGGCAAATTTATGTTTGCAGAGCGCTAACCAGAGTACAGCGAGCTTTACCGAGACATATGATGACCAATATGAAATCCAATCGGTACCTGCCATCAGGTCAGGTGACTCATCATCTCTAGCATCGATGCTAGGGCAGAGCTCATCCGCTTGTATTTGTTGAGTTTCTGTGGGGGATTCAACAAACACGAATTCATTTTCTTGCATCGTTAATGAGACGGATATCCATCGCATTTCATTGCCAGTACATATCAATTCAACATCATCGCCTATCGATGCATTAATATGCGCCAAACGCATGTGGTTCATTAACAAACCAAATGCCTGGTTGATGACAAAGACCACCACAAATATGTTGGTCAGAATACGCGACATTGAAAAATCCATTCATTGAATGATCGAAGGATATTACATTCGATTCAAAATGCAACTACACTACGCACTCGTTAGATGTAGATCAAAAAATAAAATCATTCAGATGGATACCTCCCCTATCAGAAAGCTGCCGCTTTTTGAATTCATTGCGTTAATGGCACTTTTAACATCACTCGTTGCGTTGAGTATCGATGCAATGCTCCCTGCGCTAGAAAACATTGGCGATGAGCTCAATGCACATAGCGCGCAGCAAACCTTTTTAATCGTGTCGTTGTTTTTCATGGGCATGTCAATTGGGCAGCTGATTTTCGGCCCTTTTTCTGATGCTAGAGGCCGTCGCCTTACTATCTTAGTTGGACTTATCATTTTTTTGATAGGAACAGCAATATGTTACATCGCAGCATCAATGGAGATGCTATTAGTAGGCCGCGTAATTCAAGCAATTGGCGTATCTGGCCCGCGCGTTGCGGGTATGGCGATGATACGTGATTTATATGTCGGCGAAGAAATGGCACGTGTTATGTCATTTATCAATGTGATCTTTATCATTGTGCCAATGCTTGCGCCGTTGCTCGGCCAGTTCATCATGCACTGGTATGGATGGCGACAAATATTCATCGCATTTGCATTGGTTGCACTTTTATCGGCGCTTTGGTTTTTCTCGAGGCAGGATGAGACGCTTCCGCGAAAATATCGCGCTAAGTTCAATCTTCGGCAGTATGTTCGCAATGTTTTTTGGCTGTTAACGCAACCAGTTGTGATGGGAGCATCTATCGGAATGGGGTGCATATTTGGTGCTTTTTTAGGCTACTTAAGCAGCTCACAAACGATATTCGTACAGATATACAATACTGGCGATTATTTCCCCTTTATATTTGCTGTTCTTGCACTTGCCATTGGTGCAGCGTCACTTTTTAATGGCGTTATGGTCATGCGATATGGCATGTCAAAAATCATCCTAGCAGCACTTTGGGGATCATTAGTTTATGCAATTGCACTTATCATAATCACTGTATGGTTTGATGGATTACCGCCATTACTGTTGTTTTGCGCGGTGCTTTTTGTGGGGTTTTTCTTTTTAGGTGGGTTATTCGGGAATGTAAATGCCCTAGCAATGGAGCCTCTCGGTCACATTGCCGGCGTCGGCGCATCTTTTATAGGTTTTTTCAGTAGCCTGCTTTCAGTGCCCATCAGCATTGTTATTGTTGAGTATATTGACAGAGATGTTACTCCCATCGCGATAGGCTTTTTTATATTCAGCACTATCGCGTTTGTGAGTATAAAAACTGCACTGCATTTTAGACGCGAGAACTCATATCATTAGAGACAGATGTCTTGAATTTTTTCACCATGTCCGTTGAGCGGATTGCGATTTCAGCGAGCTCATTTGCAGCTTGGTTTGTTTGCGTAGCGCCCGTTTCAATCTCTTGCGCCATATCATTGATTTGACTTGCACTCACCGTTGCCGTTTGAGAGGCTTCAGTTTGCTGCTGGGTTGCATCTGCGACCATCGACGCGAGACGGTTTGATGCTTCTATTGAATTCGTAAGATCATCTAATGCAGTGGTGACCGTCTCCACTAATTCTACTGCACTGTCAGCTGATTCAACTGCTTTTTGTATCTGTGCGACTGACTGATCTGATGACGCCGTCATCCTGTCGACAATTTTCGCAATTTCAACAGTGTTTTCTTGTGATCTATTAGCTAATGATCTTACTTCATCTGCCACCACAGAGAATCCTCTACCCGCATCGCCGGCTCTGGCAGCTTCGATTGCAGCGTTTAATGCAAGTAAGTTAGTTTGGTCAGCAATGCTGTTGATAACATCCAATAATTGATTCACTTGAGCAACTTCCGCCTTTAATGATTCAATCACAGACCCTGAATCCTTTATTAACGCAACCAGTTCGTTAACCTTCGCTGAAGATTTATCCGTCTTGGATTTATGTTCAAAAATGCTTTGCTTAGTCTTCTCGCTCTCATTCTGGTTCTGCAATATGGTCTCTGTTATATTGCTGATGGAGGTGCTCAATTCACCTATAGATGACGCAACGGTGTTTGTTTCGTGTTTTTGTCTTTGACTAATTTGACTGCTATGTGATGTGATTTGCGTGAGCTCTTCAGCCGATGTTGCAAGCGCTTCAGAATCTTTGCGAACGCCATCTATTATGGTTTGTATTTGGTCGATAAAGACGTTGAATGATCCCAGTAAATCGTCAATTTCTTTTACTCCACACTCTTGCAAACGAATAGTGAGGTCGCCGTTACCTGATGTTAACTCTGTACAGGTGTTTTTAACAGTTTTAAGCGGTCTACTTATTTGCGCACTCAGCCAATACGCAATCGCCAAACCTATCAAGAGCACCACAAGCGATGTAAAAATTGCGGTTGTCATTAAATTTGAACGGATAAAGCCAGCGGCTTCTAATGCCTCAGCTACGTCGATTTCCGCCATAAGTGCTAAATGACTATCACCGAAACTAACGGGGACATAGGCGGAAAAGACCTCTTCGCCGCGATAATCCTCAAATTGTTGAAATCCCGTTTTACCGGATAACGCATCGGTGACACCTGCCGTATTGACGCTTTTGTTTCCTACTGTCGTACCGGCTGCTGCAATACTGCTTGCGACCCGAGGTTGAGTTTCTCGTAAGGCATCGATAAAGCTTTCGCTGTCTTCCAAGAAAAATCGACTTTCCGTTAAAAGTGTCTTATCAGAGTTAACAAGATAAGTTTCACCTGATACGCCATACCCTTGCTCTAACCATTCGCCGTTTCGCGTCATAATGCCGTTGATTCTGTCCATTGGCGCTTGGAAAATAAGGATCCCCACCAAATCATTTCCGTTGAAAATAGGTGCTGACAGAAATCCAGCTATTGCTTCATAAGATGGCAAATAGTTATCTAAATTGCTGTAAAACACTTGACCGGGCGATGTCGCACTCAATGCTTTGTTAAACGCATCAGCAATCCCCGTGCTTTTGTAAGGTCCGGTTTTGAGGCTAGTAGCGAAATCTAGCTCTTTGTAAACGCTATAAACAATATTTCCACTATTTGGATCTGCAATAAAAATATCGTAATAGCCAAATTGGTTCAAAAACCGACTGGCAACAGGATGAAAGTCGCTGTGTGCTCGCGCATAGTCCGAAGCATTGTTGAGCGATACCAGTTTATCTTTTTCGCCAATCGAAAAAGTCGAGCCTGCTATAAAGTCATGTTGGAATAAAAACGTCCTATCTGGCAAGGTGTCCACAAGTGAATTCAAACCTTGAACGGCAATTTGGTTGCGCTCAAGATACAACGGTGCAAATTCATTTTCATAATACGCTTTAACCCGATCTTTCTGTCTTGAGCTCAATCCAGATACCTGATTTTCATAATTATTGAAGGCATTTGTAAAATCGGAAGCGGCCTTAATCCACTTAGGATCTTGTGACTCAGTCTTGATCTGGCTTTCCAGCAGATTGAAGTAGTCTGATATGCTGTCCTGCGAACTCTTTGCCTGAGAAGTTAGCTTTTTTTCGACAAGCTCTGTTAATGCTGTTGACGTAACCGATGATGCACTGTAAATCGATGAAACAGATGTTATAAGTATTGAGATGATCGTAACAAATACGATTGATAAAACAAGACGTTGCGTAAGAGCCATTGGACTAAACCTTTGAAAAAAACATTGTATAAAACGATACTGCTTCGCACACTTTCATGTTTATCGGTTAGCACAAAACATTATTAAGTAGACGTTTGGATTATTTTCAGCGTTGAAAGCTCGATAATGACAATTACTGCTCCAAAGGTGTCAACATGTTGTTACGCAAAACACATGGCACGACTTCGTATCGATAACCGATTTCCTCTTTCTCATCTTCATGAATAAACAACACTACGCCCTCTTCGATGGGAACACTTCGAACGTTTTCTGGTTTTTCACAGAAACTTTTAGGATAGGCTTCAAAATACCAAATGAAATCAGCGATCAATTGATTAATTACCATACCTTTCCGCTTTCTGTCTTCGACCTCTTCGATAACGTCGTTTAACGTATCAGACTCAAATGGCGCTTGGTCCTCTTCGGAAGAAGAATCTGTCGATAATCCTGCGCCGTCGGCAAAGCCTTGTTGAAACTCAAGCCTAATCTGCTCTGCTGTGCTCACGCCATCCGTTGGGTCATCAATAAAGTCTGCGAAATATGGCGTCGTAGCCTCTAGAATTGCGACTAAGGCAAGCGGAATAAGTGCAATTCGAAGAAACATCGTCAACACCGCGCGCTTCTTATCTTCCCAATGTAATTGAATATCAAATCCAATTAGCTTAATTGGAAGCCGTATTAGCAACCAGAGATTTACCAATATCAAAAAGAGTAAGAACACCAATACGGTTGAGAGTGTTATCCAAAAAGGCATTAGCACTAGCGTGGTAAACCCTAAAGTAAACACAAAGGGCATTGGCTCCACGCCTGAAATCAAATTGATTTTCATTGCTGCGAAGGCCAGTGCGACGTTTGCTGTGGAGGCATACAAGATAAGAATCGCACCCTTGCCTAACGTGGTGTCCCATATACGCTGAAACAAATGCAGTAGCTCTCGGCCTAATCCAAAAAATGCGACCCAACCAGCCAAGATGCTGTAGCTATTCCCTTCTTTGCCTATGATTGCAAATATGAAAAGGATGCCGGCTGCAAAGTAACACCACTGCGAGGGATTGTATTGCTGTGCCCAGACTGATAATTTCCAGCCTCTGATGGACGCAATCCTTGCTTGTATATATTCTTGGAATGCCCGAAGTAGGTTAAGGAGAGGATTATTGCTTGCCTTTTCCTGAACGCGTTCCGTCAAACCATCATCGTGGTCTACTTTCTCTTGTGTAGTCGTGGGCAAGGAATCTGTCATGAGGACGTAGTTTGTTTTTATTGCACTTTAGCAGAGCTCTGAAATCATGTCATTACATCGAATAACCGTTCATCTAATCATTATTTTGGTTCAGTTCTGCTTGTCTCATTGGCATTACATCAATCGTAGAAAAAATATCAGGCAGGTCGAGAGCTTCAAACTGCATCTTAGTGCCCCCATCAAGGCCTATAAGTATTCCTTTTTGCTTTCCTAAACGCGCGATGATTTCTTCAGCAATACGTTTATCAACATCTCCGTTCTCCCATAGAGTAACGCGCTTACCGTTGACTAAAAATATGGATAGCCTGCGGTCATCAAGCGCATCCCTCGACGCAGATAATGTATCAATATCCACAAGTTGCTGGTCAACGATAATGACTCGTTGTTTGTAAATCAGATCGGATAACGTGTTCATTGCGTAACACTCCAACGCGACAAATGAAACACACGAAACAAATATGAATGCAAATAGTCTATACATCAGTGCATCATCAGTTTTATAGTCTTTATTATGTTTACGTGCTCAGCTTATATGGGATCTTATTGTTAAAAATGCTTGAACGTGTGGGTAAATGTGCCTTTAGAATTTTTGCGTGTATAGCGCTTTTTTCAATTTCAAATTGGTCATACGCTGAGCTTGAATCATGGCAGGGCGAAGGCCCCCATATTAAAGTTGCCTTAATAAGTGAAGAAGACGCACTTCGACCCGGTTCAACACAGTTACTTGCTGTTCGCATGTCGCCAGAAAAAGAATGGCATACTTACTGGTTGAATCCTGGGGATAGCGGTGAAGCGCCGAAAGCGTCACTTAGCGCAAATGCTGAGCTTACGTTCGGTGAGTTATTGTGGCCAATTCCTGATGTCATTCCTGTCGCGCATTTGTCAAATTATGGGTATAGCAATGAACACTTATTGATGTTTGAGGTGGTAACACCTTCTAATGCAATTGTGGGAGAGAACGTCCAAATCACCGCAGACTTATCTTGGCTGGTCTGTAAAGAAGACTGCATTCCCGGCTGGGCAACCCTTTCGCTTAGTCTGCCCGTTGACAATGCCCCTAGTCCCACAGAGTATGCCACCCAATTTGCACAAACCAAAATTGAGATACCGCAACAACAAGACGTTGACGCACGTTTTGAAATCAATGAAAACCACATAGCGCTGCAGCTTTCATCGTCTAAAAATGACGGTTGGTACGCATTCCCATTCAGATCTGACTTAATTGATCACGCAGCTTCTCAACAGATAATTAGCACGGATGGGACTATAAATATTTTAATGGCGCGTTCTGCTTATTTTTCGGGCGATCCAACGACCGCGGACTTTTTGCTTGTAAATGATAATGATGCTTTTTATGTCACTGCAACGTTGGCATCTGCGAACATCAATATGGACGAAGGCAGTCAATACGGCATTTTCGCCATTTTGGGATTTGCGTTTTTAGGCGGTCTTATCCTAAATATTATGCCCTGTGTGTTACCGATCCTTTCGATAAAAGCACTGGCTCTGCAACAACGTTCTCAATCTTTACGTCACAAATTGGCTTACTTGTTCGGCGTTGTTGTTTGCTTTAACGCATTCGCCATCACGGTTTTGATGTTAAAACAAGGCAGTGAGCAGCTTGGTTGGGGCTTTCATATGCAATCACCCATGGTGATTTGGTTATTAGCCTTTCTGTTCACATTTATAGGGTTGGTGTTATTAGATATCTTCAGTGTTGGCAGCAGAATGGCAGGGGTCGGTGAATCTCTAGTCACAGGCAACACAGCAAAAAGTCATTTTTTTACAGGTTTGTTGGCTGTCATTGTTGCGTCGCCATGTACCGCTCCATTCATGGCTGCAGCCCTTGGTGTCGCTCTTGTAAGTGAGCCTTTACTATCTATAGCCATATTTAATTCTTTAGCACTTGGGTTTGCTCTGCCACTTACATTGGTGTTTGTATCGACAACCCTGCAGCGTTGGATACCATCTCCTGGCGCGTGGATGGTGACCTTTAAACACATCTTGGCGTTTCCAATGTTTGCTACCACCGCATGGTTAGTTTGGGTCTATGCTAGTCAGCAAGGATTGGTTGCACAATTCATTTTGATGTTATCTCTAATTCTGTTTAGTTTTTGCGCATGGATTAGCGATAAAACCCATCGTATCTGGCGAGTTTCTTTCATTGGGCTGATGCTCGCTTGCATAGTACTTCCCGCGTTAGTAAGTCTTCCCTCGACAGCAGTCTCATCAAACACCGCTGATACCGCATCAAATGTAAGAAACTATGATCCAGCCTCGTTAGATGCACTTAAAAGAGAACAACAGGTCGTAGTAGTAAATATGACAGCCGACTGGTGCATCACGTGTAAAGTGAATGAACAGGTAGCACTGAATACTGCTGCAGTTCAGAGTGCACTGGAGGATGAAAATGTACACTATATGGTTGGCGATTGGACCAGCAAAAACGACGAAATTTTAACGTATTTAAAGCACTATGAAAGGGCTGGAGTACCGCTATATGTAGTATATGCCGGGACTGCTACCCATACCGTTTTACCACAAGTTTTAACACCGGGCATCGTTGTGGATGCCATTAATAAAGCCAAAGAGGAGCTTAGTTATGTTAATTAGACGTCTTTTGTTATTAGGCACTGCAGCGATGCTATCGGTCAGTGCATTTGCTGCAAAAATTGAAGAAGCAGCACCCACCTTCACATTGCAAAACAGTATGGGAGAAACCGTCTCTTTAGATGATTATAAAGGTAAGTATGTAATTCTAGAATGGACCAATCACCTTTGCCCTTACGTTGTAAAGCACTATGGCAGTGATAATATGCAAGACATGCAGCGAGACTACGGCGATGAGGAAGTCGTCTGGTTATCCATTATATCATCTGCACCAGGAAAACAGGGGTATGTCACTGCCGATGAAGCAAATGAGCTGACAGAAACGAGAGAAGCTGCACCTAAACATGTTTTGTTTGATCCGGAAGGGACGGTCGGCAAAATGTATCAAGCGAAAACAACACCTCACATGTATATCATTGATCCAGAGGGCGATTTACGCTATGCCGGTGCGATAGACAGCATAAAGTCCGCTAATCCAACTGATATCCCTAAAGCCGTTAACTATGTTGTCGAAGGCATGAAGGCATTGATGGCGGGTAACTCACCAGAGAAGACACTTACGCCACCATACGGTTGTTCAATTAAGTATAAAAGCTAGCGCTGCAGCTTGATTAAACGACTTAACTTATTCTAGGTTACAAGCTTTAACCAACAATAGGCTAAAGCTTTGTTGCTGTCTACTTATCAGCTTAGCACGATGAGCAAAGCTGTTTGAAAGTTGCGTCATGCGTTTTGACTCATCAACAATTTTGTCTACGCGAGCATTTACGAGTTCGCGTTGTTTGCGCTGAGCTCTTGGCAAAAACTTCACTATGTTGGTCACTGTTTTTCCTATTTGTTTGCCCGGAGAATATCTAAAAGCAGAAAAACATCATTCGAAGAAACGAATTGAGAGCGATTAGTAGAGAATATGGACACGAGTTCTTATGTTAAGTCTAGGAGTTATTGCGACTTATGCTATGCAAAAACGCAAAAATCTTTTGCTTTATATCAAACTTGTCAGAATTGAGGTGCAAAAGCGCAATTTAAGCTAAACCCGTTCAAGTACGACTTGATAGCGATAAATTGGTATTGCAGTATTGCCCACAAGTGTTGAGATCATTGCCCTACGGGCTTCTTTATTGTGCCTGAGAAGTAGTCTATCAATATCGTTCAACGGCTCATCCGGAAAGTACATCTGCGTCGTGATTTCACGATATCCTCGTTTGCTTACTTTAAAATGTATATGTGGCGGACGAGACCAATCTTTAGCAACTTTGTACGCACCAGGTTTTACTGTTTTAAAGCGAAACGTACCATCACTGGCTGACGGTACGATCGCCCAACCTTGGAAAGCCTGATCTAACTTGCCCTCGCTTGTATCAGCTGGATGACGATAACGACCATATGTATTGGCTTGCCATAAATCAACACTTGCATCTTCAATGGGATTGCCCTGTTGGTCGACTACCTTACCATGTACTTCTAGCACTTCTCCTGATGCAGTGCTTTGTTGGCCTTGCACTCGAGTAAGATCGAAATCTTTATCTTTTTGTGCAATTGTAGGGTAAAAGGGACCTTCCACTTCCGGAGGTGTTGGTAGTAATTCCGAAGCGCTTGCCGCGCTAACAACGAAGGGCGCAGTAAGCCCTGCTTTCAAGACATTTCTTCTCGCAGTTTTCATTTCGTTCTACCCGTTTGATCATTTTTCAAAGTGTCTGTCTATAGTGCC
Source organism: Glaciecola sp. UBA2563 (assembly GCA_002340325.1). Lineage (GTDB taxonomy): Bacteria > Pseudomonadota > Gammaproteobacteria > Enterobacterales > Alteromonadaceae > Glaciecola. The sequence continues at coordinate 14,951 of DDLV01000032.1, read as the reverse complement.
GATACTGACCAATATAAAGTCGTTACTATTAAAACACTGATTCAGGATCTTTCTTATTTGATTTAAAGACTATAAAAACTCTAATCAAGTATACATTCTGACAGACGTATTCAAGCTAACAGGTAAAGGTGGATAATGAACAAAAATCGCTATCACGCGATTGACCATTTACGCACTAGTATGATGTTCGTTGTGATGTTGGGTCACCCATTGTTGCCTTATGTTACCGTGCCTAGAGCATTTAATGATCCTAGTGCACATGTCAGTTTTGACTACGCTGGCGTATTTCTTTATGCGTTTGCCATGCAAGCTTTTTTCGTCACGGCCGGTTTTGCCTCTGCCCTAATCTTCGAGAAAAAGGGAACAGGTAGTTTGTGGAAAAATCGATTCACGCGAATTTTCCTGCCGCTACTGGTTGCGTATATTTGTATTTCTCCTCTGATGCGAGGCGCTTATCACTTTTCCGCAGGCGTTGTCGAATTTGACTCGATAGGAGCGGGCTTGTCTATTTTTTTAACTGGAGAATGGCTTAGGTGGGGCAAGGTATATCACCTTTGGTTTTTGATATCTTTACTGGTATTCACAGCCATTTCGTGTGCTGGTTTATGGATGTTGAACGTCTCACAGTTAACAAGTAAGTTGTCTTCAAATGTCGCGCGTTGTCTGAAAAGTGATAATTGCATTTTGATCCTTGTGCTTATCGCCTGCATTGGCACAGTGCCATCGTATATTTTAGACACCGGCAGGGGAACACACTGGTCAATGCAAATAACGTTATTGGGATATTTTATATTGGGTTGGCTTACCTACCATTACCAGACCATTATTGACGTCTTTAAGCGTAGGTGGCTGATGAGTTTTGCCGTTGCTTTGGTCACTACGCCACTTTGCATTTGGGCGAGTAGAGCGCGATTGTTCGATGAACACAATATTGATGTTTTCATGGGCATTGTCGCGGGCACCACCAACGGTATTGTCGGCATGTGCATGACAATCGCATTGATAGGGTGGTTCCATCTTCATTTGAGCAAACCAACGCGAATAGGAGATGAATTCAGTAAAGCATCGTACTGGGTATATTTGATTCACTTTCCGATTGTCGTAGCCGCTGGAGGTATAGTATCTGTGTTAGACTTGCCTAGCTTTATAAAATACTTATTAACGCTTATGTTTTCACTGCCCATTATTGCATTTAGCTATTTCGTACTGGTACTGAAAACCCCTTTAAAGCGTGTTATCGTTGGAAAAACAGCGTAGACCTGTAAACCTCTGTATTCGGATATGACCTTCTCTGAAAAGCCTATTTCTAGAACGTCGTCGCGGTGATTAGTACCTGATGAGTCCATTACCAAATTACTATAGAAATGGTGAAAGCCATAGAGATGGCGCTGATGTGTCCTTTGCTGATATTGTTAAGTATTTTGGTTTTAAAACCGCGAAAGTTGGAAATTGGGTTAAGCCAAAAGAGCAACAGCTAGCTGCGAATTTGTTCTTCGATGCACTTTGCGACTTGGCTGATATTCTGCAAGTGTCTAGCGACATAATTTCATTGCGCGGAGAGTTATCCATCGCTTATGGTACTGGTGGTAACCGATACACAAAAGCACACTATTCACCTTCAGAGCGAATGCTAAGCTTGGCCAAACGTGCAGGGGGTGGTGCACTTGCGCATGAGTGGTGGCATGGGTTTGATCATTACATCAGCAACAAAATGTTCAAAACAAAGCAGCTAAACACCTTCGCTTCTGCTTTCTGGCTTAACAGCAAAGCAAAGCTGGAGGACCACCCCTTAAATCAGTCGCTAGCAAGTGTATTTGCTTGCATCTTTTTAAGAGAAAACGAACCGAGCAGGCTTGTTAAGACGAGTATCAGTCAAGATAAAAAACAAAATTCGTTTTATTACGCCAAACCTGAGGAGTTAACCGCCCGAGCGTTTGAAGCCTGTGTGCAACGCCATCGAATTAAAAACCACTTTTTGGCAGCGGGTACTATGAAGTCGGAAGAGGCAAAGCAGGGACTTTATCCAGACAAAACTGAATGCGATGTCATCTGGTCGCATTTGGCACAATATTTCTCGCAATTGAATTTAGCGTTACAGCACAAAAAGTCGCTTACCTAAACGTTGATATATCATTAAATATACCGTTTACAAATCTGCAAAACTGGCTGTTTTGACGCAGGAAACAGCATGCCAACTCTCACAAAACGCATTGTAGTAAAGTCACTATTGATACAACAATCTCCAAAAATTGTCGTGTAGTGTACATAACAACACAAAATTCACCCTGTATACATCTATATATATTTCAATCACTTAACTAAAATTCCGGCCTGTGGCACAAAGACTGCTCTAGTGAAACTGCCTACTTGCTAGTGTTGCAAGTGAACATGTCCAACAAGCGAATTTGCGAATATCTAGGACAAGACAAAACTTATTAAAGGAGATGTCAAAATGGCTATGCGTCAATGTGCAATATACGGGAAAGGTGGTATCGGTAAATCCACTACTACTCAAAACTTGGTAGCTGCTTTAGCAGAAGCTGGCAAAAAAGTGATGATTGTTGGTTGTGACCCTAAAGCGGACTCAACTCGTCTAATCCTTCACTCAAAAGCTCAAAACACCATCATGGAAATGGCGGCTGAAGCAGGAACAGTTGAAGATCTTGAATTAGAAGATGTATTAAAAATCGGCTACGGCGACGTTAAGTGCGTTGAGTCTGGTGGTCCAGAGCCAGGTGTTGGATGTGCCGGTCGTGGTGTTATCACTGCTATCAACTTCTTAGAAGAAGAAGGTGCATACGAAGACGATCTTGACTTCGTATTTTATGACGTACTTGGTGACGTTGTATGTGGTGGTTTCGCGATGCCTATCCGTGAAAACAAAGCACAAGAAATCTACATCGTTTGTTCTGGTGAGATGATGGCGATGTATGCTGCTAACAACATCTCTAAAGGTATCGTGAAATATGCAAACTCTGGCGGTGTAAGACTAGCTGGACTTATCTGTAACTCACGTAACACTGACCGCGAAGACGAGCTAATCATGGCACTTGCTGCTCAATTAGGTACGCAGATGATTCACTTCATCCCTCGTGACAACGTGGTACAGCGTGCAGAAATCAGAAGAATGACGGTTATCGAATATGATCCTGCTGCTAAGCAAGCTGACGAATATCGTGCACTTGCAAACAAAATCATCGATAACGAATTGCTTGTTGTTCCTACTCCTATCTCTATGGACCAGCTTGAAGACCTACTTATGGACTTCGGCATCATGGAAGAAGAAGACGAAAGCATCATCGGTAAGACTGCGTCAGATCTAGCCTAACCGAAAAAAATCTCTTGCTTACTAGAGAAGCGGCGGGGCAGGCGAATTGGCCTAGCTAGGTAAAGACAAAATCTCTGTCTTTACCTATTACCCAAACATTTATTTTAGGAGGCATTTATTATGTCAGAGATGTCACGCGAAGAGGTAGAAGCCCTCATATCGGAAGTCCTGGAAGTATATCCAGAGAAAGCAAAGAAAGATCGTGCAAAGCACTTAACGCCTAACGATCCGGAATTGACTCAAAGTAAAAAATGTATCACATCTAACAAAAAGTCATTACCTGGTGTGATGACGATTCGTGGTTGTGCTTATGCAGGCTCTAAAGGAGTTGTATGGGGACCAATCAAAGATATGATCCATATTTCACACGGTCCTGTTGGTTGTGGTCAGTATTCACGTGCTGGTCGTCGTAACTATTACATCGGTACAACGGGTGTTAATACGTTCGTTACCATGAACTTTACAACAGACTTCCAAGAAAAAGACATCGTTTTCGGTGGCGATAAAAAGCTTGCGAAAATGATTGATGAAATCGAAACACTATTCCCACTGAACAAAGGTGTGAGTATCCAATCTGAATGTCCAATCGGACTTATCGGAGACGATATTGAAGCCGTTGCGAAGGCGAAAACCAAAGAACACGGCAAGACAGTTGTTCCTGTGCGCTGTGAAGGATTCCGAGGTGTTTCTCAATCACTAGGTCACCACATTGCAAACGATGCAGTGAGAGACTGGGTATTGGGCGCTCGAGATGACGACGATAGCTTTGAAACCACAGATTATGACGTTGCCATTATTGGTGACTACAACATCGGTGGTGATGCTTGGTCTTCACGTATCCTACTTGAAGAAATGGGTCTTCGAGTCGTTGCTCAATGGTCTGGTGATGGCACGATTTCAGAAATCGAACTGACGCCAAAAGTTAAATTGAACCTAGTTCACTGCTATCGTTCAATGAACTACATTTCTCGTCACATGGAAGAGAAGTACGGTATTCCTTGGATGGAGTACAACTTCTTTGGTCCGACTAAAACAGTTGAATCACTTCGTGCTATCGCTGCACAGTTTGACGAAACTATTCAAGCTAAATGTGAAGAAGTTATCGCGAAATACAAGCCAGAGTGGGATGCGGTTATTGCAAAATATCGTCCTCGTTTAGAAGGCAAGCGCGTCATGCTTTACATCGGTGGTTTGAGACCTCGTCACGTAATTGGTTCATATGAAGACCTTGGTATGGAAGTCGTTGGTACTGGTTATGAGTTTGGTCACAATGATGACTATGACAGAACCTTACCTGAAATGGGCAACGCTACCTTACTTTATGATGACGTTACTGGTTACGAATTTGAAGAATTTGTAAAACGCGTTAAGCCTGATCTTATCGGTTCAGGAATCAAGGAAAAATACATATTCCAGAAAATGGGTGTGCCTTTCAGGCAGATGCATAGCTGGGATTATTCAGGTCCTTATCACGGATTTGATGGTTTTGCTATTTTTGCGAAAGACATGGATATGACGTTGAACAATCCATGCTGGGACAAATTAGAGGCCCCTTGGAAGAAAACCGAAGAGAAAGCTGAAGAAGCCGCTGTTGCAGCGAATTCTTAATTGTAATTAAACGCCTTCATCGGGAGGTGATCTGGTCTCACGCGATCCGATACTGCCCGATGAAGTCCATGTCCGTAGTCCACAGATTGGTGGCACGGTAGGAGAAGAGAAATGAGTCAAGACGTAAACAACATTAAAGAAAGCTATCCTTTATTTCGCCAGGACGAATATAAGGAAATGCTTAAAAACAAGCGAGATGGATACGAGGAAAAACACTCGCAAGAGAAAATCGATGAAGTTTTTGAGTGGACAACCACTGAAGAATACAAAGATTTAAACTTCGCACGTGAAGCGATGACCGTAAACCCAGCAAAAGCATGTCAGCCGTTAGGCGCTGTTTTGTGTTCATTAGGTTTTGAAAAAACAATGCCTTATGTTCACGGTTCACAGGGTTGTGTTGCTTACTTCCGTACATACTTCAACCGTCACTTCAAAGAGCCAGTAGCTTGTGTATCTGACTCTATGACAGAAGACGCTGCGGTATTCGGTGGTCAGAAGAACATGAAAGACGGCCTGGAAAACTGTAAGGCGACTTACCAACCAGAAATGATCGCTGTTTCAACCACCTGTATGGCTGAAGTTATCGGTGATGACTTAAACGCATTCATCACAAACTCCAAAAACGAAGGCCATATTCCTCAGGAGTTCCCAACGCCATTTGCTCACACGCCTAGTTTCGTGGGAAGTCACACTACGGGTTGGGACAACATGTTCGAAGGTATCGCACGATACTTCACTTTGAATCATATGGAAGACAAGGAAGTTGGTAGCAACGGAAAAATCAACATCGTACCAGGCTTTGAAACTTACTTGGGTAACTATCGTGTTATCAAGCGCATGATGGAAGAGATGGACGTAGACTATAGCCTACTTTCAGACCCTTCAGAAGTACTTGATACGCCTGCTGATGGTGAGTTCAGAATGTATTCTGGCGGTACGTCTCTTGATGAAATCAAAGATGCGCCAAATGCAAAAACTACGTTCTTATTGCAACCTTGGCAGTCAGTTAAAACGAAGAAATTCGTTACTAACACATGGAAACACGAAGTACCTGCACTTCCACTTCCAATGGGATTAGAAGCAACTGATGAATTCCTTATGAAAGTCAGTGAAATCACTGGTAAGCCAATTCCTGAGAGCCTTTCTATCGAACGTGGTCGCTTCGTCGACATGTTGACTGACTCTCATACCTGGCTACACGGTAAGAAATTTGCACTTTGGGGTGACCCTGATTTTGTCATGGGTCTAGCTAAGTTCTTACTTGAACTTGGTGCAGAGCCTACGCATATCCTTTGTAACAACGCGAACAAGCGTTGGAAAAAAGCAATGGATGCTATCTTGGCTGAATCTCCGTGTGCTGATTCTTGTGAAGTGCATATTGGTAAAGACTTGTGGCACATGCGTTCACTCGTTTTCACTAACAAGCCTGATTTCATGATCGGTAACTCCTACGGCAAATTTATCCAACGTGACACGTTGTATAAAGGTCTTGAGCATGAAGTTCCACTTATTCGTATTGGTTTCCCTATCTTTGATAGACACCATTTACACCGTCAAACTACGCTTGGTTACGAAGGCGGCATGCAAATGTTAACAACAATTGTTAATGCCATCCTTGAGCGCCTAGATGACGAAACACGTGGAATGCAGACAACGGATTATAACTACGACCTAGTTAGATAATAACCAAGGTAATAACTAAGTCGTTATTAACGTAATTCTTTATCTGCAGATGCTGGCATTGATAGAGTTTCATCAGTGCCAGCCTATTCTTGCCAATATTCTTGGCTCGATATCCATACAGAGATATCCACACCAAGATATTGATGCCGGAATAGCTGTTCAAATAGCTATAATCAAGGAGTAATACGATGCCAAACGTAATGATTAGAAAGGCAGAGGGCAAAATGACTCTCTACGTCCCCAAACGCGATTTAGAAGACGAAATCGCATCTATTGAGTTTGAATCAGATGATAAATGGGGTGGTGAAATCACTCTGGCAGATGGTTCTAGCTACTATTTAGACCCTATCCCTATGCCAAGCCTACCCAAGACGGTGCGCGTGAGAAGGGCCAAAGAGGGTATCTAACCATGTCAGCGCCCGCAAACCCTTTGCGCCCATTGCAAAGAGAGGTGGCGTTACGTATTGGACTAGCGAGTAAAGAGCTTAGAACTGTTACGAGTGAAAAGCTGATTACTCTGCTAATTCAAATCATGGGAGAACCCATCACCGCCTCAAAATTGAATAAGCTTCGAGCAAAGAAGTTTCGCGAAATCGGTAAAGACTTATTTGCCGATATTGAGCAATCTCGATTCGAAACGGCCTTCGCATTGCTGAAAGGCAGAGGAATAAAACACCTTCTTCATCCCAAACCCGACAATCAGATTAATGATTTTTGTGATGGTGTCGGCATGATCTTGATTGCATGCGCTTCTAATTCAGGCGAAACAATCGATGCTGACTTTTCTCAATGCCAACGATATTTAATCTATCAGGTGTCAGCGCAATCGATACGTCTTATTGATATTCGAGAACCACGCAATAACATTGATCGCAGCGAAAAGCTCCAATCGCGTGCCGGTTTATTAAAAGACTGTGTACTTGTCTATGCAACCTCTATTGGCGCCAGAGCGGCTGCCAAAGTCGTTTCATTGGGCATTCATCCAGTCGCAATTGATGTACGAGCAGATGCTACGCAAGCATTGTCAAAGGTACAAGATGTATTAGCAAAAAACAGCCTCCCCCCTTGGCTAGCTAAAGCAATGGGAAAACCGGAACAAGGAGTGACGAATGGCTGTAAATATCTCCAGGAGGAAACACTATGATTTCACATAACGAACTATCACAAATCGCAGATTATTTGGATGGACAATCAATTTCGGAACACCAGCTAAGGCAATTGCGTGAACAGTACATTGATAAGCATTTTACTTGGTGTATGGAAGATGACATTACGGGAGGAACACCCGTTATGGAAAGACCCGGGTTTTCTCTATATGCAGTAGACAGCAGCGATCATTGCTCTGTGCTGACTAACGATCTGGCATCAGCGTCAGGTTTAGTTATCGCTGAAATTATTGAAGACTAAACAAACGGAATCAATAGCAAATGGCACCAACGGACAACGACGATCTGACCCCATTAGCAGATTGTCGCTTTTGCACTCACCGGAACACACTATTGCTGGGCGGCCGCTGTTGCCCAGGTGATATCTGCGTAAAAGCACAAAGCGGCAGACAGATTGACCGATTCTTTCGCATGAATCCACAATACGCATCTATTTACCTGCGCGATGACTTTTGGGAGAGACGCGCAATTGCCGTGAGATATGCCAAACAAGACGCCTTGGATAGAATGATATCCGATGTAGATGAAGCGGTACGCAGAGCCGTTGCCTATCGATTGCCGCGTGAACAACTTCATCTGATGATGAATGATAAGGATCGAGAAGTCAGAATAACCGTAGCGGACAGACTGCCTTTGGAAAGTCTCGAAGAAATGGCGTCAGACAGTGATTATCTGGTTCGCGCCTACGTCGCCCAGCGCCTACCTGAAGGCAGATTATTTAGATTCATCAATGATCCTGACAGACAAATTCGCAAGATCATTGCAAAACGCATCCCAGAAGTATCTCTAGGTCTTATTGCCAGAGACACAGATCCCGAAGTCAGGCGCATCGTAGCATCACGTCTAACAGGCGAAGATGTAATACCCATGTTGAACGACCAGGACTGGACGGTACGATTAGAAGCAGTAAAAAACGCACCCATTGATGCGCTTGAATCGATGGAAGAAGATGATGAAGAAGTGTTGTTCATCATAAAAGAAAGATTAGACGCGCATAAAACACTAGGGACGGAGTGAAGGCGAAGAAATTTCTTCGCCTTTTAGTTACTGCTGTCTGGCAAAGTCACATTCAATTCAAGCACACTGCAATCGTCGTTGCTGTCTAACTGCACTGACACCTGATCGTCTTCAATCTTGACGTATTTGCGAATGACCTGAATGATTTCTTGTTGCATCTTTGGCAAGAAATCAGGCTCTGTGCGCTTTTTGCGTTCGTGTGCCACTATAATTTGTAACCGCTCCTTTGCTATTGCAGCGGTATTCGGCTTTTGCTTTCTTCTGAGAAGGTCGAAAATTCGCATTACTACGCTCCTAACAGACGTTTAAAGAAGCCTTTTTTCTCTGCTTCAAGGAATCGATGAGGCACTGACTTGCCTAGCAGTCGTTTAACAGCATCAGCATAAGCTTTTCCGGCATTCGCGTCTTCGTCAAGAATAACCGGTTGACCTTGGTTCGATGCTTTTAGTACTGCTTCAGATTCTGGAATAACACCTAAAAGTGGAATCGCCAAAATTTCTTCAACGTCTGCAACACTCAACATTTCAGCGCTTTCAACGCGCATAGGGTTGTAGCGCGTTAGCAGCAGGTGTTCTTTGACAGATTCGCCTTTTTCCGCGCGCAGTGACTTGCTTTGAAGAATGCCCAAAATACGGTCTGAGTCGCGGACTGAAGATACTTCAGGATTGGTGACTACAATGGCTTCGTCAGCGAAATACAGCGCCATTTGTGCGCCCTGTTCAATGCCTGCTGGCGAATCACAGATGATGTATTCAAAATCTTCCTTGAGTTCGTCAAGCACTGCCTGAACACCGTCTATGGTAAGCGCATCTTTATCACGGGTTTGCGACGCTGGAAGAATGAGTAGATTCTCAGTGCGTTTGTCTTTAATAAGTGCCTGCTTGAGCGACGCTTCTTTATTAATGACATTGACAAAATCATAAACAACGCGGCGTTCACATCCCATAATAAGGTCGAGGTTTCGCAAGCCAACATCGAAATCTATTACTACGGTTTTATGGCCCGCTAGCGCAAGCCCAGTTGCGATTGCTGCACTCGATGTAGTTTTACCTACACCGCCTTTACCTGAGGTTACTACGATAATCTTTGCCATCTTTTTCTTTCCTATTTGTACGTATAAGGCATTAAACCAAGGGCTCTATACGCAATTTTTCTTCTTCTAAATATACTTGTGCAGGCTTTTTCCAGTAGTCGCCTTTTACGGTGTCGTACGTGATGAATTGCCCTGCTATTGAAACAAGTTCGGCGTCTAATGACTGGCAAAATACACGGGCTTCCGGATCGCCTTTAACACCAGCAAGCGCTCGTCCGCGCAGCGTGCCGTAAACATGGATGTTGCCGTCAGCCAAAAGCTCTGCACCCTCGCTTACCGATGCCATCACTATCAAGTCACTGCCTTGAGCATAAACCTGCTGCCCAGACCTTACGGGGCGGTTTACCACCTTAGTGGGTTTCAGTGCGGCATCAACTGCAGGAGCAGGTTCGCGTTTGGTGGCCGAATTAGCAGCAGGCGAATTAGTATTTGGCGAATTATCGCTCTGTTCATTTTGTTGAGTTTGAGAAGCATTGATGTCGTTGTTGCTGGTTGCAGTTTTGTCAGTATTTGAGGGCGCCTTTTGCGTAGGAAGCGCACTATCTGTAAGTTTGCTCTGGCTTATATCTGCTAGACCAAAATCATTGATAGTTGATTTTAGCTCAGCCACTTCTCCTTTCACCGCCATAGGTTGTAGTTTCAGTCGGCGACAAAGGGCAATTAGCGATTCAAACTCAGCAGTAGATAAGGGCTTAATTAGATGCAAAATCAGTGAGGAACGAGTAAAGAACTCTGGCGCGCTTGCGATCTTTTTTGATAACTGAACTTCAAAGTTATCCGACTCAAAATCTATTACTTCTAACACAATACTGGTAAGCGTTGTGCCTTTCATACGAAAGCAAGTTTCTTTCATTTTTTTTCCCAAAAAGGCAATGCTTCATACTTGGTTAAAAGCAAAACCTATTAGCGCTAGTGGTAGTTGCTGTCTTGAGCAGCAATTTAATTATTGTTTATTATTATTTTTGCGATACTTTATCAATCATCGCGGTTATTGTCGCCGTTTCAGCAACTGTAATATTTATGTAAACACGGATAGGCCAAGAACATGACCAATAAACGAACAGATTCTAATCTCGCCAAAATCTAGCGAAGACTATAAGGGCGCCTGCGTATTTATCAACATAATAAAAGTAAGTTCTCAGGTTGTGAGTATAAGCAGAATCTATCAAATCCGCCATACTGAATAACATTATCTAATAAAAATAGATGCATATATTTAGGGCCTATATGAATTAATAGAAGGAAAACTAAAATGAGACTTAAGTCAATTGACTTAATTCGCGGAATCTCTGTGCTCGGCATTTTGGTTATGAATATCAGTTACCACAATAACCTCCTTACTGGCTACGTGCATTTTGATGAGTCGCTGCTAAGTGATGAAATCTTCAATTTTGTACAAAGCTTATTTGCAGACGGTAAATTTCGGACTCTTTTCTGTTTGATGTTTGGCGCAGGAATGGCCATCCAATATGATTGGTGCCAACGGCATCAAGCTAACCACAAAGATTTCCTCAAATCTCGAATGCACTGGCTGCTCTTGTTTGGCGTTATTCATGTCACCTTTATTTTTGGTGGTGATATTTTAGTTCTTTACAGTATATGCGGTCTAATGTTGGTCAGCCGATTACCACTTGAACAAGATATACTCTTACAAAAAGGTAAAAAGCACTTCGTCATTGGCAGTGTGATTTTCTTGTTATTGTTTGCGTTAGTTGTTGCAGCTGAGTTGGAATCAGACTCATTGCTAAGAAGTTCGCCAGAATTTTTGGAGATGGTAAGCGATTGGCGGGAAAGTTACGCAAATCAGATACTGAATCAAATCAGCTTCTTGATCATTGTATTGATAGGCGCGTTTATACTCTTAGTCTGGCAACCTTTAGGTTTAATGTTAGTTGGGGTATATCTTTATCGAAGCGGATTCTTTCGCCATAGGTTTAGTCAGCCAACGTTCAGAAAACTCCTGATACTTGCCATCCTCACAACATCAATATCATCCTCACCCGCATTTTTTTCGGAAAGCATAGATCCGATGTACATTATGCTGCTATCAAGTGTTTCAGCGATTTTTGTTGCGCTTATTTATGCACATTTAATTATAAAAATAAGCGAGCACAGAAGCTGGTTGGTTGATGCACCGAGCGCATGTGGTAAGTTAGCATTCACTTTATATTTGTCGCAGTCAATTATTATGGCCTTGCTTTTCAGAGCGATAGTGCCCGCAATCTATCCCGATTTTGACAGTACAGTGACGATGGCGGATTTTATGTTGATAACCGTGGTGTTTACCGTTATCCAACTTTTTTTCGCAAAATGGTACGTAGAAAACATCAGCCATCGCGGACCATTTGAATCTTTGTGGCGAAGATTTTATATGAAGAGTTATGAAAAGAAGAAAATGAAGTCTTTATCTTAGAACTCATGTTCTGACAAAAAGTCTTACATATTTGAACAAATCATCACTATTGCGTTCTGATATAGTTGCTTAGCATCGTAACATGAATAAGGACGTCCAAATGCCTCGCTTTTTTCAATATCTCCTCGCCATTTTGCTTCTCTCGTCAGCTGTAACTAGCGTGGCAGACAGCGATGTTGAATCATTACAGTCACTACTGAATAAAGGCGACTACGCATCCGTAATCTCACAAATTAAAGACATCGACAAAAAAACCATAGAGCATTTTCAGCTCTTGATAGCAGCTTATGCAGAAAAAGATTTGGACGATGCCGAAGATGCGGCTGAACAAGCAATTGAGGCTTTCCCCAATGAATATGAAGTGTATTTACAGCACGCAAGCATCATGGGCGCGCAAGCATCTGATAGCGTATTCAGCGCATTGGGATATGCAAAAAAAGCGTTAAATAGTTTAAATAAGGCGGTTGAATTAGCGCCTGAAAATGCCACTACGTTATCTGCATTAATGACATTTTACATTGCTGCTCCCTCAATCGCCGGCGGAGATTTGGAAGAAGCGCAGAAGCTGGTTCTCAGAATCAAAGAAGTCGATCCTACTGAGGGACAATTTGCCGAAGCCAGATTTCTTAGAAGCGACGATAAGCCAGAAGAAGCCGAAGCGCTTTTATTGGAATTGGCGCAAGACAGCAATGCTGAGTCTCATGCGTCATTTCGTGCATTTCGTGAGTTAGGAAATCTCTATAGCGCCCAAGAGGATTATGATAAAGCGATAACTTATTTGCAGAAGGCAAGCGATGTTGAAATAGCGAAACCGCCACTTGATGCAGATGAAGAGGCGAGTGACGAATATGAAAGTATGCTCAGCCAACAAGCCTATGCAACATACGCTATAGGCAGAACAGCAATTGAGTCAAAATCGCATAACCAAGAAGGTGTCGCAGCGCTAACCCGCTATATATCAATAATTGAAAATGCACAATATTCAATAGCAGGTCTTCCAAGCGCTGATTGGGCAAAGCTTCGAATGACCGAATTACAGCTGAACATGGATGATGGTGAAGGCGCAACGGCCACTTTCGACAGTATTGAGGTTGAGAACGATAAGAACTTTGAAAAAATCTATAAAAAACTCAAGCGTAAGCTGTAAGTAGAGTAACGTGGACATTTTTAATGTGTGGTCGCAAAATTACTGTCCATCAAAACAGTCTTGATACGTTGCAACGTCTACAACTGCATATTCAGCTCTATTCTTAATCTTCTGCCTGACTTATCAGGGCCTACGAGCGTCTTACTTTCAGAATAGCGCACGCCTAGCCACATATCGTCGGTAACCATTCGTCTCATACGAACATCCCAGCCTTTGTGATTGTTGGTTGAAAACCTTGATACCGCATTTTGTGCAACCTCAGTCACAGTGGCGTACTTTTCAGTGCTAAATAGTCTTAGCTGTAACAAGGTAGAATTGATATTTTGTAGACTGCCGTATCTGATCTCAAACACGTAACTTAGTTTTTGGTTAACAAAGAGTGAATCCTCAAACTGCCGCTGCGACACAATACTCTTGCCTATATCAGCGCCAACGCTCCACTTTTTGTAAGAAATACTGCTAGAAATATAAACAAAGGTGTTATCGATATTGGTATCTCTTGTTGCAAACCTAGCTTCCCCGCTATTGAAATCTGCCCACCACGGTGAAATCTCAATCTCAGCATTATCAAAGCGCCATTTTCTTTGGTATTGCATTATCGATAGTTGGCCTACTGTGTTAGATACGCCGTCCAAGGGAAAGTAGTATCCAGCAAAAAAAGCACTATCGCTGGAAAGTCGCATATCTACCGATACGCCATATGGATGTAAGTCTCGATCCCAAAAAGTATCGGTAACTTGTTTACTTTTCCACGGCAGCTTACCAAACAGAAGATTTACTGATGTATTTGAATAACTGAGAAAAAACTGGTCGATATATACATCTCGATCTGGTGTTGCATGGTCTGTGAAGTTAAATAGGGTAACCGCCGGTACATTTTGCTTGTTTTTCAAGCCAGTACTTACGCGAAAAGTACTTTGCCATGCATCGCTCCAGTTGCTGGTGAGCCCAACTTTTGCGATAAGCCGAACACGTTCTCGATCTTCGAGATGTTCATCTCCGTTATCATTCTCATAGCGAAGTAGGATATTAGTATTCAACTGGTGGGAAGATGCTTCGCTACTGGCAGCAAAAGATAAAAGGATAAGACATGATATCGCTAGATATGCGCGGATTTTTATCAATCGAATGATATTTTGCAGATGCATGCACGAGGGCGTGTATTAGAGGAATTTGCTTAGGCGGACTTTGCACAAGATTCAGATTCTAAGGACTTCAAGTGCTTTCTTGCGCAAGACGCACATTTTCCACATATAGTTGTGACTTCTAGTGCCTTTCGAAGATCAGCGACGCTTCTAGCACCCTCTTCAACCGCAGCGCAAATATGTTTTTCAGTTACTCCATTGCACAAACAAACGTACATAATAGTCTTATCCTTAATAAAAATTTACGGTGACAGAAAGCATTTTCTAAGGTTATGTTCTGTTTATGTGTTGCTGACTTTCTAAGATGTTGAGTTACAGTTGGTTGTAGGTATTAGTAATTTGAAAGCTTCG